>DBVN01000015.1 GCA_002308515.1 Verrucomicrobia bacterium UBA1263 | reverse complement strand
GGTCGTTGCCGGGTTTTTTATTGCCTCTTTACCCCCTCTTTAGTACATCAGATACACTTTGATGTTTATTTTGTATTCATCCTTGTGCCGGGAGACGGGTATCCTTTGGATTCGTCATCGAGCACCAGTATCCAGTCCAGTGTTTCTCCCGGTGTGGGGCTGATGAAGTTTGCGGGGAGTTCTGATTTTTTGAAGTTTCCTATGAGGGAAGCTGTCCCGGTTCGAGGATCGTACCACCAGGCTTTGATGGTTTCTGCTTTGATGTTTTCCAAGTTGACGGAGAACCGGCGGCCTGCCGGGGCGTAGATCATGGCATAAGTCCCGTCCTGGTCTCTGGCCGCGACAAAGCGATAGCGTCCGGTGCCGGGGACGGCGGTCTGGACTTTATCGGAGACGATCAGACCGGGATCCGGGATGCGTGTCAGGAACGGTCTGGATTCCAGGAGCATCCGCCCATACGTCATATAGGTGGAGCCGGGCTGATGGATGGCCTCTTTCCAGCTCATAAGAGGGTTGTTGATCGGTGAGTGTTTTTTATCGGGATCATACATTTGCCAGATGGAGTGGTGGCCGTAGGTGTGCCCCAGGGCGCCGTTGAAGGTATCCCAATAGAAGGGAGGACGCAGGTCCGCTGAAACGGTGTGTCCGCGCCGCCCGGCATCAAAGTTGACAGGGTGATCTTCATAGACCGGTTCACCGTCTATGACCGGTTTGACAGGCTGCAAGTTGTAGTCATCCAGTGTTTTGCTGTAGCGGTCCGTGTAAAGAATTTCGTGACCGTTTTGGCGCATATGGAAGTCGAGCCATGTTTCATTATGAAGCCATTGGGATGAACCGGAAGCACCGGGAGGATGGAAGGTGAACAAGTGGCGGCCTCCATCGCCTTTTTTCAGTCCTGCAGCCAAGGCGCGGATGACTTCTTTCTGGCGGTCATTGGCCACATCACGGTCTCCGCCCAGGATCCAGATAAGTTGTTTGTCTTTATAGCGTTTACCCAGAAATTCACCATATTGTTCTGCGTTTTGGATATTCATCACGGGATCTTTATCGCGCCAGTACCATCCCCAGCTGGGCAGAAACCCGATATACATTCCTAATTCATTGGATTTGTTAATGATGTAATCCACATTGTCCCAGTAGTCATTGTCCGCGCCTTCTTTGATGTCCAGCCGGGAGAGGTCGCGGTCTATCAGGGGCAGGTGGCCATAAGCGTTTGGAGCAGAGATGCCGTCCAGTTCAGCCAGTGCGACAGCCTGGATGACGGTGAAGCCTTTGGAGGCACGATCGGCAAGGTAGAGATCCGCTTCCTCATGGTTCAGCCGGTGAAAAAGCTCCCAGGCTGTGTCGCCCAGGTAGAAGAACGGGGTACCATCCCGGTGCTGCAGAAAGTGTTTATTATCGGAAACCCGCAGATCTCCATGGGAGAAATCCACAGGTTTGCCTTGCCAGACCTGGGCCCGGAGTGTCAGGCTGAAGGATAATGCCGCAGTACAAAGGATGCTCAGTATCCGCGGACTCAAAAAGCGCGTCTCAAACATGCTTTCATTGAACATAAAACGAACAATGAAGTCAAAAAAATTTGTGATTTAGAAGACAAGACTATTCATATCAGTCGGATATCTAACGTGGTCTTGTGGTTGGAGTCTGCCATTTTCTGTGCCAGGGCAGTTGCCACAGATTTTCTATTTGAACGGATTCCACATGACCATCACTCATTCCGATATTGATGACTCCGGGCAGGGGAGATTCTGAGTAATCGAAATTTTGCGGTGCGTTCCTGGGGTTGATATTGCCATGTCGAAGAATAGTCAAGCGTCCCATTTCATTTGTCCGTTCCCAATAAGATCTGCCTGAATAAAGATCTTTTGACGGCAGATCCGTTTCCATCGGCCAGGCATCGACCCAAGTGCAATCAAAGAAAACGGGAGTTTTTTCCGGATATTTAATGCGTGCCGATTTCAAATAGAAGTTTTCCTCAAAGCCAGGGAACATTCCATCTTTGAGTCCCGCTGTGTAAAGCCAGCCATTGTATCCATAGCTGCTGCTGTACATCCGAGCGTTTCTATCGTTTTCCGCAGACCATCTTACCCAGGAAGTATCGGCTGTTCCCTGTATATCCTGACCTGTTTTGATCCTGATGCCGGGCTTTGCAGCCGGACATGTAAGGATCTTTTCATTTTGAATTCTATCCTCTGCAATCAAAGCTCCCAGCCAGACACCCTTTTTATTCCAGATGTTCCTATCATCCTGATAGTTGCCGTAATTCAGATTTTCTCCGTAAACATCGGAATGGTAATAGTTCACCAAAGCCAGTTGTTTTACATTGTTACCGCAGTGGATTTCAATTGCTTTTCTTTTGTTTTGCAATAAGGATGGAAATAACAGGAAAATCACTCCCACTATGATCGCAATAACGACCAACAGATCCACGAAGGAAAAAGCATTTCGCTTCATAGGAATCCCCAGATATTTTTTCCGGTGTTATTCCATCCTAATATCACTGAAACAGGACGCGTATCACGGCATTACTTCAGTTCCATTTACGAATTTACGATTTGGCTTTAATTCCATTGCTCCGTCAATGACTTCATACGTTACATCGTTTGATCTGTGGAATATTAAAGGTGGCGTGGTTACATCTTTTTTTAAAAACATTGCCGGAGTGTAGCCAAGTTCGCTGAGATTTGTGGTTCCTATCTCAATATAGGTCAAGACGTTTGTTACATAAAATGTCTTGGAAAGCAAAAGGGACATGTTGTACTTTGTCGCCTGAACCATGATGTTGGGAAGTTTAGTTTTGCCCACAGGTTCGGAGTAGATGTATTCATTCCAAATCTTGCCTTCATCGAGGATAGCCGGCCATTGATATTCAATTTTTGTGGGTCGACCTTGTTCATCCCGTCTTGTAACAGTGCCGGTCAGAATTTTTTCTTCATCAGAAGTTACCGGGGTAGGAGGGATGGCTTCGGCTTGAAAATGATCCTCATCTATCCATTTCAATGTTCCGGGAATCAGACAGTTGATCCAAAGATTGCGCACATCATGTAATCTGCCTTCTCCTATGCCGGCATAAGATTCAGGATATGATTTTTTTTCGCCTGGTTGATTTTTTTCAGCGGTTGAGATGACACCTTGTTGAGGTGAATTACCATGTGATTTTAGGTATTCTACAACCCAGTATAATCCGTTTGCGTTACGTCCTACCACAAATCCTTTATGTTCTATGGCGAATTCTCTTCCTGGAAGGTCATCTAATATCTTATCATAAAAAGTATTTGGCTGCCAGGAACCTTCATAGAAAACATGTTTGCCTTTTTTGGCTTTGCGAATTTCCTCAGTGTCTTTGCTGCTGTAATATGTGGTTGCGTCTATTCCATAAACGACTTTGCGCAGCGGAGGCGCTTCTTCCAGAAAACGGCGAAGGTCATAATTTTCCTGGATGTATTCAGCGGAGGTATTGTTTTGTGTCGGAGATGTGATATTGTTTTGTGAAGCAGCGGGCATATCTGCCGGTGTGGATAATAAATTACCAGGTGGAGATATGTTGCTCGATGAGTTTGCAGTTTGGGAATGGATGTATCCCAAAGACGAGATCCCTAATAAAAGAGCAATCACTATTTTTATTTGATTCTTTTTCATAATTAAGTTAATTCAGGTTAAAATTGACGAGCTAGCGTCAAACGACATTAAACTGAAATCTATCTTTTTATTAAAACCATGTCAACAAAAAAATAAAATTATTTTTTATATTTATATCATCTTCTATATTAGTAAGATAGTGATATAAAAATATAATTCGATTAAAGATATTTTTTAATTTTTTTTGAACGATTTCCTGGAAATCATTCGTATTTTTATTGTTTTTCGCATGGGGCTATCTTTTATAAATCAGTAAAGAAGTTTGAATGAGGAAAGAAGCAGTTATTTTTATTTTGCCGTGTTGTGTGCTTGGCAAACCGGGGAGCATGGGGTATGCTTTAGACGCTATGGGTGATGCGGCAAATTTTTGGGTGCGTCAGGATGAAGCCCGCCGGGGAACACGGCGGATGGTGGTTTTATTCCTGTTAGGAGTGATCGCGACGATATTCGTGGTCTTTCTCATCACGGGAGGATTCATGGGCAGTTTCGATCCCCGGATCCTGGGTATGGTTTGTGTAATCGTGGGCGGCGGCATCGCGATCGCAACGCTGGTCAAGGTGTTCGAGTTGTCGCGTCAGGGCGGCAAGACAATCGCGCTGGCGATGGGCGGACGGTTGATCGCGCCGGCTCCGGTGGATCCGGACGAGCGCAAGCTGCGGAACGTGGTGGAAGAGATGGCGATCGCTTCCGGCGTACCGGTGCCGGAGATCTATATTCTGGACGCGGAGCGGAGCATCAACGCGTTCGCGGCCGGTTATACGCCGGAGGACGCGGTCATTGGTGTGACACGCGGCGCGGTGCAGCTGCTGAACCGCGAGGAGCTGCAAGGGGTGATCGCGCATGAGTTCAGTCATATCCTCAACGGGGATATGAAGCTGAATATCCGTTTGATCTCGCTGATCTTCGGGCTGATGTTCCTGACGGTGATCGGGCGCATCCTGCTCTATTCGCGGCCGACTTCCGGCAGCCGTGATAAGGGCGGCGGGGCCGCGCTGCTGATGCTGGGGTTAGTGTTGATTGTCGTGGGCTGGGTCAGTGTGCTGTTCGGCAAGATCATCCAGGCTTCTATCTCGCGCAAGCGTGAGCATCTGGCGGACGCGTCGGCTGTGCAGTTCACACGCAATCCGCTGGGGCTGGCTTCGGCGCTGAAGAAGATCGGCGCGCATTCGGCTCATTCTTATATCCAGTCGCCGGAGGCGGAGGAGGCGGCGCATCTCTTTTTCGCGAACGGTCTGAGCAGCTGGCTGGGGAACATTTTCGCTACGCATCCGCCGCTGGTGGAGCGCATCAAGCTGCTGGATTCGGATTTTGACGGAGATTTCAAGAAGTCGCTGGCCCTAGGTTCGGTCAAAAAACAGCCCGCGGTCATTAAGAAAGAAAAGGAAAAGGAACGCCCGAATCCGCGCCGGGGAATGGGGCTCGCGGCAGCGGCGATCCTGGCCGGCGGATATGAAACCGCGGATCAGGCTCAGGGATTGCTGGAAACTTTGCCTGAAGAGGTGCGCCGTCTCACTGGCGATCCGTTGGGCAGTATCGTTCTGGTCTGCGGGATCCTGCTGGATGAGAATGACACTGTAGCCGAGGCGCAGTATAAGAGGGTCATCGGCACTTACGGCGAGTCTGTCGGACGGGATGTTCTGACGGCGGCCGGTGATCTGCGGGATCTGAGCCGTTCGCAGAAGCTGGCTCTGGTCACGCTGTGCGTGCCTGCCTTGAGGAGGATGTCCGCGTCCCAGTTCGAGAGTTTCAATAAGGTGATCTATGATCTGATCGTGGCCGATAACCAGGTGGATCTGTTCGAGTACTGTGTGCTGAAGAATGTGGAGCATCATTTGACCCGCTATTTCCGGCCCAAGCCGCGCCGTGAAGGCCGGGAAAACGCCGCCGCGCTCCGGTTGGAGATCGTTCTGGTGCTTTCCATCCTGGCCCGTGCCGAGGGGGTGGACGAGAAAGAGGTCGGGATCGCTTTTGCCAAAGGTGCTGCGTCTGTCCTGGGAAATGACAAGGAGACGATCCTGCCGCTGGACAAGTGTACCTTCAAGGCTTTGGATAACGCTTTGGAAAGTATCAACAGCCGTGCCGCTCAGGCGACCAAGACCGCGCTGCTGGAAGCCTGCCAGACGGTCGTGGCCTCCACCAACAGCCAAGTCACGCCGGACGAGGAGGATCTGGTCCGCGCCATCGCGCTGGCCATCAAGTGATCCGCGTCCGTGTTTTACGCGATAAAAAAACACCCTCCGTTTTTCTGAAGGGTGTTTTTTGTTTAATAGAAGTTCTTACTTATTTCTTGGCGCCTTTGGCGGCATAGCCACGAACGAAACCGATGCACTGGGCGACTTCCGGCAGGGAGTTATCCCAGTTGTATTCGTATTCGATGGACATATTGCCCTTGAAGCCCTGGCGTTTCAGTTCGTTCAGCACAGCGGGAATATCGCTGATGCCCGTGCCCCAGGGTACATCATGACCGTTGCGGCTGAACTCATGCAGGTCCTTCATGTGGGAGTAGATGATACGGCCTTCGAGAACTTTCAGGCAATAGACCGGGTTCAGACCGCTGCGGATCCAGTGACCGATATCGGCGCAGGAACCAATGCGGGGATCCAGATCTTTGACCGCGTTATAGACCGCCACCGGATCCCAGACCCAGTAATCGGGATTGTTCGGCTGACGGGGATGATTGTGGATGGCGACCATCACATCATACTCTTTGACCAGCTTATCCAGAACGGGGAGAAGATCTTTGGAAGGTTCGCACGCGAAAGCGCGGATGTCCATCTTTTTGCAGAATTCAAAGATCTTGCGGAAACCGGCTTCGTCACCGGCTCCGGTCACACCAAAGCTGACGACCTTCATATTGTACTGAGCCAGTTTGTCTTTGACCTTCTGGAGGTTCTCGTCGGAGGTATCCGGACCGATGCCCTGGTCGATATCTTTGGAAATGCGTTGACCGGGGAAGAATTCGATCACCTTGCCGCCCGCGGCCGCGTTCTTTTCAATGGCCTCGAACAGTGTAAAGCGGTTGAATGTATAGGCTTGGGAGCCAACAAAGAAGCCATCACCCACGGAATATTCTTCGGGGATGTCAGCCGCGAAAGCCTGAGTGCAGCATAATGCGGCAGCGATCAGGGTACTCTTAATCAAAGTATTCAGTTTCATAACCAACGCCCAGTATTCTAAGAAAAATCCCTTCGGAGTTCAATAGAATATTTTGAAATCACGGATGGTGTGAAAGAACCACGGATAGATATTATAAGAACCACAGATGAACACAGATACACACAGATAATTATTTGTTATTGAATTATTTATTATTGCGATGCCGACGTTCGGCTCGCGCGTCTCCATTCTAAATACCCTAGACAGAGGGTATCGTCACACAGCCCTGGGTTGAACGCAGGCGTTCTACCCGGGGAAAGGAGTCATCCAATTGACAACCCTGTAAGGGTTGCGTGAAATTGATTCATATTGATGTTGATACGCAACCCCATACGGGGTTGTGTCGTGGGGGATCCGTTACCCCGGGTAGGGCGTTTCACGCCCAACCCGGGTCTATGTGACGAAACCCCTTCTCAGGGGTTTTCAGAATGATTCCCCCCAAAACCTCACCCCGATGGGGTGACAGACGAAATGATATGGAACCACGGATGGACACATTATTTTAACCCGGAACGGGTTATGGGATAATAGCCGGGGGTGAGCGAAGCGCAACCCCCGGTAAGATCACCCCCAAAAAACTCACCCCGAAGGCGGTGACAGATCTCATCCTTTGCCTCGATGTGCTCTACGGCCTGTCACAAAAGTTTGATTGTGGGCTTGCTTTCCGTGCGGGCTATTTATTAACTTTTTGCTGTGTTTCTTGTTATCAATATCTGTGTGTATCCATGTCCATCCGTGGTTCTTAAACTTCTGCCGATCCGGTCGTTTTCATTCTGAAAACCCGGAACGGGTTGCATGATAATAGCCGGGGCGTGAGCGCAGCGTAACCCCCGGTAAGATCACCCCCCAATACCTCACCCCGAAGGTGGTGACAGAAATGAATATACTCCTTGCGGGATTGGGAAATATGTGCTATTTTGTCCTTATTGTTCCTTGCGGCAGGGTGTTGTGAGGAACCGAAAGAGTACAAATGACAAAAGTTTTTTCCCGTTTTACGGCTCTAATAGTTTGGGTGCTGGCCGTTATGGTTTTTAATCCTACGCAAGCCCGCGCGGCTGTTGGGGATACCTTCACCAGTGACCAGTTGAAATATATAGTCCTTACCGAGGAAGATACATCGGGAACAGCGGCTGTTTCCGGTTATGTGGGCGAGCCGACAACAATCACGATCCCCGATTCTGTTTCCCATGATGGGAAAACTTATTCCATTACTTCGCTGGGGGATGATGCTTTCAGTTGGTGCGACAGTCTGACTACGTTGACCATTCCGGCCAGTGTCACGACTATTGCCCAAAGCGCGTTCAGTGCCTGTTTCAGTTTGGAGCAGGTTTATTATGAGGGAAATGTTCCGGAAACGCAGCCCGGTCTTTATGATGCTGCCCCGGATACCTTGATCAGCTATTACAAAGACGCGAATAAAACTTCCTGGGAATCTGTGATTGTTGATGATAAATGGCAGGGTAGAAGCATAGAGCTTGATCCCAAAGAGAAACTTGAATATCAGTTTTACGATGATGGAACTGCCAGTGTAACAGGAATAGGTTCTTTTTCTGATAACATTCTCATTATTCCTTCGACTGTAAGAGAAAAACAAAAAACTTATAAAGTCATTTCTATTGGAAATGAAGCATTCTTTGCTTGTACGAATTTGACCAGTGTCACGATACCCGATAGCGTGACTTCTATTGGAGATTCTGCATTCTCTAGATGCAACAGTTTGGCGAGTATAACGATTCCCAACAGTGTGACTTCTATTGGAGAGAGGGCATTTTTATTGTGCAGCAGTTTGCTTAATATAACAATTCCAGACAGTGTCACTTCTATTGGAAACAGGACATTTCAATTTTGCAGCAGTCTAACAAATGTTATTATAGGTAATAATGTGACTTCTATTGGAGACTCAGTATTCTATGGATGTAGCAGTTTAACGAGTGTAACAATTCCTGATAATGTGATTTCTATTGGAAACAGAGCATTTTATCAATGTAGTAGTCTGACAAATGTCACGATTCCCAATAGTGTGACTACTATTAAGATGTATGCATTTAATAGATGTAGCAGTCTAATTAGTATTACGCTTCCGAATAGTATAACTTCTATCGAACAATATGTATTCTCTGAGTGTACCAGCTTAACCAATATAGTAATTCCTGACAATGTGACCACTATTGGAATCAGTGCATTTAGTTTTTGCGGAAGCTTGTCTAGCATAACAATCCCTAACAGTGTGACTTCTATTGGACCAGGGGTATTCGCTTATTGCAGCAGTCTGACGAGTATAACGATTCCGGATAGTGTGATTTCCATTGGAAATAGAGCATTCGCTTCTTGCAGTAAACTGACTAACATTTATTTCGAGGGAGATGCTCCAAGTTTAGGAGGAAGTGATGTATTTGCAGATATACCTATGTTGACTATCTATTGTTTGGATAATACAACAGGTTGGACAAATCCATGGGGGAAAAAAACTACAGTTCAATGTGCCGGATGGGTCACTCAAGATGAAGTTGTTTATATCTATCAATCTGATGGTACAGCATCTGTTGTTGATTATGAAGAAAAATTGGAGACAGCTATTATTTCTGAAATTATATCAATAGATTCAGCAAATTATTCAGTAACTTCTATTGACAATAAGGCATTCTATGAATGTAGTAATTTGATGAGTATCGCGTTACCAGACAGTGTGACTTCTATTGGAGAGAGGGCATTTTGGCACTGTAATAGTCTGACGAATATAGCAATTCCCGACAGTTTGACAGAGATTGGGAATTATGCATTCTATGGATGTAGTAGTTTGGCTAGTATTATAATTCCGGATAGTGTTACTTCTATTGGAGACCTTATATTCTATGGATGTGATCAGTTACCTTCTATCTTACTTAGCACAGAAGAAAAGATACTATTTCGATATTCTCCATCCAATACAGTAACTTCTTATATGATACCAGATACGGTTATTTATATTGCTGGTGGTGCATTTTGTAATTGTGATACTCTATTGAATATAATGATTCCGAACAGTATAACTTCTATTTGTAATAGTACATTTTATGGATGCAGCGGACTGACTAACATAGTAATTCCGGACAGTGTAACTTTTATTGGGGATAATGCATTCTACGGATGTAGCAGTTTAACGGGTATAACGATTCCGAATAGTGTTACTTCTATTGGAAGTGATGCATTCTATAGGTGTAGCAGTCTGACAAATATCACGATCCCAAATAGTGTAAATTCTATAGGGAGTTATGCGTTTTCCTCTTGCAGTAATTTAACGAGTATAACGATACCTGATGGTGTGACTTCTATTGGATATAATGCATTTCATGGATGTAGTAGTTTGATAGGAATAAATGTAGAATCTAACAATCAGAATTACAGTAGTATAGATGGTGTATTGTTTAATAAATATCAAACAGTATTGATTCAATATCCCAAAGGAAAAAAAGATGTATCTTATAGTATTTCGGACAGTGTAACTTCTATTGAAGACTATGCATTTAGCAATTGCAACAGTATTACGAATATAATAATCTCGGATAGTGTAACTTCTATTGGAAATGGTGCATTTTTGAGATGCAGTAATTTGGTGAGTATAACGATTTTGGATAGTGTGACTTTTATTGGAAGAAATGCATTTGAATATTGTAGTAGTTTGATGTGTGTTTATTTTGAAGGGAATGCGCCGGAATTAGATGAATCGTATGGAGCGTATGTATTTGATAATACACCAGCAACTATTTATTATCAAAAAGGAACCGAAGGCTGGACGAATCCCTGGGGAGAACGTCCCACTATTGCTATTTCTCCTGTGATGTATAACTATTATCCAGATGGAACTGCGACCGTAACAGGTGTTAGTGCGGAAGTGAACTTTTTTAAAAATATCAAAATACCTTCTATCGAGGAAAAGGATGGAGTGACTTATACTGTAACGGCAATCGCGGAAAAAGCCTTCTACGGAAACGAGACTTTGACCAGTATTGTTATCCCAGACAGTGTGGTTTCTATTGGAACCGGAGCCTTCTCCAACTGTCCGAATCTGGCCAAAGTTATGGTAGGAAAAGGAGTCACAACTATTGGCAATGGTGGTTTCTATGGTTCTGCCAGTCTGGCGGAGGTTTATTTTGAGGGAGACGCACCGGAACTAGGCAAACAGGTCTTTTTTAATACTCCTGCAACCATCTATTATCAAAAAGGTACCGAAGGCTGGACAGATTCCTGGGGAGGTTGTCCCACGGTGATGATCAGCGGAGAAATTCCTGTACTATTCTTTGCGTTGGAAGGGAATATGCTCCTCCTGAAATGGACAGCGGGTACGGATGCAGTTTTGCAGGTATCGGAAAGCACCGTGGACGGTTGGGCAGATATCACAGAAGGTGTCCAGACCGATGATGGAAGCTGTATTTACAAAGCTCCCGCCACAGCGAAACAGGCATTTTACCGGTTAAAGATGCCGTAGAGCACACCGAGGCAAAGGATGAGGTATCCTTTCAGGGGAGTTTACGGAGCTGGAGGAACCGAAGGAAGCAGGGAAAACCTAAACAAGAAGTATTAGATAAATATTTGAAATAGATAAAACATAATCAATACACAATGTCAAAGCAGGTACTATTAGATAAGGTATCAAATTACACTTCATTTATTAAATCATTTTTAGATGAGTATAGGGATGAGAGTCATTCTGAAAATGAAGAAAAATTAACAAATCTTCTTGAAGATATAATTCAAAATATTACGAACAAAAGTATTCCTGATCTTTTGTATGAAAGAATATCAAAGTTAGTTGATACATTAAATATTCATGAATTAATGCGGCGACAGCAATCTCAAAACAATCGACATGATTTCAAAGTATATAAAGATTTGTTTGAGAATGTAATTTCAAAAAGTTCATTTGTCGCGAAAGCATATTATTTACTAAAAGCAATAGGATTCGTAAATTCTAATGTTGTACTTATTGGTGCAAATGGCAGTGGTAAGACAACTTTTGCAAATTCTATAAGAAATGAGCTTGAAAGAACTGAAAACGGCATTGTTTTACCTGCGCAAAAATTACTGATTTTTCCAACTTATTCTTTTGTTCCTACATACAAATCAGCTTATGCAATCTATGAACAGAGAGAAAAGGAAATTTTAGATAATAAGCAAACCTATGATACTAGTAACAATAATGACCTTCCATATAATCTGATAAGAAGATACGGTGCAGAAATGAGTATTCTAGTATCAACCCTCATGGGTGAGCGTATAGCACGAAGAAATTGTTATTGTTCAACAGTAAATGATGGAGATATTGTTGATACAAAAAAATTTAGGAGTAGCCTGGATGAAATTATAGAGATTTGGAATAATTTAATTGAACATAGAAAATTGTTTTGTGATGATTCTGAGAATTTGCAGATAGAATATGAAAACAAAACATACCCTGCGTATAAGATGAGTGATGGAGAACGAGAAATTTTCTATGTAGTAGGGCGCATTATTCTTGCAAAGAAATCATCACTTATTATTATAGATGAGCCAGAATTACATCTTCACAAAGCTATTCTAAATAAGTTATGGGATATCTTAGAAAAAAAACGAAATGATTGTATGTTTATCTATCTTACCCATGATATAGATTTTGCTTCAAGTCGAATAGCTACGAAATGTTGGCTTAAATCATATTTTGCTGATGCAACGATACAATGGGAAGTAGAGCCCATAACGGATAATGAAATTCCGGAACCATTATTGATGAAATTACTTGGCAGTCGAAAAAGAGTTTTATTTTGTGAAGGTAAAAAAAATAGTTTAGATTGGAAAATATTTGAAATCATCTTCCCAAATTATACGATTACACCTGTTGATACTTGCAAAGATGTGATAAATTATACAAAAGCTTTTAATAAAATTACTAAAAAATACGCCGAAGCTTTTGGGATTATTGATAGGGATTTTCGGGTAAAAGTTCAATTAGAGGAGTTTAAAACAGAAAAAATTTTTTCTTATAATGTTGCAGAGATAGAAAATTTATTTTTAATTGAAGACTTTATTAAAGGCTTCGCTAGATATAAGAATGAACAATGTGACATAACAGAAATTAAGAAAAAAATAATGAAAAGGTTTGGTGAAGATGTCGAACAACAAGTATCATCTTATGTGATTTCTAAAATTGATTACAGATTTAAGGAGACTCATGTAAAAAGAGGAAAAAATAAAGATGAGGTGGAAAAATCTTATTCTGATTTCATTGGTGAAATTCAAATTGGTGATTGGTTTGCGAAGCGAAAAATAGAAATGGAGGAGATTGTTAGCAGAAATGATTATGACAAAGCCATTTTAGTATACAATAACAAAGGACTTCATACTGTAATAGAACAAGCATTTGGGATTTCTCCGTATAATCAGAAAGCTTTGGAATATTTAAAAAATTCAGAAGGTGCTCAACAAATATTACGAAAAGTATTTCCTCCTGAACTCTAAGAAAGTGAATATAAGGGATATTAAATATGATTCCTTTATAAGGAATTCCCGATACTTACGTTGACTGGAGATGAGGTCTGTCACCCTTTCAGGGTGAGTTTTTTGGGGATCGGTTACCGGGGGGTACGCTGCGCTCACCGAGCCGGCTATTATCCTGTCACCCCTGACGGGGTTTCAGTTAGAATCCCTGCGGGAGCCGAACGTCGTTGTGTCAATAATTTTATTTGCAAAAAGGAGTTTTATGAGGTAAATTAAAAGCGTTTGGGGCGCGCAAACACCCCAAACGGATGGACGGTCTTAATACCGTCTAACTATCAGTATTAAACTGATAATTAGGATGATTGCGACGGAGCACAAATAATCGTTTGTAATCATTCTTTTTTTTGTCACCACCTTTCCTATAGGTATTCATTTATTTCCAATCATTTTGAAATTGGTCAACAATGTTCCCAGGAAAGGTGGGACTGATGAAAACAACGACTTCAGCACCGGGCTTTCACCCGCATCGAATGGAGTTTACATGATTTGTTCCCCGGTATCAATATCTGTGTATATCCGTGTCCATCCGTGGTTCTTTCTGGTCACCCCTTCAGGGTGAGGAATTTAGGAGGGTACCGTTACCGGGGGTTACGCTGCGCTCACCAACCCGGCTATTATCGAATCACCCCGTTGGGGTTTCAGAATGGAGACGCGAAAAAAAAGACGCGAAAAAAAAGACGCGCGAGTCGCACGTCTCTACAAAACATATTGTTATTCAATAGTTTATCTGTGTATATCCGTGTCCATCCGTGGTTCTAAAAAAAGAGACGACCGGATCGGCCGTCTCTGCGGAATGTTAAATTTTTCCCGGTTTACTCTTTTTCTACCAGAATAATACGGTTGATCCAGATGTTCCCGGCACCCGTGCCTTGCACCGGAGCGACCCAGACGTAAGTATTGCTGTCGATATTGTATTCAGCGATCTTGAAGATCGTGTATTCATTGCCGGCGATCTCGGTGCCTTTGCCGGCGGCGGAACGCTCTTCTCTTTTTTCTTCATTATAAACACCTGCGGTAAAGACCTCCTTGTCCACTTTATTATCGCAGCGTATCTCAACAAAGACCTCAAAATCGCCTCTGGGCAGATTATGCAGCTGGAGAGCCCATTCATGGTGGGAATCCGGCATGCGGGCGGCTTTGCCATTCAGTCCGGCCGGGTCGTTATCCAGAAAGGCAAGCTGGCCCAGCAATGAAAGAGCGCAGTTTTTGGCGGAGACCGCGAACCATTGACGGTTGCCGACAGCAACGGGTTTAGGACCCTCCGGAGTGGACAGGTGAGGGTACATGCGCTTCAGCTCCGTTTCAAAAGTTTCGTAACTCTTGCCGGCTTCGCTGAAGATGCGTGTCTCGGCTTCCCTGGAAGAAGCCAGTGATTTTTTGATCAATTCCTCGACATTTATGTCCTTGAATTCGGGATAATCAAACATCTCCGGACGTTCCAGCAGGGCAAAGGTGATCGGAAGCGCCGCGAACTCGACCCGTTTTTGGTATTTGGGATCGTTTGCCGTCTTGGCCTTGGCGCGGTTCATGATCCGCCAGGCCGCGATCAGGTCGCTATCGCTGAGCCAGACGCGGGTCGTTTTGGCATAGCAGGTGAGCCGGTAATCCGGATGAGACGCGACGGCTTTCTTCATCAGGTCGATGTACTGAAGGATCTCCAGAGCGGCCGGGCCGTAGAATCCGTTCAGGAATTCGGCGATGATCTCATTCTCGTCCTGAGAAGGATCCCACATCAGGCGGCTCAGCAGATAAGCGCGCAGCTCCGGCAGATCGGCGATCTTGCGCGGACCGCTGGAACCCTGCTCAAAGAGACCGCGGACCTTGTGATCCAGCAGGAACCGGATGTCGCCGGGCAGGTTTTCCCAGTTGGGCTGAGGCAGATAGTACTTGCTGAAATCGGTCACATAATTCCAGATGAAGAGCGTCGGGGCGATCCGGCACCAGTTCTTTACATCGTCCGAGAATGTTTTATTCATCTCGGAATCAAGCGGATAATTGAAAGAACACTCGATGCTGCACAGACGGATCATGACGTTGTCGTGGGGGAAGATGCTCTTTGGCGCGGAACGGGTGTATTGATAGGCCAGAGTCTCGACGATCGTATTGGGGAATTCATCCTTGATGGCATCAGCGATATAATTGACCAGGTCGATCAGCAGATCGGACTGATTGCCGTGTTCTTTGACAAAGGCTTCGCATTTCTCGCATTGGCAGAAGGATTGATTGTCATTCTGGCTCACGTCAATGATGCGTGTGTTTGGTTCCTTGCGCAGACGGGTCAGCACGACATCCAGCAATGCCTTGCGCATTTCCTCATTGGTCAGGCACAGCTGGAAATAACCGTTTTGACGGTCGCCGTCCCGGTAAGTGTACCATTCCGGATGATCCTTGAAATAAGTTTTGCTGGGCAGGTATTGGTCGAATGTATGGCAGAAGCCGTGGATCGTCAGATGATCGCCCCATTCCGGAGGAACACTGGTCCAGTGGCCGTTGATATGGCGCTGGGCGTTGAAAGCCGGATTGCCCATGAACATATCATAAAAGGCTTCCCGATAGAAAAGTGTCGGCGCGTAGCGGATATCGAGCTTTGGCAGTTCAAGTGTTTTGGTTTGAGGAATATCTGTCGCGTCATAGCTCCAGAAACGCACTCCGAACTCCTTTTCCAGAAGTTCATACACCGCATAGATGGTGCCTCTGGGACGGTCACCGGACAGAAAAAGATCATCCCCGGAGGTCTTGAGCAGGATCTCGTCCTGTCTCAATGTAGAAAAATCCAGTCCGCCAAAGGCTTGCGCGATCTCTTTGGACTGTCCCACGAAGATGGCCGGTTTCTCTGATCTCTCCGAAACGATCGGGAGCTTGACATCCGTGATCTTCTGAAGATAGCTTTGGAGTTCCTTTGCCGCGGTGACTTCCGCTGGGATGGCATCCTGGCTGAGAACGATCTGATAATCCGACTGGCCGTTGGAAATGAAGGCCGCTTCCGCCTGGAAGGTGAGAGCGGATACGCATAAGGCCGCGATCATCCCCCAGGAGGCATGACGTTTGAAAATATTTATTCCATTCAACATGACAGCACTTAGTAAAATCAGAAAAATCCTTTTTGGCAATCTTTTTCGGGAAAAAATTTGCTCTCTGTCTCCGCTATAAAAAGCTTCAATTTTCCCTGAAAAAAGAGTATCCTGACCGCCAGCGGCGTGTTGCCGGCGCAATCTTATTGTTTAGAGCCGGTTGCTGTTAATAGATAAATGCTGTGGATAGTTTAAAATTTCAACGAACTTTAGTGACTTACGGGGTGCTGATCCCCGCGGTTCTGCTGCTGGGATATTTCATTGGGGCACCTTCGGGAGCCAGAGGTTACATGCTGATCGCCTTGCTCTTTTGTATCATGATGCTGCCCTTGATGATGAATTATCATCATATCGCGCTGGTGGCTACATGGAACGCTGCTTTTACGCTGGGATTCCTGCCCGGCCTGCCCAAGGTGTGGTATGTGGTGGCGTTGTTCAGCATCGTGCTGACCATGATGGCACGCATCGTCCACCGAAAGCCGCTCATATCATATAAACCGCTTTCGCTTTCGATGCTCTTTTTTGCCTTTACGGCGATCATGACGGGTATGCTGCGGGGAGGTGTCGGTATGAAGGCACTGGGTAGTCAAAACTATGGCGGCAAGGCATTTGTCTATATTTTGATCGCGGTCATCGGTTATTTCGCTCTCAGCTTTGTGAGGATACCCAAGCGCCGAGTGGGGGTATGTGTGCTGCTGTTTTTCATCACCACGCTGACCCTGATCTTCAGTAACGTGGTTTACATGATGGGTCCCAACTTCTGGTTCCTGTACCTGTTTGTGCCGGCGGATTACGCGGTCGGTCAGGCTCAGGCCGATTACCTGTACGCGGAAGTGACCCGTCTGGGCGGTGTGGGATTCGCTCTGATGGGTGTCTATTTTTACATGATGGTGCGCTACGGGATACGGGGAATCTTTGATTTAAATCATCCTTTGCGGCTCCTGACTTTGTTCCTTGTTATCGTTGGCAGTATGACCGGCGGTTTCCGCTCGACGATCATTTTGTACATTTTGATTTTTGCCTTTCAGTTTTTCCTGGAGAAGCTTTACAGAACGAAATATCTCTGGATCATGATCGCCTCAGGGATAATCAGTTTGGCGCTGCTCTATCCGTTTGTGCAGATGCTGCCGTCTTCTTTCCAGCGTTGTGTGAGCTTTTTACCCGGTTTGAAGATCGATCTGGCGGCCAAAGCTGACGCGGACGCTTCGATCGAATGGCGCTTGAAGATCTGGTCGGTGCTGTGGCCGCAGATAGGGGATTATCTCCTGCTGGGCAAGGGGTTCGTGTATGACGCGTCTGATGTCCATCTGGCTGATGAATCTGTGCGCCGCGGTTTCCTGCAGTCTGAGGATTTCGCCGTGATCACGGGTGACTATCACAGCGGACCTCTGTCGGTGGTCATCCCGCTGGGCATCTGGGGTGTTATCGGCTTTGTACTGATCAATATATTTGGGATAAGGATGCTCTATCTGCAATGTAAGTACGGCGACCCGGACTTTCAAACGATCAATCAAGGTCTGCTGGCATTGTTCACAGTGCGTGTGATTTACTTCTGGTTCTTCTTTGGCGCGGTGGCATCGGATATGGCAACGTTTGCCGGCATCCTGGGGCTGAGTCTGGCCATCAACGGAGCGCCGCGGAGACAGCCGTGGGTGAGCGAGGAAGAGGAAGAACAGCAGGACTATATGGAATTGGAAGCCGCCGGGCTTCCAACGGAGCCGGCCTTCAAGCCCAGTTCTTTCCCGCTGCATCGTTTCCCTTCTGACAGAGATACTTCCGCTTTACCGGCTCCGGCTCGCGATGAGCGTGGGGACGATCCCGCAGAGAAATGAAGTTTTCAGTCGTCACGCCGGTCTTTAATGGGATGCCCTGGATGGAGTATTGTGTCCGCTCGGTGGCAGATCAGAAGCCGGCAGTCCTGGAGCATATCATCCAGGACGGAGGTTCCACGGACGGCACCGCGGAATGCGCTTCAAAATGGGAGAGTGTCCAATATATTCGTGAGCACGACAACGGGATGTATGACGCGATCAACCGCGGGTTCCGCAAGGCTCAGGGCGAGCTGGTCTTGCATTTGAACAGCGATGAACAGCTGCTGCCCGGCGCGCTGGACAAGGCGATCCGTTTTTTCGAGACTCATCCAAAGGTGGAAATGGCGTTTGCTTACGCGCTGGTTCTGGATATCTGCGGCGAGCTTCTCTGCTACCGTAAAACACTTCTGCCGGATCTGCTCCATACCCAGATATCCCATTTATGCACACTGACCTGCGCGACTTTTTACCGTCGCGAGGCGATCGAGAGATACGGTCTGTATTTTGATCCCAGCTATCGGGTGCTGGGGGATGCCGAGCTGATTTGCCGCGCGCTCAGGCAAGGGGTCAAAATGGCGATCCTGCCCGAATATACTTCCGCTTTTACGATCACCGGCAAGAATCTCAGCAATGACGAGCGGGCGATCCCGGAGAGGATCCGCATGGCGGAGCAGGCACCGCGTCTGCTGCGGATGCTGAAGCCAGCAGTGAAGATGCTCCATCGAGTCAAGCGTACTCTGGGCGGCGTTTACAGCCAAAAGCCTTTGGACTACGAGATTTACACGCCGGAAAGCCCCGAACGCAGACAGCGTTTCCACGCGGAGAAGCCGGATTTCCGATGGAAAGAGGAAAAGGTTCAGCAGTAAGCGCTTATTCTGTTTTGATAAGGGATGGATCCGGGGTCGGATCCCACATGAAAGATCGTTCTTCTTTCAAGACTTCATCGCCGTCCTTGATCAGAACACGCCAAGCCTCCAGTCCCTCCAGTTCCCGAAAACTCTCTTCGGGGATCCTGATTTTTGTCCAATGGCTCCAGATGGATTTTCTGGAGGATATTTTTTCGCTGAAAGAGATTGTTGGAGAATTAGTTTTGGGGCCGCGCATTTCGACGGTGATGCTCAGGTCGTCAAAGTTTTTCAGGGTATTGCGCCATTGCACATCAAAGCGGATCGTTAAGCATTTGGTCTGATCCAGACGCAGGAGCGCCTGATAGCGGTCGCGCTCGAACAAACTGGGGCTGAGTGTATTGTGTCCATCTTTGTCCAGATAGTGGGGAAGCACTTTGAATATTTTCACGGAACCGGCCTGGACGCTGAAGACCAGGAGGAATGTCAATAGGATGCTCAGTTTAAGGCGCATAGGTTGAATGGGTTATTGTTTGAAAACTTCGGCGATCTGACGCTGGATCTCTTCGGCTGCGGCTTTGGGATCGGCTGCCGCGCGGATCGGGCGTCCCACAACGATGTAATCGGCTCCGTTCATGAAGGCATCCTGCACGGTGACAACACGTTTCTGGTCGTCTTTGACCGCTGTGTTAGAGGCCGGACGGATCCCCGGAGTGATGACGATCAGTTTGTCATCCACACCTTTGCGCAGTTTACGGGCTTCCAGACCGCTGGAGATCACTCCGTCGCATCCCAGAGCCAGCGCGCGCCGAGCCCTGGAAAGGACCAGTTCCGCCACGTCGCATTTGAAGCCCAGGTCTTCCATGTCACCTTTGTCCAGACTGGTCAACACGGTCACAGCCAGGATCTTGGTAGAACCTTTGGCCGCTGCCGCCGCGCGCATGATGTCGTCATTGCCGTGAACGGTGGCAAAGGTCACACCACGGCTCTGGAGCTGTTCCACGGCGTTCTTGACGGTTTCGGGAACGTCAAAGAATTTGAGATCCACGAAGATCTTTTTCCCCAGTTTCTGGAGTTTTTCGACCAGCTGGAAGTAGCCGCCGGTCATGAACATCTGCAAGCCCAGCTTGTAGAACAGAACGGAGTCGCCCAGACGGTCTATCATTTCTTCCGCGGCGGCCACACTGGGCAGATCCATCGCGAAGATGAGACGTTCCCGGACGGGGATGTTTTTTGTAGATAAAAAATCGTTCATGGTCAATCAGTTAGATTTTAGTTATAGTGATCTTCTTTTTCGCCGTGGCAGGGGATGCAGTTCATCTTGGCGCTGACATTGGCGGCGGTGCCTTTCTTGCCGTGGCACTGCACACAGCGGGCATTGGCTGTGGACGCGCTCTTGAATTCCGCGGCTTCGGACTCCGCGTAGCGGTTCAGGATCTCCACCGCTTTGGCGGCGACATCGGCTGTCAGACGTTTACAGCGGTCGCTGCGGAAGTCGGAGAACGGGGACTGACCGGACTTTTCGCACCACTTCATCTGCGACACATGGCACAGGATGGAACCCGATACGGAAGCGGGCATCGGCTCGAACTTGGAGGTTTTGGGTTNNTTAAAGACGGGCAGCTCGGCGGTCTCATAGTAGCCGCAGAGTTCCGCGGAGAGCGTGTCCAGCTTGGCCTTGTCGTGAACAAAGAGACCGAAGATCGCGCACGCGCCGTTCACCGCGCCGCAAAGGGA
>DBVN01000075.1:17070-35625 GCA_002308515.1 Verrucomicrobia bacterium UBA1263 | reverse complement strand
TTCCTGCAAGAGACGTGCTTTCTTTATTAAAACAGAGCTTCTTTGTCCCGCGGGCATTATTTCCAATCCTCTATCACAAAGCTCTATAGCCCCCTTTTTATCATTTAAATATGTCTTTATTTCAATCCACTTGGGATAAAAGTTTTCATAATATGTCAATTTTTGTTTTTCATTCCAATGTGTAGTATCCTCTCTCAGTTTTTTATCCAGTTTTTCATAGTATTCAGAAGCCTTTTTTCTTCTTTCCGCTAATTCTTCTTCTGACACATAATCTGGAATCCTTGAATAGATTTGAGCTAATTGTCTCAGAGCGCCTAATTCATCATCGAAAGAATCATTCAACGCGTTTAACTCTAAAGACTTTTCAAATAAACTAACCGTTTTTTCAAAATCCTCTTTTGATTCCATCGTAGGACTGTAAAAACTGGCCGCTGTATAAAGCAGTTTGCCTTTTATCTTCGGATCCTGACAATCTTTCGCCAGTTCTTCCATTTCAATAGCGCACTTGATTTTATCCAGTCTATTCGTTTCACTGGCCCAATCTACAGACTTTTTGAGAAACCACTCTTTGGAATACTTCTCTTCCACCTGCTTTTGCGAAAGCTCTTCTTGAGATGCCTGCATATCCGCCGAATAGGCTGTTAAAAGAATTCCCGACGCAATGAGTGAACAAATTGCCAGGAATAAGAATTTCTGTCTTTTTTGCATATCTTTTACCTTTCTTAATATCTACATCACTATTACCAAGCAAATCAGGAAAAATAAACTAATTTCCTGTCCTTATGCGTTCCATGATAATCACTTTTCGCATGGAAAACCGCTGTTTTCAGACTATAGAAATAATATTAGTATGTCAATGAATTTTTCGTATCCAGAGAGTGTTTATGTTATGTTATGTTATGTTATTCATTACAAATATGTTATAGAATCATATTCAATATTGATAAAAATTTTATTTCTAAACAATAGTAATAATGTTAAGAATATGAATATCCCTGTTCTGGATTAGTAAAATTGATACGAGCAGGGCATGAGGTTTTACGAAATCTTCACGGAGCTTTTTAAGGTAAAAAACAGGCTCCCGCATTGGAGAGCCATGTTTTGCTTATAAAAGAACCAAGAATGGACACAGCCAGACACAGATGAATCCCTATCTGTCTTTTTCCTTATTCGCAATATATTTATTTGACAGCAGCAGACGTTTTGCGGCGGGAGCGAGAAGTCTTGCTGATGGGGACGACTTTCAAAGTGCAGCCCAGGTGATACAGAACCGTATGAAGTGTCCTTAATTGAGGAGAATGTGTGGAATTTTCCAGCCGTGCCAAGACCGATTGTTTCATACCACATTGAGCCGCAAGCTCTTTCTGGGTCAATTTCTTACTCTCTCTGGCCGCGATGACAGCGTCTATCAAACTTTTCTCGAAAGCGATTTCCTGTTCTTCTTCCTCAGTCAAATCGAGATCTTTTCTAAATTCTTTCCAATCCATTATTGTTCCTTTCCTGATAATCTCTAAGACGGCGCTTTGCTGTATCTATTTCCTTTGAAGGTGTTTTTTGTGTTTTTTTGACAAACGCATGCAAAAGGATAAATATACCATCCTGATAACTGGCATAGAGTATTCGGTTGCGCAAAGGCCGCAATTCCCATATCTCATTGTTAATTTTTTAGTATAGGGTTCTCCTATATATACGCCCTGTTCCTCAAGTTTATCAATGAGAGCTATTATCTTATTGAAGTTAAGTCGGCATCTTTACCATGGCTTTCTTTTAAGCTTTGGATGTATTCTCCTACAGGAGAACGACCTCGACTATCTTCATACAAGATGACTTTGTACTTACTCATCAGCGGAGTATCACTCCAAAACAAAATATAGCAAATTTGCTATATTTTTCAATAGATATTTTTATTTTGGCAGAAGAAAAAAACAGGCTCCCGCATTGAGGAGCCTTGTTTTGTTTATAAAAGAATCGTCTAAAGACTATTCTTCGTCTTCATCTTCCGCTTTCTCTTCCTTTTCAACCGGTTTGGCGCGGTCGAGATAGGCTTGCAGATTCTTCTTTATGTTTTCGTCTTTGATCGCGTCCATGGCTTTGGCGGCAAAGGTGTCGCCCTTTTCCACATCACCGATCTTGTAATAGGTCAAAGCACGGAAGAAGTCAGGAGAAGGCATCGGTTTTTCGCCTTCGACCTTATCAGCTTCGTCCAGGAGTTCCATCACGAATTTGATGGGAGCCTTGTCACCCAGCTGAGAGACAATGGCATAAGCCACGCTGCAAATCCTCTGAGCATTGCCCTTGACCGCTTCTTTGAGTTCTTTTTCAGCAACTTTGACAGCATCTTTGTCAGCGTCGTCTTCCGATACGGTATCAAGGTATTTTTCAATAGCTCTGGTGGAGTTGATCTGGCCGCGGATGTCCTCAGCGCGTTTGGCGGATTGTTCGTCCACTTTGGCCATCTGATCGAGGACTTTGTTGACCATTTCAAAGTCCTGACCGCCATAAGCGGCATCGAGCATTTTATCCAGGTTGACCAGAGATTCTTTGGTGGTGCCGATCTTCTTGAGAAGATCCAGCGCAAATTCTTTTGTCTTAGGATCTTCCTTGGCAAGCATAGACTCATAGATACTAATCTGGGCCCGGAGGGCATCGGCCTTGATGGCGGCGTCCAGGTCGTATTTGTCCTGAAGGATCTGGAGGAGAGGTTCTTCCATGCTCATGGGATGACCGACCCAGGCAACCTGACCTTTCTTGTTGATAATGAAGGCACAAGGAATGCCGTTCTGACCATAGGCGCGCATGTAGTCCTTGTTCGTGGCGTTTTCCTTGTCGCGGGCCACGATGTAGTCCATCTTGCTGCCTTGTTCTCTGACAAAGGGACCGACTTTCTCGGCGGTCTCATTGGAGATGCCCACGAAAACGACACCTTTGTCTTTGTATTTTTTGTTCAGTTCCGTCAGATGGGGAATGGTGCTGCGGCAAGGTCCGCACCAGGTCGCCCAAAATTCGACTACATAGATGTTTTTGCCATCGGTAACATCTACGGCGTGTTTTTCATCCGCGTTCTTGACCCATTCTTCAATGGAGAGCGGTTTGGCTTTATCGCCAATTTGATCGGCCAGAGCATTCGTGATACTCATGCTGGCGGCCACTACTAAAGCAAGTAAAGTATGAAGCTTCTTCACGAGGGCGAGGATAGTTTAAACTGACTTGTCAAGGCAAGTAAAAAAAGCGGATACAGATCCAAAAGTGTTTTCTTGCAAAAAGTATCGGGTGAAGGTTGCGCTTTTTGCATTTCCATGGTATCTTTTAGGCAGAACGTGAAGCGTTCGTGAAAGTTATGTCAGTAGAAGATAATTTAAAGGAATCGTTCGCCGGCGAAAGTCAGGCAAATCGTAAATATACCGCCTTCGCCCGGAAAGCGGACAAGGAAAATCTGCCCGGAGTGGCGCGCCTGTTCCGTGCCGTGGCAGCAGCGGAAACTGTTCACGCCCTGGCCGAGCTGGACGTGCTGGGCGGAGTGAAAGGCACACTGGAAAACCTGAAGGCCGCCAAGAGCGGAGAGGAATTCGAGTTCAAACAGATGTACCCCGCGTTCATCGAGAACGCCAAAGCGGCATCTAATACCAAGGCACAGCGCGTGATGCAGTTTGCCATGGATGTGGAGAAGGTTCACGCGGATCTTTATGCCAAGGCGATCGCCGCCGTGGAAGCCGGCAAGGATCTGGAAGTGTCCAAGATGTACGTCTGCCCCATCTGCGGATATACCGCGGAGACAAAACCGGACAAGTGCCCCGTCTGCGGAGCGACCCGGTTCGATGAGATCGTTTAATACATGATATCCAAAAGACGGGGAGACTTGATCCCCCGTCTTCTACCCTTTTTCCGACATGCGGATCATCTTATTCTATGGATCATTGATAATGGCACTTTGCCTGATGGTCACTTCCATCCAGGCAGAGGATATCCGCATTTCTGAGTTCATGCTCTCCAACGCGTCCACTCTGCTGGATGAAGACGGTGACGCGTCCGACTGGATCGAGCTGCACAATACCGGAAACGAGCCCGTTGATCTGCAGGGCTGGGGACTGACCGACAATCACAAGGATCTTTTTAAATGGATCTTTCCTGCCGTGGAGATCCCGGCGAACGGGTATCTGGTCGTGTTCGCTTCCGGCAAAGATCGAAAAGATATCGAAAGCGATCTGCATACCAATTTCAAGATCAGCCCGGAGGAGGAGCTGATACTGACCCGGCCCAACCATGAACGGGCAAGTGTTTTCTCGCCTTTGCCGGCCATGTACCGGGATATTTCCTACGGAATGTTGCCCAGTCAGGAACAGGGATGGTTCGACAAACCTACTCCCGGCAGTGTCAACGGTCAGGGATATACCGATGTCTCTCCTGAGGTGATACCTTCCCTGCCAGCCGGACTCTATTTTGACACGATCGAAGTCCAGCTGGAAAACAACACGACCCCGGGAACGATACACTATACACTCGACGGCAGCGTTCCGAATGAAAGCTCTCCCCTCTATACCACACCGCTGCTGATCAACAAAACAACGCTGCTCAAGTGCCGGACTTATACGCAAGGTCAGCTGGCAGGAAAGGTCTCGACATTCGTTTATATGATCGGCAACCCGGAATTGAGATCGGTAACATCGGATCTGCCGCTCATCATCCTGGATACTTTCGCCACAGGTCAGCTCAACAAAAAAAATAAGGTGAACGCCTGCATGGCCGTGTTTGAACCCATCAATGATGTAACTTCCTTTACCAACACTCCCACTCTCATGATCCCGGCCATCATCCACAAAAGAGGAAGTACTTCGCTGGATTTTGAAAAATACAGTTTATCTGTTGAAACAGAAAACGCGTACTGGGAAGATGAGAATGTTCCCCTGCTGGGAATGCCGGCGGAATCGGACTGGGTGTTTTACGCACCGTGCATGTATGACAACAGCATGATCCGCAATCAGCTGATGTGCAACCTGAGTAACCAGACAGGACGCTATGCCCCGCGGACGCGCGACTGCGAGCTGTATCTGAATCTGGAACATCAGCAGATCCAGCCGGAGGATTACTTCGGGATATACATTCCCATGGAAAAAATCAAAATGGGAGAAAACCGTGTCAATTATCCCAAGGCCGTAAATGGTGAAACAGAAGAGCCCGGCATCACGGGAAGTTATCTGCTCAAGCTGGATCGGCTAGATCTGGAGGGGACACTGATCACCGCGGGCGGCTCCACTTTCACCTGGGTCTATCCCGACGGAGATGACATAAAAAGAGCATCCAGAAAAGCACAGGTGAACTATGTGCGTGATTATCTGAATGAGTTTTACTCCGTGCTGAAAGGCGAACGGTCGGATAAGCATTACAGCGACTATCTGGATGTAGAAGCCGCGATCGATCATAATCTGCTGAATGCTTTCGCGTTCAATATCGATGCACTCCGGCTGAGTACATTTTTCACTATAGTCCAAAACGGGAAAATCGTTTTCGGACCCATCTGGGATTTCGACCGTTCACTGGGTTCGGGAGACGGCCACGATAAAGATCCAACGGCTTGGAACCATCCAAGAAGGACAGATTATTTCAACTACGGCTGGTGGTACTATCTGTTTCGGGATATCGACTTTTTCCAGCAATACATTGACCGCTGGCAGGAACTGCGTCAGGGTGCGTTGAGTCAAAAACGGATCAATGCCGCTTTCAACTATTTCAGCAGCCGGCTGCAAAACGCCGAAAAACGAGACAGGGACCGCTGGACATCCACGGTGGCGGGACGGTTCAATGACTACAACGTAATCCGCGCCGCAAATCTGATCTGGATCAAAAACAGGCTTGATTTTATTGATTCGCAATTTGTCAAACCTCCTCAGATCGTCTGCGATAAAATAGACCATACCGGGTACTATCGTATGTCGTCATCGGATACCGAAACCCGTCAGCTTTATTATTGCAGCGGCACAACAGATCCGCGATTGCCGGGCGGAAGCATCTCGAAAACGGCACAACTCTTTTCGG
Organism: Verrucomicrobia bacterium UBA1263; assembly: GCA_002308515.1. GTDB lineage: Bacteria > Verrucomicrobiota > Verrucomicrobiia > Limisphaerales > UBA1412 > UBA1412. Next base: position 29,595 of record DBVN01000075.1, on the reverse strand, counting down.
ACGGTCTGTTGGTCACGAACGGAACGATCCTTACTTTTCGAGCTTATGATGCAAAGCATAATCCCCTCCACGGTGAAACTAACGCACCGCCACTGGTGAGCTACTGGAGCGGCCCTGTGGAAATCAAAGTCGGAACACAGCCGTCGTGGCTGGGCATCACCGAGCTCATGTACGCACCGGAACTTTACGACGGAGACAACAGCAACGACCGGGATGAATACGCCTGGCTGGAGGTGACCAATCTGGGCGAGTGGCCGCAAGAAATGGAAGGGTATCAATTTTCGGAAGGCATCAGTTATACTTTTCCCGCGCTGCGGCTGGAACCCAAAATGAGTGTGGTGATCGCCAAAAATCCGGATCTTTTCGCGACACGATACAACACGAATGGTCTTTGTGTCCTGGGACCCTTTTCATCGAATTTGGCCCGCAAAGGTGAAACAGTCTGCCTGAATAATAAATCAGGCGAGACTTTGTGCAGTGTAAGCTATTCCAATAAATGGTATCCGCTGACAGACCGCGACGGTCATACTTTGGAGATACTGGATCCGCAAGCGGAAGCTGTCAGTCAGGCTGAGAACTGGCGTGCCTCTTCCGAAAAGGGCGGAACTCCCGGATGGTGGTCCGCGGACGGTTTGCCATACATCCGTTTTGAAAGCATCCAGATGGATGATGAACGAATTTACTTTGAGGTCGTGGGACCGGCTTCATGCGATGCAGAAGTTTCAAGCGATCTGCTCCACTGGGAGAATGTACCCAGCACACGCCAGAAAAACCGCCTGTGTATAGAACACAAAGATGAAAACATCTTTTACCGTCTCCGAATGAACAATCCATATTAACAAACAAACCATGAAGAAATTTTTTGCTGAACTTGCTCTTTTGATTGGAACGGCACTGACTGTTGCGGCGAGTGATATCGTCATCAATGAGATCATGTATCATCCCCAAAGCGAGAATATCCGGGAACAGTGGATCGAGCTGCGCAATACCACTGGCGAAGCAATAGATCTTTCGGAATGGGCATTCACCAAAGGAATCTCTTATACATTTGCAGAAGGGACGATGATCGAGGCTGATGGATATCTGGTGATCGCTGCTGATGTGGAGGCTTTCGCGGCAGTCTATCCGGATGTGACAAATGTCATCGGCAACTGGGGAGGCAAGCTCTCGAATCGTGGAGAAAATATCCGTCTGACCAGAGCCAACGGTAAGACGGAAACAGAGGTTCATTACGCGCCCGAAGGCGACTGGGCGCAAAGACGGCTGATCCAGGAGCAGTCTTACGGATGCTGGGGATGGGACTGGTACGCGGAACATCAAGGCGCGGGCAAATCAGTGGAACTGGTGAATCCAGCCCTGCCGATTTCTATCGGACAGAATTGGAACTCCAGTCAAACGGACGGCGGCACTCCCGGCGCAGTGAACAGCTGGCATGACAGCATCCCGGAGCAGGCACCTCTGCTGAGCAATGTCACCCACTCTCCCGCTCTGCCGCAATCCACAGAAGCCGTCATCATCAGTGCGCAGGTAAACACATCCAGTGAGGAGGCTTTTCAAGTCTTCACGCATTGGAAAACAACGGAGATGGATGAGTTCCTTGAAACCGAAATGCTGGACAATGGGAATTTTCAAGGAAACGGTGATACGCTGGCATACGATGGATATTTCAGCGCAAAACTCCCCGAACAGCCAGTCGGAACGATCGTGGAATTCTATCTGACCGCGACAACGGAGAGCGGTTTGACACGTATCTATCCCAACGTGGAGGAAGCAGAAAAACGGACACCGTGGCTGCTTTATCAGGTGGATGAAGAAGAATACTCCGGCGATCAGCCGATGCTGCGCGTCATCATGGATCCGCTGGAATACAATTATCTGAAAACAAAAATCTGGGGAGAACAGGGACTGAGTGAAGCGCTGGTCAATGGAACGGTGATCTGTCAGACACCCAGCCAGCCGATGCCGGAGATTTTTTATCAGGCCGGCCTCCGCAACCGCGGCAAAGGAACTGCTTCGCTTACGCCGCATAATATCCATATCAATCTGCCCAAAGACCGCGATTGGGAAGGACGCGCCTCTTTCAATACGAATACAAAGGATACCTATTGCCAAATCATTTCCAGCGTGATCGCCAGAGAGATCGGTCTGCCCATGGCGGAATCACGTCCCGTAAAGGTTCGCGTCAACGGTGAAGATCTCGCGAATCCCATCGCGCCTCAATTCGGCTCTTATGCCGGGAATGAACCGATGAACAGTGATTTTGTTGACCGCCAATTTCCATTAGATAACAACGGCAATCTCTACCGTGGAAAACGCTATGCCTATCCGCAGAATCTAGGTATCGCTGATCTCGGCTGGAGAACGGAAAGCTGGACCAGCTACACGAACGCGTATGTCAAGGAAAACAACAGCATGGAGAATGACTGGTCGGATCTGGTAGAATTGATCCGTGTGCTGAACAAGACATCCAATGAGGAATATGTGGAAGCCGTAAAAAACACTGTGAACGTTGAAAACTGGATGCGGTACTTTGCCCTGAACACGCTTTTGGCTAATCAGGAGACATGCCTGGCGACCGGTGTCGGTGATGATTTCGCCCTCTATCGCGGTGAAAAAGATCCGCGCTTTTCGCTGATCGTCTATGACATGGATTCCGTGATGGGACTGGGCGAACGCACGGAGCCTTATCGGAAAACCATCTGGCCGATGAATGAACTGCCTGCCGTCCGGCGTTTCATGACAAACAGCGCGTTCACTCCGCTTTATTTCAAACATCTTCGTAAGCTGGGAACAGGCATTTTTGCTCCGGAAAAAATGAACGCTCTTTTAGACAATGTGCTGGGAGACTGGATCAGCCCCACCGCATTGAATAATATGAAAACATTCAATGCCAATCATGTGGCATACGTACTTTCACAAATCCCCGGAAAATTTTCCATCAGCAATACATTTGAAGAAATCAACGGTTATCCCGCCGTTCACAAGGCTGATCTTCTGCTGGAAGGTACCGCCGACGCGGAGCATACATCGCAGATCACCATCAACGGCATCCCCGTGGATTATACGGCCTGGCAAGGGAAATGGAGCCAACGGCTGGAATTGAATCCGGGATTGAATTTTATCATCATCAAGATTTATGATTTAGACGGCAATGAGGTCGAATACAATGAGCAGTATATCTTGTACGATACCGGATCAACACATATTCTGGACACAGATACGATCACAGAGGATACCACATTGACCGCGGCTGATGGTCCCTGGCAAATCAACAAGAAATTAACTATTGCCGCGGGTGCAACACTCACTATCGAACCCGGAACGTGTGTCTATCTGAATACAGGTGTCACACTCTCACCAGCCAGAAATGCACGCATCGTGGCTGAAGGTACAGAAGAATCTCCTATCGTGCTGGCAGGGATCCCCGGAGGCGGCCGCTGGTCCAGCGTTACTTTTAATCATACCGGCGTGGTCCGAGCGGAAGGCGATCCCGAAAATCGTTTCTGCTATGTGCATTTCAAAGATTTCAACGGTGTCGCGGCCATCAACTGCAATTACGGAACATTCTTCCTGGATCATCTGACCTTTGGCACAACAGACTGTCAATACATCAATTTGAACTGGTGTTCCTTCATGATCAGCCACTGCCGTTTTCCGGAGTCCACCGGTGATATGCAGCTGGTTCGTGCCGCAGGCGGTACATTGATGGGAGGACGGGGCATCTTTTACCGGAATTATTTTGGAAAAGTTTACGGACATAATGACCCGGCTGACATCACGGATGGAAACTGGACTGAATCCGGAAAATTCCAAATCATCGAAAATGTTTTCATGGGCAGCGGAGATGACCTGCTGGATCTGGATGGAACGGACGCGTGGGTCGAAGGAAATATCCTGATGCATTCCCACCAGAATAAATCCTGGGGCGGTGCCTCAGCCATCAGCGGCGGCAAAGACGAAGGACGCACTTCCGAGCTGTATATCACGGGAAATCTTTTCTATGACAATGATCATGCCGTCAAAGCCAAAGACAGTAATTTCCACGTCGTAGTCAATAATACGATCGTGCGAGTCACAAACGAAGGCGGCAACGACAGCGACTGCGGGATGCTGGGCTGTGTGGATATTGGGTATCCGGAGTCAAAAGGATATTATTTCCAGGATAACATCACCTACGACATCAAAAATGTTCTGCGTGGTCACACCAACGCTGTTATTACTTTTGAGGGCAATCTACTGAGCGAACCCTGGGACACGACAGAAGAATGGGCACGCGGTGGAAACAATTCTTTGTGCGATCCGAAGTTTACATATATCCCCGCCGTGGAAGAGACATTGAATTTCCAAACATGGGAGCAGGCGCAAATCATGAAAAAGTGGTTTACTCCGCAAGCCAGTTCCCCTGCCATTGGAACCGCTGAAAACGACCGCAGCAAGGGACTATACACACATCGTGGTGTCAGCATTTCCGGTGAACCATCCACTCCTGTCAGCAACAGAAATATCCAACTTCAAATCGGTTCCTGCTACAGCGATTTCGGTGTCGATGTTCCCGATCTGCCCAACGGCGCAGGGTATATCGCATACCGGTATCGCCTGAATCGGGATGGCATCTTTGGTGAGTGGAGCGATGAGTATCCCATCACCCAAACACTGGAACTGAATGATCTGGAAGACGGTATTTATTTTGCAGAGGTCTCCGGTAAGAAGCATATCGGGATCTGGGATGATGATCCATATATGGGTGAAGCACTCTATATGGCACGCTCCGCTTCCTGGGAGATCAGCACAGACGCGCCCAGTGAACAAACTCTGACGCAAGTCCGGCTGAATGAGATCGACTTTAAAAAACAGCAAATTGAGATTTTGAATTTTGGAGATGAAGAAATTGATATGACAGGATTCTCCATTACAGACGATCCCGAACTGCCGGAAAAAATCGGTTTATCTGAAATCGGCCAGTTGATTCCGAATGCATACAGTGTCATCCCAACCGGCGATCTACTGACCTTGAACGCGCGGGGCGGGCAGCTCTATTTGATGCGGGGCGAAACGGTATGTGATTCCGTTACCTGGGGACAGAACATCCCTGAATACACACTGGGCCGCATGAACGCGAGTCAATGGACACTTTGCACTCCAACACCGGGATCCGGGAATCTGTGCATCGAACTGGGTGCCGCATACACACTGAGAATCAATGAATGGCTCACACATGAGCAATCCATCGGTACAGGTGATTTTATTGAAATCTATAATCCCGGATCGCTGCCCGTCGCGATGGGCGGTCTCTTTCTATCGGATGCTCCGATGCATTTAAATCGCTCGGTGATCGCTGACAATACTTATATTCCCTCACATGGATTTGCTGTCTTTATCGCCGATGGCAAGCCGGAATCGGGATATGAGCATCTGAATTTTAAACTCTCCGCATCCATCGGCAGTATCTTCCTTTCGGATTCCGAATCGAACATCATCGATTCTGTTGCCTATCACTCCCAGAAATCGGATATTTCATCTGGACGCGTACCTGATGGCGGTGGTGTTATTTTAAGTTTTGATCCGCCTACACCGGGAACAAAAAATCTGGGTTACAGTCTGACACGACAGATCGAAACTGAAAGTGTGGCACTGATATCCATGACGAATCAGTGGAAGTTCGATCAAAGTGGAAAAAATTTATTGAAAGCATGGAGAGAGAATGATTATGATGATTCCGAATGGGAAACCGGACGCGCTCTCTTTTATAATGAATATGAACCACTGCCGGCACCAAAAAACACTCCGCTCAAATTGGGTCCCATCACCTATTACTTCCGCACGGCTTTTGACGTGACCGAAGAACAAGCGAATGACTGGAATGATCCTGATTCATATTGGCAATTCCACCTATACGCGATCCTGGATGACGGCATCGTGGTTTATCATGACAATGAAGAATTCTGCCGGGTCAATATGCGTGACGGTGATGTTTACTATGCCACATTCGCGATCAGCAATGAAGGCCGACTGCAGGGACCTTATACTGTGGAACTGCCGAATCTCCATGCCGGCACGAACTATATCGCGGCCGAACTCCATCAGGATAAACCGGGCAGCTCGGACGCGGTCATGGGTATCGAACTGCTGGCCGAGCGCTATGTCACAAACTATATTCCTTCTGTCCCCTGCGCGCGCATCAGCGAGATTTTTGCGGCAAGCCACACATACCGCTGGAACAAGGAAGACCTTTGTGACTGGATCGAGTTGTTCAATCCAACAGAGACCGTCTTGGATCTGGGTGGAATGAGCCTGAGCAATGACCCTGAACGACCGACTCTCTTTGTTTTCCCGCAGAACAGCATTCTGGAATCGGGGAAATACCTGGTCATTCCCTGTTCTGATTCGCCAGTAGAATCGGGCAGCCCTGTGGCACCATTCGATCTGAGCAAAAACGGCGACGCGGTTTACCTCTTCGCTGCTGACGGTTCATTGATGGATTCTGTCCGGTACGGTTTCCAAACTTCGGATCTGAGCATTTCACGAATGAGCTGGAGCCGGGATGAGTGGCAGCTTTCCGCCCCTACACCGGGCAAACCGAATCAGGCACTGGAGTTGGGCAATGCCAGCCAGGTAAAAATCAATGAATGGATGGCCACTCCCCGCAGCGGCGGTGACTGGTTTGAGTTATACAATCCCGGCACTTGTCCCGTTGATCTCAGCGGCTATTACCTCACAGATGATCTTGGTGATCTAATGCAATATCGCATTCCCAATCGATCCTATCTGGGAGCAGGTCTGCACGCGTGGGTCAAGATCATGGCCGACGAGGAACTGGAGAAAGGCGCGCATCATGTCAACTTCAAGCTCAGTGGTTCCGGTGAAACATTGGCACTGGTCAATCCACGCGGAGCGATCGCGGACATCGTAACCTTCGCGAAACAGGAAAAAGGCATCTCCGAAGGGCGTTATCCCGACGGCGGTGATTTGATCTATACATTTGAATATGACACGCCCGGTGCGCGCAATATCCTGGACGCGTACCCTGATGACTTTGACACGGACACGGATGGAATGCCGGACGCATGGGAATTGAAATATCAATTTGATCCTAATGATCCTTCCGACGCGACTCTGGATGCGGATGGTGACGGATTGACCAATATTGAAGAATACTGGATCCAAACCGATCCGCTGGATCCGGAGGACTGTCTGAAGATTTTCAATATCCGCTTGGAATCCATTGAAAATGAGCGATGGGTGATATTCGAGATCCCCGTCGTTCAAGGGCTGGATTATCTTGTGGAATACCGCGCGAATGAAGAGCAAGCCTGGGAGACACTCGTTTCCCTGCCCAATGCTGCCCAAACAGAATTACTCGAAATCAAAGCTCCGTGGATGGAGCATGATAATATTTTCTATCGTCTTATCGTTCTGCCCTGATAACAACGAATGAATCATAAAATAAAATTACTTCTCATTACGGGAATCCTCTGTCTGCAAACGTGGGGAATCCACGCCAGTGGTGTCTTCATCTCTGAATTTATGGCCGTGAACAACGGAAGTCTGATGGATAAAGACGGCCAAAATTCAGACTGGATCGAGATCTGCAATTCAGGCGATGAAGATGTCTCTTTAAAAGGATGGGGTCTCACCGACAAAGCGAAAAAACCGTTCAAATGGATCTTTCCCGATATCGTTCTGAAAGCTAAACAGCGGCTGCTGGTATTCGCTTCAGGACGTGAACAAAACTCTCCAGATGAAGAGCTGCACTGCAACTTCAAACTTTCAGCGGAATCCGGTTATTTGGCGCTGACCGAAATCAGCGGGAAAACAGCCACTGTGTATGAGAACTACCCCAAACAGTACTGGGGTGTTTCCTACGGGTACACGGATGATCTTTCACGGACACGTTATTTTTGTGATCCCACACCTGGCGCGGCAAATCTCTTGGGACCTCAGGACCGCGGTCCGATCCTCTCCGAACATCAATACTTACCGGCTCTGCCTGACCGCCCAAGTGCAGATCAGCCTGTCAATGTGACGATCCGTGTCGATCGTGGTGTGCAGGATACAAAGACAGTTTTGCTGCGCTGGATCATCGGGCGCAATTCGGATCTGCATGAAACCCCTATGTTCGATGACGGGGAACACGGGGACGGCATTGCGGAGGATGGCATCTATGGGGCATTTATTCCATGTGATGACATTGAGGAAGGTGAAGTGGTTCGCTGGTACATCCGCGCCATAGATATTGAGGGACATGTCAGCCGCTGGCCATATTTTCTGGATCCCGCGCGCACGCCGGAATACTTTGGAACAGTCACCGCGCAGTCTCCTTTTGAAACACATTTGCCAGTCATAGAAATTTTTCCTGATAACCTTTCGATCGGAAACGGCTGCCGCGGCTGTCTTGTCTTTAACAATGAATTCTATGAAAATGTCTTTTTCCAAAATAAAGGGCAAACCACATCATTTTTCAATAAGCGCTCTTTCGGTGTTGAATTCAACAAAGATCATAAATTCCTTTTATTCGATGGGATGGAGCGCTATTCCGATCTGCGTCTCATCAGTCCGTATGGGGACAAGTCGAAAGTCCGCAGTTCCACCGCGTACAGTTTCTTTGAGCGTGCAGGTGTTCCCGCTCAGAAAAGCTTTCCTGTCCGCGTGCAGGCGCGTGGTGAATTCCGAGGTATCTATGACCTCACAGAAGATGGAGATGAACCCTGGCTGGAACGCTCAGGGCTTGATCCCAACGGCGCGCTTTACAAGATAGATGATAACCTGGAAGATGTGAATGCTTCCACCAAGCGTACACGCCGCTGGGAAGATAACTCCGATCTGGAGGAATTCATCTACAGAATAAGCAGTGCTTTTCAGCTCCATGAACGTGTGGATTACCTTTACGACCACACAAACATTCCGGAGATGGTCAATTACTTCGCGGCATCCCTCATTATGAATCATGCCGACCAGGGCTGGAAAAACTATTATCTTTACCGTGACAGCGACGGCTCCGGTGAGTGGAAGATCCTGCCCTGGGATCTTGATCTGACCTGGGGACGATACTCCGCGCCCTATTATTTCAACGATAATATTCAAACTGATCTCTGGCTCGGCTGGTGGTACATTATCAATGGACTGTATCTGGGATATTCCTTCGATCCGAATCTTTCTAACATGATCCGCTGCCGTCTGCTCACATTGATGGATGAGGAATTCTACTGGTGCGAAGCCCCGGATGAAAATCTTCCGTTTCTCCGGGAAATGCGCGCAAAACAGGATCTCATGGATCCGGAAGGACTCGAGGTCACAGATATGGAATTGGATGAGAAAAAATGGCCAAACTCTATATTTCCGCGCACACCCAGAGAAGAATTTGAACGTATTCGGGATGCCTATCTGCCACAGCGGATCGCCAGCATCCAAAAATATATGGAATCGTATCCTGTCCCGGAGGCGGATTGCAAAACGAATATCCAGATCCTTGAGATCGTCCCGTCTTCCCTTCTGAAGAATGCCTCCGAAGCGTATATCTGTCTGACAAACATCGGTGATTATCCCGTGGATATCAGTCACTGGAAACTGCGCGGAATGATGCAATACGATTTTGATCCCGGTACTGTTCTGCTGGCGGGAAATATTCTTTACGTCACGGCGGATCTGAAAGCATTCCGTGCGCGTGAAGTCCTTCCCTCAAGCGGCTCCAGACTTTTTGCTGTTGGCCCCTACAGGACCGACACAGAAAATCCAAGCACAAGTCTTGAGCTTTACGATAAAACGGGTGAATTGATTTCCCAGATGGATTACAGTGGTGACACGCTCGGTGATTACGCATCTCTGCGAATCACGGAGATCATGTACGCGCCAGCCATGTATGAAAATGATATCAATGCCGATCTGGACAACTACGCCTGGCTGGAATTGACCAACTGCGGGACCAATACCATTCAGCTGAAAAATATACAGATCGCTGATGGCATCACCTTTACTTTTCCCGATCATGTCCTGCTTCCCAAAAAGAGTCTTGTGGTGACTAAAAATAAATCTGTTTTTGAAACAAGGTACAATGACTCCGACATCGTCGCTCTTGGAAACTACTCCGGCAACCTCGCACGCAAAGGTGAAACGATCCAGCTGCTGACACCGGAAGGAATGCTGATCCAGCAAATCACTTATTCCAATAAATGGTACCCGGAAACAGATCGCGGCGGACGCGCCATCGAATTAAATGAACCCCTCGCGGATGCGGAAACAATGAGTCTTCCGGCGAATTGGTCTCCTACTTTACTTGGGGGCACTCCCGGCTATTATCCGCCATATTCACCGCCGCGCATCATTGCTGAAACACTTACTGTTGACGCGGAGCAAATCAGTTTCCGTATTATTGCCGGGAGTCATTTTATCATTGAAAAATCCAATGATTTGCAGACATGGGAACCTGTCCTGTATGAGGCCGCCAACTATATCGTTACGTTAGACCGCGAGGGAGAGAATACTTTTTATCGGGTTCGAGTTGACGATGAATGATCTCTTTATGATACAGAACACAGAATCCCACAGAGTAAAAAGAGTTTTGAATAAACTAAATTAAAACCAATAGAAATGAAAAAATATATCGCTTTTATTTCGTCGCTGGTTCTGCTGGCACTGCCGGTGGCAGCTTCCACTTTGTATGTCTCCACGGAAGGAGATGACGACACCGCGCGGCCGGGCGATCCCGATCTGCCTTTTCTTACGATCCAGGCGGCGCTGGATCAGACCGCTGACGGCGACACAGTCCGGATCGCGAGCGGAACGTATCCGGTCACACCCATCATTGTTCCCTGGTATGAACCGTTGCCGGATAAGATGGCACCCATCCAGATGATCCGCAAGAGCAATATCACTATCGAAGGCGAAGAGGATACACTTATTCAGGCTCCCGGCGCGGGTGATGTTTTTGTGATGCAGAATTGCACCAATATCGTGATCCGTGGTCTTGATTTTGAAAGTGACCACTCCCCTGTTCCGGACGGCGAGATCGACGGCAGCCCCACTCCGCTCATCCACAGCATGATCCTTCTGCGGAATTTCAATGACGGCATCGATATCAGCGACTGCCGGTTTACGGGTTTCGGCAATCACGCCATTTCTCATCTCTGGAGTCCCAAGACCTCGCAGAACGTCACCGTCACCGACTGCTCTTTCTATGACGGCGGCGCTACCAACGTGACCAATCTGGAAGTGGACGGCGCGGCTGTCAGCGGTATCGGCAGCCATTGGCTGGTGAAGCATAATTATGTGGAAAACTGTCAGCGTGGTTTCGAAATCGAATGCTTCTCGCCAAACTTGAAACACGATATCCATATCCAGAACAATACGCTGACTAATATCCTGGAGCGGGGCATTATGCTTTTCGCGACCTGTCAGGATCCGAATGTGCCTGTCAATTTTTCGGACATCACTATCTCCAATAATAAACTGACCCGTGTCAAGTACGGTATCTTTGTCAGCGGCGGCGACCAGATCAAGATCACTGACAACAAGGTCAGCTACTCTGATGAGGTCGGCATCGCCGCGCTGGCCTCCTTCAACAATCTAAGCAACGTGGAAGTCAGCCGCAACTATGTGGACAACTGTGTGGAGCGCGGCATCCAGATGAATTCATTTTCCGGCTACAAACTGACCCATGCCGTGATCGAGGACAACAATATCAACGTCACCGGCAACTCCGGCATCATGGCCGCCGGTGAGGATTTCCTGATCCAGCGGAACGTCTGCCGGAACTGCGGCTGGATGGGAATGTTCTCCGGTATCCAAACCTGCGGCAGTGATGTCCGGCTGATTGCCAACCACCTTTCCAACGCCGGCACATCCTTCATGAAATACGGCATCTACATCCAATTCGGCTCTAAAAACAATTACGTCGCCGATAACGTCATCATCGCGCCGGCCACTGCGCCTATCTATGACGCGGGAGTAGATACTGTCTATAAATACGCGCTGAAGATATCCAAGGGCAGCGATGGTCAGCTGACCGTCAAAAGCACCAGCGGCCCTGATTACAAAGTCAGTCTCTACACTGCCGGTTCGGATATGGAATGGGAATTGATCGACACACAAATGTCGAATGCCCAAGGCGTGGCCACCTTCACTTATACACCCGGAAATGACACTTCTGTACACTTCTTCCGGACAAGCCAGACCCGCTGATCACCGGGCTCATTAAAAAAGGAACCATGATCTGTTCGGACCATGGTTCCTTTTCGATTTTTCAGACGGCCTGGATTATGCCATCTTGTTCAAACGAGCTTTCAGGTTTTCCAGCTGTTCTTTCAGAGCGGCGGGCAGATGCGCGCCGAACTTGGCATAGTTTTCACCAATGCTTTCGATCTCCTTCAGCCAGCCTTCCTTGTCCACCGTCAGCAGCTCTTTCATGTCTTCTTCCGTGACATTGCAGCCTGTGCGGTCGATCGCGTCCACCGTCGGCAGATAACCGATAGCGGTTTCCTGAGCCTTGCCTGTACCTTCCACGCGTTCGCAGATCCACTTCAGCACGCGGCT
>DBVN01000075.1:16656-16954 GCA_002308515.1 Verrucomicrobia bacterium UBA1263 | reverse complement strand
CCGCAGAACGGCAGCATCGCGAACGGATCGCGGCGCATATTGCCGGTGGCGCCCAGGACGGCAGCGGTCGTTTGAGAACCAGCCGCGGAGCCCATGAAGACACCGTGTTCCCAGCTGAAGGACTGATTGACCAGAGGGATCGTGCTCGGACGACGTCCGCCGAACAGGATAGCGGAGATCGGCACACCGGCCGGATTTTCCCAATCCTTGTCGATCACCGGACACTGACAGGCCGGAGAGGTGAAACGGGCATTCGGGTGCGCGCCTTTGCGGCCGCAGTCCGGTGTCCATTCATTAC
>DBVN01000075.1:14284-16618 GCA_002308515.1 Verrucomicrobia bacterium UBA1263 | reverse complement strand
TCGCCGTCCGGGGTCAGCACCACGTTTGTGAAAATGGAATTCTTCTCCATGCTGTGCATGGCGTTCGGGTTGGACTTCAGGGACGTTCCCGGAGCCACACCGAAGAAACCGTTCTCCGGATTCATCGCATACAGACGGCCGTCTTCACCGCGGCGGATCCAGGCAATGTCGTCACCCAGGGTGCGAACCTTCCAGCCCGGCAGAGTCGGCATCATCATGGCCAGGTTCGTCTTACCGCAGGCACTCGGGAAAGCGGCTGTGATATAATAAGTCTTGCCGGCGGGGTTGGTCAGAGCCAGGATCAGCATGTGCTCAGCCATCCAGCCTTCCTTGCGGGCGATATTCGTGGCGATACGCAGCGCGATGCACTTCTTGCCCAGCAGAGCGTTCCCACCGTAACCGGAACCATAAGACCACACAGACGGATCATCCGGGAAATGAACGATATATTTCTTGGCGGGATCCGGTTCACACGGCCAGGGTACATCCTTCTGACCGGGTTCCAGCGGCGCGCCCACAGAGTGCATACAATGGATAAAGTCGCCATCGGTGCCCAGAGCGTCGATCACGCACTTGCCCATACGGGTCATAATGCGCATATTGGCAACCACATACGGAGAATCCGTGATCTCCACGCCGATCTTGGCGATCGGGGATGTCAGCGGTCCCATGCAGAACGGGATCACATACAGCGTGCGGCCATGCATACAGCCCTTGAACAGAGCCATCAACTCGGCCTTCATCTTCACCGGATCGGCCCAGTGATTCGTCGGACCGGCCTCTTCCTCTGTCTTGCTGCAGATGAATGTACGATCTTCCACGCGAGCCACATCGCTCGGGTGAGAACGCGCCAGGTAGCAACCCGGACGCTTATCCTGATTCAACTTAATAAACGTTCCGCTCTTGACCATCGTGTCACAGAGGAACTGATACTCTTCATCCGAACCATCGCACCAATGTACATTGGTGGGTTGGCATAACTCTTCAACTTCCTTAACCCAAGCGATTAAGGCAGCATTCTTTGTAATGCACTGTCCTAACATTCTAAGTCTCTTTTCGTAGAAAAACATCCACCATCACATTTATTGAAGATCCTCAACGCCCGGTGGATGACGGGGCAGGAAGACCGGCAGCGGAGTGTTCCGCACGACCAAACTCCGAAACAATAGCAAAAAGTAAACCCCTTCGCAAGAATGAACTTGGAAAAAACTACTCTTAAAGTTAATCTTTTCTTATGATTCCGATAATTATCACTAAAACCACTTCCCTTTGAATGGGTTGTGCAGCATTCCAGCTCCCGCGCTCCGTATGTTCGGCCAGTTTCCGTTTGCATAATTAAGACACTAGAATAAAGGAGGATTAAACAAAAATAGATTGAAATCAGCGGATATAACGGTCTGGTAAAACGCAACACCTTTCTCCGGGAAAAATTATCCCCTGGGATCAGTCCTTGATATCGGGAAGAAAATAGGTGACAGCGCCAAGCAGCGGAAGGAACGCCGTCAGCTGAAAAACATACTGGATGCTCGATACGTCCGCCAGCCAGCCGAACAAGGCCGAGCCGATGCCGCCCAGACCAAACGACAGACCAAAAAACGCTCCCGAAACCATCCCGATATTGCCGGGCAGCAGCTCCGTGGCATAGACCAGGATCGCCGACATCGCCGAAGACATGATCATCCCCACCAGCATGGCAAGCACCACCGTTACAACCAGACCGCAGTACGGCAGCAGTAAGGCAAACGGTGCCGCTCCCAGGATGCTGACCCATATCACGTATTTACGACCCCAGCGGTCACCCAGCGTACCGCCCGCGATCAATCCCGCCGCGGAAGCGACCAGAAAAGCGAACAGACAGTACTGCGAAGCCGCGATACTGATGCCGAATTTGCTTATCAAATAGAATGTCAGGTAACTGTGGATATTGGTGATGTAAAAATCTTTGGAGAACATCAGCACCAGCAGCACCAACAGAGCTGTGACGATCCGGCAACGCGGTAAACGGTTCCTGTTCTCAATACTTTGACCGGATCTGCCGTAGCCGTACAGGGCGATCTGTCCCCGGTACCAACGGCCTATCACGGTCAGCAGGATCACCGCCGCAACAGCCATCAGACAAAGCCAGCGAATAGCTCCCTGCCCATACGGCACGATGATCAGCGCCACGACCACAGGCGAAAACGCCCTGCCAATATTTCCGCCTACCTGAAACACCGACTGCGCCATTCCCTTCGCGCCGCCGGATGCCAGCCGCGCCACCTTGGACGATTCAGGATGCAGCACCGATGAGCCGACTCCCACCAAAGCCACCGCCGCCAGCACTAAAACAAAACT
>DBVN01000075.1:10477-14275 GCA_002308515.1 Verrucomicrobia bacterium UBA1263 | reverse complement strand
CCTGCCGATAGAAGCAGCAGTCCCAGCAGTGTAAAACACATCCCGACGGCCAGCCCGTAAGGACGCGGATGCTTGTCCGAAAAATAGCCCACCAGCGGCTGAAACAGCGAGGCCGTGATATTATTTGTCAGCGTGATGGCGCCGATCTGCAAAAAGCTTAGTCCCATCGCCTCCTTCAACATGGGATAGATGGTCGGGATCACCGCCTGGAACATATCATTGAACAGATGCCCCAGACAGACCATCACCAGGATCGAAATGACTGCTTTTCCGTTTTTCTCACTCATCGCGCAGTTCTCCGTTCAGGGATAAAAATCCGCTCATGTCAACCCCTTCCATTCTCAGCAGGCGTGCTTTTCGCTCGATGCCGCCCGCGTAACCCGTCAGACTGCCGCCGGCACCCACCACCCGGTGACAGGGAATNNAGGGAAATACTGTTGTGCCCCACGGCTCCGCCAACAGCCTGAGCCGACTTGCAGTCAAGACGACGGGCGATCTCGCCGTAAGTCATCGTATGTCCAAAAGGGATCGTGAGCAGTACATCCCAAACGGCTTTGCGGAAACTGCTCCCCCGCATCACCAGCGGAGGCGTGAAACCGGGATCCCTGCCGCCGAAATAAATATCGAGCCAACGGCGAGTCCTATCAAAAACAGACAGCGCCCGCTCCTTATGTTCAGGAGCGAGCGTGTCGGCAAAATACTTCTGCCCGTCGAACCAAAGCCCGGTCAGAGACGCGCCGTCCGATGCCAGAGTGATCCCGCCCAGGGGCGAATCATAATGTGCCGTATAATCACTGATGATCCGCCGCCTCTCTATTTGATGAACTTCACCTTCGACTCATCGCGGGGCTTGAAATCCGGCTTCTCATCGGGATAACCCACGGCGATGACAAGGGTCGGTTTATAATCCGCCGGAATCTCGAGGCGTTCCACAAAGAACTTGGCTTTCTCGCACGTCCGCAGAAATTCCAGAGCACCGCCCAGACAGCAGGTACCCAGTCCCATAGACTGCGCGGCTGTCACCACGTTCCCGGCAAACAGACCCGCTTCCAGCTCACCGCCGCCTTCGGCCGGTGTGCAGATGCATATAATGTTGGGAGCGTTGCGGAACATATTCTTGAAGTTCGGATCGTTCTTCACCTGATCCGGGTTCTCCTGTTTGAAAACTTCGGTCACCTCGTCGATCAGCTTCTGATCTTCCACCACACGGATGATCCACGGCTGACGATTCATGCCATTGGGCGCGCGGATGCCGGCGCGAACAAGCACCTCCAGCTTTTCATGCTCCACCGGTTTCTCCAAATACTTGCGGATAGACTGACGCGACATGATGGTGCGCAGAACAGGATTCAACTCCATCTGCACATCGGTCTCGATTACGCTGATCTTTTCCGGCGGTTCATAACGGCGGATGACCCGGCCATCAGCGGAAACCAGAAACTTGGTGAAGTTCCATTTGATGTCGGCTTTCTTGTCATAATCAGCATCCTTTTTGCGGGACATATCATCGAGCAGCTTGCCCATGTTATCGTTCCTGTCAAAACCGCCAAAACCTCTCTGCGATTTCAGATAGGCGTAAAGCGGATGCTGATTGTCGCCGTTGACTTCGATCTTGTCGAACTGCGTGAACTGGACATTGTATTTGTCCGTGCAGAACTGGTGGATCTCCTGGATCGTGCCGGGAGCCTGCGCGCCAAACTGGTTGCAGGGGAAGTCCAGGATCTCAAAACCGTCCTTGGCATACTTCTCATACAGCGCCTCCAGATCCTTGTATTGCGGAGTGAAGCCGCACCGGGTCGCGGTATTGACGATCAGCAGCACCTTGCCCTTATAGTCCGCGAGGGAAACATCCTTTCCCGCGTCATTCTTCACCTTGAAGTCATATATACCCTGTGCCGACAGTGTCAGCACACCCATCATTGCTATGAAGCAAAAAACAATCTTTTTCATTCTGTTCACTTTTTAGTGTTTTTTCACCAATATACTATTTGAATGTGTCATTCCCGCCGCCTACATCCGTAAGCTGAATGTATGAAAAACAACACGCGTTTTTTATACAATCTTTGAGCGATCCATGCAACACATTCCCTGAAAAAATTTCACGATTTCATCTCCTGACTGTGATGCCTATCATCTTCGTCACACCATCGGCATTGTTCCAGACGGAATGCGGGATCCGTCCCTCGACCAGGAACGACTCATCCTTGCCAACGATGACTTCCCGCTCTCCCAGCCGAATACGAGCCTCGCCCTCTGTCACAATGAACAGATGGTCATGCTCATGGGTATGCGGTTCTGTGGGACCGCCGCCATGGACATCTATGTAGGCCACGGCTCCATCCACGATATGCCCCACTTCACCAAACAATTTCTTCGCTCGAAAACGGACATGCTGAGGTGGAGTCATGAATTCGCTCATTCATCTATTCTCTCGATCTTGAAAATAACAGGTCTTGTTCCATCCGAACAACAGGCTATCATCGTGTTTTCTTTCCTCATCCAGCCTTTCATGATAGAACCGCCTTGCAGTCCCGTATAGATATACCGGGCTATGGCATCCCATGCTTCAGAGCAGTGCGGCATTTTGGGCCCTCCTGCTACCGTGTTCGGATCAGCCGTGGTCTTGACCAGCGTATTCAGACCTCCATGCCAGAAATGATCGTTGTTTTCATCTCTTTCAAAGATGAATTCATCCCCCACATTGTAACACGGGCACATTCCGGACTGCGGATCAGCGCAATATTTCTTCTGCAGCTCTGAGTAAAGCTTTTTGTCAATGACTGTTACCTTGACCTTATATTTCATCTTTATGGTTATATGCTATTTTATGATCCTGTAATAATCCGCCTTTCTGGGTTTGGCAGCAGGTAACGCATTGGCGGCATAGCCCAGCGCGATGCTGCCGACTCCGATCAGTCCATCAGGCAGACCAAACCGCTTCATCAGCTGTCTGCCTTCTTCCGTTTCAAACATTTCCCGTTCACGGTGGATCCAGCAGGAACCCAGGCCGACAGCGTAGGCCGCGTTCATCATATTGCCCAGGACCAGTGTGCCGTCATGCACCGAGGTGAACCACTTTTCCGGATGTGAAGCAAACACCAGCACGATCGTTGGCGCGCCGTAATACGGATTACTGTCGGTACCCATGATCTTCGCGTTCATACGCACCAGCTGGGCAACGATTTCGGGATTTTGTACGGCTACGATCCACGGATCCTGATGTCCCATTCCGGTCGGGGCATAGATACCCGCTTCCAGTACGGCTTTCAGTTCTTCGTCTTTGATCTGTTCCGGTTTGAATGCGCGAACACTGCGGCGTTCGCGTAATGCTTTTAATACTTCGTTATTCATAATTTTTTGTTCATTGTGATTGATTTTTTCAAATATTTTTCAGCCAAGATATTCATCATCTCTGGCCAAAACCTTTTCGATCCTGCCGACATACATCGTGTGATAATCGCGCAAAGGATAGTTTTTATCAATGATCTCCCGGTACAGGAAACCGCTCTCCTTCAGCTCGGAGACATAAAGTTTTGTGCAGACCAGCACCAGCTTGGCTTCGGCAAAGTAAACCGTGCCGTCCGCGTAAACAGGAGTCAGTCCCGCTTTGGCGATCTTGTTTTCATTGCGGCCGGACACACTGCCCAGATAGGCCATCTGCTTCCTGAAAGACGCGTCCATCACGCACAGCGAAAAGCGCGCCTCTTTGTCCAGAAACTCCTTCGTATAGCGCGAAGGCCGGATATAGATCACGGCTGTCGGGTCATTGTTCCCCCACAGGCATCCCAGATGCCCCCA
>DBVN01000075.1:4313-10407 GCA_002308515.1 Verrucomicrobia bacterium UBA1263 | reverse complement strand
CACCAATCAGGTTGAACGGATTGAACTTCATTTCTTTGTAATTGATCTCTTTCATAGTGTCTCTTTTTCTTACAATTCTTTTTCAAAAAACCGTGTGACTTCCTCGCTGATCGGCTTCTCGAATCCCATGAATATATGATCCACTTTGTCGTATAACTTGACATGACTGTAGCGGATGACCTCATTGAAATGCGTCGCGTAGGTGTACGGCACGACACGGTCGGCCTTCCCATGCAGGATGATCGTCGCACCCTGATACTCACGAGCCGTCTCATAGATCGGCAGCTCCTGCGCGATCCGGATGTATTCCCTGCCCACTTTCCGGCCGCCGAACAGCTCGACAAACTCAGGGATGTTCCCCGCGTCATAGAATTTTCCCATCAACTGACCTTTCAGAGCGTCATCCCGCAGCACAGCCGCCGGAGCCAGCAGCGCCAGCGCTTTCACCTTTTCCGCGCCCAGCTGTCCGGCCGTCATGACCGCGACCACACCGCCCTGGGAGTGTCCGCACAGGGCGATCCCTTTGACATAAGAAAGACCGCTGACATATTCATAAACTTTCTTCGCGTCCTCTATTTCATTGAGCACGGTCATATTCTGGAAATCGCCCTCGCTCTCCCCGTGTCCGTTAAAATCGAACCGGATGCTGGCAATGCCCTTGGCCTCCAGATCATCGGAGATCATTTTCAACAACCCGGCATTCTTGTGACCGCCAAAGCCGTGGCAGATAATGACCATCGGCACCTTCTGTTCCGCTTTCAACTCAGGAACCTGTATGACCGCCTTGAGCTGGCCGACCGATCCCTGTATCTGCACGGTCTCCTGCTTGGCATAACCGCTGACTGAAACAAGCAGCATCATCGCCGCGAATAATAAATTTTTCATCTGATTTTTGATTTTAATTTTTTTCATTCTGAAATAGTATTTTCAAATACAATATTCTTTGCTGTATAACTATCGATATTAAACCAAGTGTCTTTATTTTTTTCCGAGACTTTTACCCCTCCAATAGTTAAATTGCGGAAGGTAATGTCTTTCATCCACCAAATAGCCTCCGGATGATCTTTTACAATAGGAGCTTTGGTCTTGCCGATTGTTTTAGCTCCCTGAATGAGATTGGTACGCATTCCATATTCTTTGTCACCTATCTGTCGTTCGACAGAAATATTCTCGAACAATATATTGCCCATCCATCCCAGATCGTCCATAGATTTTAGTTGGATTTTGTCAGAATCCGCGGGATTTGTATTGGTTTGTGGATCGTAGCGATCATATTCAGAGTTGGGTTTCAAATTGATCAAACCAGGCACCTTTCCTTCGATTCTGATATTTCTAAATACCGTAGTCGCGGCATCCAATGGTGGATTGTACATATATTCATTTTGTGACATCATCAGACCCCGGTTATTGCCCATGCTTATCCACTCAGGGAAGATAATATCTATGTTCTCCATTATCGAACCGCCAATGTCATAAAATTGCCATCCATTGGTCATAATGCTGCCATTGAAAGAAGGCCAGAGAACACAGTCTTTAATATCCAATGTATAGTTATAAAAGAAATCATCACATACACGGATAAAACAATTACGGATCTTAGAGTTGATCCCCGGACGAAAACCATCGTTATTGCAGTGCCATCCTAAAAACTTCACATTATTGAAGGTTGCGTCAGTGGTCGGAACGATTCCATGAAAGGGAGATTCCATAAACATAACACCGTCAAAAATGGCATTCTTGCCGGTTTGAACCAACTGCCTCATAAGTCTCTTGGAATTTTCCGGCTCCCACATATATTGACGCCCGGAAAGGATTCCCCTTCCAAATACTCCCTGATCGGTATCACCATAATTGCGTCTCAATACGTAACCTTCTACAAATGCTCCACCGGCAATATAAATTTTCTGATTGCTGGAAAGTGTAATACCGCCATATTCGTTGATTATCGAACCACGGGCCCCGTCTGTTTTAAGATTATAATAGCCGGGTTTGAAATAGATCACCTCGGCATTCGCAAGATCTGATTCTGATGCCTTTTCAGAATAGTAAACCACTTTTTGATTCGATGTATTCGGTAAAAGTGTTTCTACGGGGTCAACAAATATACACAGCATATCTTTGATCCAATCATAGGATTCATTTGCACCATTTTGCCCCACGGGAATCGTAACAACATTGCGTGAATCAGCAAAATCCACAGCTATGTATTTGTTGGCATCACTGACTGAAAAAGAAACGGATGCTCCATTATTCAACGCAGACAGCTTGTAGTTTTTGGGGGAAATGACGACATCTTTATTTGAATAACCATCCAAGCTCTCGATTCTAAATGTTAAATGCTTTCTCTTGACAGGGTCATAAGACACAGAAACAAATGAGAATGAACGCTGTTTAGTGTAATCCGCTAACCAATCTTGTCCCAGCGATCCATCGTTTTTCTGAAGAGTCACGATAGGATCTGATTGAAGGACTTGAAGTTCCTGTTCTTTTTCTCCACCTACTGTCAGATATACCTTGTAATGATCAGATATCTTTGCCTGTCCAGCGGCGACTGGCCATTGATAAGTTGTGACGATGTTTGCTGCTGGAAGAATATTAGGACACAAACACCATAATATAATAGCACAGAGCAGGCTGATACTTTTCTTCATAATAAAAATCACTTCCATAATTATGTTCAAAAGCTATTTTGTGATAAATGTGTGTTTTGTGTTTTAAAAAAAGAGGCCGCTCATGCGGCCCCATGTTTATTACATCGTTTACAGTGAATTGACAGATTACCGCTTATGCTTTCCAAAGACCGTGCAGATTGCAGTATGCGTAAACATCCTTCACGGTCTCGCCGGATACCAGCGCGAATTCCGCCTGCGGTTTGCTGCTGGGAGTCAGATTCTTTCTCTGGACACCCTGATTGGTCTCGATGGCGATCCACTCGATATAGTGTGCCTCGGTCATCGGATGTTCCGCGGAACCGACCTTGACAAAGACTTTTCCATCTTTGACCTCATACACAGGCACATGCTTTTCAGCCGCGCCGTCAGAGGTGCCGGGAACCAGCAGTTTCATGGACTTGCCGCAGCAAACGTTGCTGGTTTTGATCTCTTCCAGGATCGTACCGCAATGTTCACATTTATAAATATTCATGCGGTCTCCTTTTAGTAGTTCTTGGCCTGGACCTCAAAATAGCTCTGAGGATGATTGCAGACAGGGCAGACTTTCGGCGCTTCTATTCCCACAACGATATGACCGCAGTTGCGGCATTCCCACATCGTCACACCGCTCTTCTTGAAGACTTCCATCGCTTCAATATTGTGCAGCAGTGCGCGGTATCTTTCCTCGTGTGCCTTCTCGATGGCGGCCACACCTCTGAACTGCTCGGCCAGATCGTGGAAACCTTCTTCATCGGCTTCCTTGGCCATGCGGTCATACATATCGGTCCACTCGGCGTTTTCGCCCTGAGCGGCGGCCAGCAGATTGGCCGGAGTATCGCCCAGTTCGCCCAGCGCTTTGAACCACAGCTTGGCATGTTCCTTCTCGTTCTCAGCCGTCTTCAGAAAGAGGGCCGCGATCTGTTCATAACCGGCCTTTTTCGCTACAGAAGCAAAATAGGTGTACTTGTTTCTGGCTTGGGATTCGCCCGCAAAGGCTTCTCTCAAGTTCTTCTCTGTTTTTGTACCAGTATATTTACTCATAATAATGATATTCTTTTTAGTTATAACTTGCTTAAAATCCGTTGTCGGATGTATTACCCGGAAGGACTGACGACATCCTCCGGGAATTCCTTATAGAAGGCAGTTTCTTTTTGCCGCGGCCTCCGCCAACGGCTTACATCGCTTTGAAATCTTCTTTGCCTACGCCGCAGATCGGGCAGACCCAATCATCCGGCAGATCTTCAAAAGCCGTACCCGGCGCGATCCCGCCATCGGGATCACCCTGTTCGGGGTCATACACATAGCCGCAGGGCTCACACACATACTTCTTCATAACCTATACTTTCCCTTTACTGTTTTACTTTCTTTTTCAGATACCGCTTAACACCGCTGGTATCTACGACTGTTGGATTGTAGCCGAAATCAGAAAAAAAGTCCACACTCATAAATTTAAGTGTGCCAAATTATTTTTCCACTCCAAAAAGAAGTTCATTTGACCAGCGCAAAAGCTTTCCGCCGCGGCTCTTTTGTTTCCCCTTCCGGAGAAACTACTCATTCCGACTGGGAATACACCCGAAAAGGATGATGATAATCATTGTAGAGAAAACGAACGGTGGAAGAGGAATCATGAACACTACGACCAGCAGCCACCAACGGGACCAGCCCATATCGTTCAATCGGCGTGCCATCAAAGCTAAACCTGGCAGAGCAAAAGCAAAAAAACATATAAATAAACAACATATAAGAGTGATATAGATTATGTGCCAATAAGGAAATTCTCTGGTGCTACCCTCTGTTGCAAGAACCCACGCTACCATAGAATAGAACAATACCCATAGACCGATAACTTGAACACAGATCGCCGTTATCATGAACATCCAGTATTCCTTGCGAGAAGTCCTCCCGCGATAGTCAAAATACTTGCTCAGAGCATCTATATACGCACTTATTGGATTCATAACCTGTTGTTATAAATCATTTTATCTGTTTCTTGCCGGGAATCCACACTAAAACAATAACGAAGAGCCAACCCACACCCGGAAAAATTAAGAATGAAAACGCCAGCCAGAAAGGCCAACCGATATCATTTAACCGACGCGCCATCGCACCAAAAACAGGCAGAATCAGAATGAATAGAAAGGAAATCAACATCAAGAACGCTTTCAACCACCATGAGAAATCGCTCTCTCTGTATAAGTGATTCTGAGTATTTCCATTCATAGCATCGGAAATGATACTTATAAGAAAACTTCCCAGACAAACAATGACAATAATATTGCCAACAGCCGCCAGGAACATCTCGTATTCTTCACGGGAAGTTCTCCCATGATAATCAAAGCTCTTTTTCAAAGCATCTATATAACTCTTTTTCAAAGCATCTATATAAGCACTAACAGGATTCATAAGTACCTACAACTGTTTGATTGTAACCTAAATCCGAAAAAGTCCACAACTATAAATTTAAAAGTGCCAAACTATTTTTCCACTCCAAAAAGCAGTTCATTCGACCAGCGCAAAGGCTCTCTGCCGCGGTTCTTGAGTTGGGAGACACTGCGTCCGCAGGCCAGCTCCCAGACCTTTCCGTCCGCGCTGACACGGTAGTTGAACCGGATCGGCTTGCCCTTCAGGATCTGCGCCTGGATCTGGGGGATCTGGCTCCAGGGTACGCGGCATTCATAAACATTCCTCTTCACGACCCACTCGACGCGGTCTTCTTTGGAAGAAATAACGATATCTGTCTCAGGCTCCGGTGCGAAAAGCAGAGTCTCCTCCAGGGAATATCCTGCTGCCGCGGAAGTCTTTTTATTCTCAGGGAACCCGTTGAAGTTCAATTCGATACTGTCCCCTTCCACCGGCATGACAGGCAGCTGTGCCGCGAAATAGAATCCATCCTCGTCCCAAGCCGTGTAAGCGGTCACGGTCTGCCGCTCCAGGACTGTCGGCCAGTCGCCAAAAGGCTGATACCGTTTCTCTGCCGGGTGAGGCTCCACCAGCACAAAAGGCGAAACAGGCCGCTGATCCTTCCACTCCTCCAGATTCCCGTCCAGGACCGGAGTCAGCCGCGCGACCTGGTTCACATGAAGGATCTCCGCGTGTTTGTGTGTCGCCTCTCCTTCGCTGCTCCAGGCGGTCACCATCGGATAATTGTTTCCGTCCCGTTCCTGGGAAAGATTCTGCATGATTTTGAATTCCAACACCTTGCTTTGGTACGGCTTGAGTTTTACGTTCAGAATGTCCTCATCCAGAACGATCCCCGGTACCAGTGCCTTCAGCGTCCCCTTCAGCGGACGGTTCATGACATTGGAAACACGCACTTTCAGAGTCGTGTTCACATTCGTCACCGAGTCCGTAAAGTCCAGGGGTGTCAGCTCCACCGGGCCCGTGTTGCGGATGTCGGCCTGCTCGATCGCTTTCCGCAGCCGCTTGAAACTCCCCTTGCGGGA
>DBVN01000075.1:0-4306 GCA_002308515.1 Verrucomicrobia bacterium UBA1263 | reverse complement strand
CAGCCAGTAAGCCCGGCTGCCCAAGGGCAGAACGATCCGCCCGGCCACCGTTTCCAGAGGATTGCCATAAAAATCGTATGTTTCAAACTCGCCCAAAGGATCTTCGACAGCAAAACTGGCTCCCGCGTTCAAAGGGACTGAGCGGAAAAGTGTCCTGTCCGGCTCATAGATCCCGCGCAAATCCCCCAGCACCATCACGATCTGGGAATCTTCGGAGCGTCTGGAAATGCCCGTGTCCTCCCAAACCGTGACCCAGGGCAGGCCGTTCCGCAGAAGCCTGTCCCGAAATTCGAGCGTCCCGGCACTCCGCGGGGAGACCGCAGCCGCGCCCAGCGCCCAAACCTGCGCGACATCGTACTCTTTGCCTTGGACTTGCGGATGCTCCTCCGTCAAATAATCTTCCGGCTGAAGGAATGGGCAAACGGATCTTCGGATATTGGATTCCGCGGCGATCCTGACCAGCACCGCCGCCAATGCCCGGCCCCGGCCTTGCAGTTCCATCACCAGGGCATAGCCGCCCAAACGCTCCCCGACTTCCGGGGCGAAAGTCAAAAAGCCTCCTTCGGTGGAGATCTCCGCCTCCTGTTCCGCGATGCCGACCGTTTCGATCCGGTAAACAGAAGGCCGCCGGGATTCCTCCAGCCGCGGACGCATCCCGTAGCGCACGGTCTCCAGACGCACTTTCCCCGTAAAATCCTGATCCGGTTTAACAAAGAAAGTAAATTCCGCTTTCTGTCCCGGACGCAGTACGTTCTCACCCAGTGAACAGGCCGTCTGCTGAACAGTCCACTCCTCCGCGCTGAGATTGAAGGTCTGCTGAAGTCCTTCCACATCTTCCACATTCAGGGCAAACATACTCGCTCCCAGACATATCAGGAGAAAAACACTCCCTTGTATTAAATACCTCGGAAAAGCTCTCATTCTCTCACCTCATTTTCTTCCAAAAGCCACTCATACGCCGGAACGATACGGATCGTTTTCCCTTTGAAGGATACCTCTTCCCGTTCATGGTCTGTGATCAGGATCAAAGTTTCACAGCGCATTTCTTTGGAAGCCGCTTCCAGTCCCGTCAATTCCCGTTTGCGTGTCTTTTCATTGCTGATGTCATAAGACACCTGAAGGATCTGCGCGGCCTGATTCCCCTTGCAGACCACAAAATCGGATTCCGTATAAGATGTTGAATAATAATAAATATCATACTGCAAAGGACGGTATCTGCGCAGTAGTTCCAGATAAACGACCGACTCCAAACGCCAGCCCAGATTCTGCCCCGCGAAGGCGTTCAACCGATTGTTCATCAGGGCGACATCGATCGGATAAACTTTCTCGTCCCGGACGCGGATCTTGCTCTTGGTAGAATACTTATGCAGTTCCGCCAGCAGATAAGCCCGTTTCAGATAGGTCACATAATTCGTCACGGTATGATCGGATTTCAGGCTGAATTGACTTTGCAGTTCCTTGTAAGAGACCTTGAACGGCACATTGTTCAGGATGTGACTGGCTATCTGCGTGAAAGTGGTCTCATACTTGATGGAGTACCGGGTCAGGATGTCTCTGGTCAAGATACTGTTCACCAAGGTATTGATATAGGCCGTGCTGTTCTTTTCGCTGAAAAGTTCCGGGAAACCGCCTTTCTTCAGATACTCGTCAAACGCTTCCCGGATGAACCCCTCATTGCGTGTGGTCAGGGCTTGGGTATCCAGACGCTTGTATTCGCAGTACTCACTGAAAGAGAAGGGATAAAGCTCGATTTGAGAATATCTTCCGGTCAAGTGTGTGGCCAGTTCGCCGCTCAGCAGTTTCGCGTTGGAACCCGTCACCAGAATGTGCATTTCCTGACGCAGCAGCCGGTTGACAAACAGGAACCACTCGGAAATGTTTTGTATCTCATCAATGAACAGGTAACTGAAATTGCCGTATATCTTGTAAAGCACTTCCAAAACGCTGTCCAGATCAGAGCCTTGAAGTGATGTCAGCCGTTCATCGTCAAAGTTGATATAGGCAAAATGGACTTTCGCCTTTTTGAGGACATGATAACACAAAGTAGATTTACCGCTGCGGCGGACTCCGATGATCACTTGAGCCAGTTTGCTGTTCAAATCTATCAGGGACTCTTCCCGCCGGGTGCAAAAATGCTTCTGAGAAAGATGGACCAATTCCTCTTTCTGTTCTGTAACTACCTTTTCTATAAGACGTTTATCCATTTTATAAAAAGTTTATTTCCGCTTTTATATCCTGTTTCGACTGCGCTATTTTGGCCATTTTACCCCTGCTCGACTGCGCTATTTTCGTACTTTCAGGGGTCTCCGACTGCGCTATTTTAGCCATTTTGACCCCGTTCCACTGCGCTATTTTTAACAATTTTCCTTCGGGATGTCACTTTTTTTCATCGCTTTTCTGTTGCATTGGAGCTGTTCTCTGTGGAAAGATAGTCTCCGTGATGAAGAAGAGTATCCTTTCCATCGCCGGGATTTGTCTCCTGACCGCCGCGGTCTGCGCTCTGACACCGGCCCAGGCAGAAGACTCGGCTCAGCCCAAAGCCTCCGCACCGGCTCAGGCGGCTCAAACCGACTACATCTACCTGGCGGATCCCACGATCTTTTATGACCAGGGGACGTACTATCTCTACGGCACAGGCAATTCCAACGAAGGATTCTGGGTCTATACTTCCCAGGATCTCAAAACCTGGAAAGGCCCCGTCGGCGCCAAAAAGGGATATGCCCTGATCAAAGGCGACAGTTTCGGCTCCGGCAAGTTCTGGGCTCCGCAGGTCTTTCTTTATAAGGGTGTTTACTACATGGCCTACGCGGCGGATGAATACATTGCCATTGCCTCCGCCAAGAGTCCTCTGGGTCCTTTCACTCAGGAGAAGCCGGAGAAGATCCCCTGCGACACGCACCAGATCGATCCCTATATCTTCTTTGATGACGACGGCAAGGTGTATTTCTACCATGTGCGCCTGGACCGCGGCAACCGCATCTATGTGGCGGAAATGACTCCCGATCTGCGCCAGATCAAAAAGGAAACTCTGCGCGAATGCGTAGCCACGGGGAAAAATCCCGCGGAGGCTCAGTGGGAAAATACCAATAATCAGGACTGGGGTGTGATCGAAGGCCCCACCGTCATCAAGCGCGGCGGCACTTATTACCTCTTTTACAGCGCCAACGACTACCGCAGCCCGGATTACGCTGTCGGATACGCGACCGCTTCCTCACCGCTGGGACCCTGGACACGCGATGAAAGCAGTCCCATCCTGAACCGCAAGCTGATCGGTGAAAACGGAACAGGCCACGGCGATATTTTCACGGACGGCTCCGGCAAACTGTTCTATGTGTTTCACACTCATAAGTCCAATGACACCGTTCACAACCGCCGGACCGCGGTCGCCGAACTCAAAGCCGCGGAACAGAATGGAAAGCCCGTTTTCAGCATAGACCGAAACAGTTTCCGGTTCTTTTCAATCCAAAAACGTCATTAGAATTTTAATTTTTCAAAACATATTCAAAATCAATATGTTCCGTAGAGACGAGAGATTCTCGCGTCTCCGAGACGAGCGGGTCGCTCGTCTCTACAATAAGTCATTATTGTTAAGGATATTATTTGTTGTTTTAAATGACTTTTGGATTTCTAATGGCGATTTTAGGATAATTTTCCTGGCAATAAATAAATTCCAAATAGAAAAAAATAGACTAACTATAATCAGTCCTAGCAATATTGCTGAAATAATCTGTAAACTGAACCATCTATCCGATAAGACATCCATGATACTATGAATATTTGATTTAATGTCATCGGATGGCTTAAGTGCTGAAATAAATGAATAACGGTATATATTGAACCATCCAGAAGCAAAACTCATCCATAATAGAAAAAGAGCAATGATACCTTGAACAAAAAACATTATTATTTGCAATATCTTCAATTTTATTATGTTATAAATATCATTATGTAGTAAAACATGGATGCAGTAATTCAAAATACCATTAATAATAGTTATAAAAATCATAACCATACCACATATTGCTATGATATGCCATTGCACAGTCAGTAAATGGATATATTTTTCGATAACATAATGTGATACATCCGATTGTGATAATTCATAAACATTGAATTCATTTAATATCACTTTAGGTTCTATAAACCATCCAAGTATTAAATTGATCAAACCCAGTAAGAATATACATAAGAGTGAGATATTTAATAAATGAACTAATTTAAAAAAAACAGTTTTTGATGAATCTTCTCCCATAAAAACAATGACAAACAATTACATTTATTTTCACTAGCATCCCATAAGAGAATG
>DBVN01000048.1 GCA_002308515.1 Verrucomicrobia bacterium UBA1263 | reverse complement strand
TCCCATTTTATTTGCACTCATACTAGCCCTTTTCTTTTGGGAACCGCTCCAGGAAATCAAAACTTTTCCAGTTCCTTTTTCTCCTTTTACATCCAGGAGAAATTTGCCTTCAGACTTCTCTCCCGAAAAAAGAATACTCGACTCTTTAGGTTCGTCTGCAACTTCCAGTTCTTTCCCGAAAACTTCTTGTACTTCAGAAGATATTTGGATAGATTTCTTTGCAAATTGAAGAGCTGGCCACTCGTTGGAATACCCCTTACAAGAATTTGTAACCGCCGTAAATATTCCTATCATAAGTACCATTGCAACAGTTAATCCCACCAATCCTATTGCCCAAAGAAAAAATTTAAATTTCTTTATCTCAATAGTTTTAATGATACACTCTTCTTGAATTTCGTTCATCATGTACCTCTTTGTATCTAATAAATTTTTTTAACTTTTAACAGGGGTTTCACCTCTCCGCTTTCTAAAACTATTCCCAATTCATTGACAACAAAGCATTCCTCAGGTTTCATGCTGGAAATCCAATGAACCACAGCCATACCACCCTTTTTATTTCCCTCAATAAAATAGGATTCAACACCTTCTTTTCGATCTGTCCAAAATCTGAACGACAGGCTTTTGGAAGTAATCTCCAAAGGTGAACCAAATTCAGTTTGCAACTCAGGAGAGTTCAGGAGAAAGTTGTTGATAATATTCTTCTCTGGTCTGGCATTGTCAATCCGTTCAAACGAAGTGGAAAACAGGTACATAACAGTCGATATTCCCAAAATCAATATGAGAATAAAGGTCACTCCAATGCCAAGTACTCCTTGAACAACCCATTTTTCTCCCGTAAAACAAAGGCCATAAACCTTTCGACCTATTTTTATTGAATACTTTTTTTGATACATATAATCCATCTTTTTAATTCATTTATGTTTAATGCAATTCTTTTATTGCAAAGCCCGTGTGCAAATTAGGTAATTCAAATAAAAAAATCAAACAAAAATCTAAAATTTTTTAATTACTCTTAACTTACTTGTGTTGAATAAATTATAATAACAACAAATTCATCTGTCGTCCCTTCAGGGCTCAAAGAATGAGCTGAGCGGTCGCACGGCTGTCATTTACATTCCGAAGGGATCCATTTTAAAAGCCTGAAAGGCTGCCAGATTACAGGCAGGGGGGCAGCGCAGCGGAACCCCTGCTCCGATGCCATCACATATTCAAGTCCCGAAGGCGACGACAGACGAATATCATTTCTCTCACCGGTTCCCGATGAGGTATTTAGGGGAATCCGTTTCCGGGGATTTCGCTTCGCTCCATCCCCGTCTGTGATCTGTCGCTCCTTCGGAGCTAAGACTTCAGTGCCGCAGATAGCGCATCTGGCTGACAGCCGGATAGATGAAAAGGAATTCGTCAGCAGGCTTGATCAAGTCGGGATAGATGGGATTCAGACTTTGCAGGAGGACCTTTTCGCCGTACTTGCCGACACGTTTGTATTTCTTGAAAACGACTCCCAGCGAGTACACCGGGTCGGCGTTTTCCCTGAACCGCGCCACCACATAATCCCCGTTGCGCGGCTCGGTATTGGGAGAAAACACAACACGATCCCCCGCGCGGAATTCCGGTTCCATGCTGTCGCCATCCAGGATCAGCGCGAAAGCGTTCTCATCGGGGCACTCGGACGGCAGCACTTCATCCAGCTGGCCGCTCAGCTCCGAATAATCTTTGGCCGATCCGGCCCGTGCCCACGAGATCACCGGCACCAGAGAGGGTTTTCTGACATTGAGATCCAAGCCATCCTCCCCGCTGCCAAACAGCAGCTGATCCAGACTTATTTGAAACAGACGCGCTAATTTCAGCAAGGCCGGCACACTGATCCCGGTGCATCCGTTCTCGAAATTGCCAAGAGTGGAGATCGCTATGCCGGACCGCTCCGAAAGCTCGCGCAAAGTCCAGCCGTGCGCTTTTCTCAGTTTTTTTAAATTATTCCGCATATCAGTCCATTTCCAAAATTATCAGCAATCGGGCAGAAAACCCGTCTTCAGTTTCAAATCGGGCAGTGTTCCATTCGCCTGCAAATAGAGGTCGAAGATCCGCTCCACACAGCGCCCCAGCAGCAGAGCGTCGCCCCGCGCGTCATGCCGGCGCAGACCGTCCGCGTCCACACCCAGGCGTTCTATGACCGCGTCCAGACCGTGGCTCATTCCTCTGCGTCCCCATAACTGCCAGGACATCAGCATCGAATCGCAATACCGCACAGGCCGCGGCTGGAATCCGCAGTAACAGCAGGCTGACTGGATGAACTTGATATCGAACCGGTTCCCGTTATGAGCCAGCAGCACCGATTCCCCTGACCAGCGCGAGAACTCCGCCAGAACCGACTCGATCGGCGGCGCGTCCTTCACGTCCTCATTGGTGATCCCCGTATATTGAGTGATCCAGGCCGGGATCCTTCGTTCCGGATTCACATAAGAACAAAAACACTCCTCCGGGATCATCTGTCCGTGGATCATCTTGACCGCCGCGATCTGGATGATGCGGTCATACTCCGGGGACATCCCCGTCGTTTCCAGGTCATAAATGGTGATCGGCGGCAGAGAGCGTTTCATAACATTCCTTACTTCAAAGCCCTGCGCTGATGGAACGCCCCCAGATGAGTCAAAACAGCGATCTGAGCGCAGTCATAACGAGGAGTCCGACGGAACCGCTCCACGAACTCTGGATGGAGACGCGCCTGCTCCGGGGTGAAATACCAAAGCCATTCCCGGTAAGACATTTCATCCGGGCAAGCCGGGAACAGCCGCGCGTTCCATAAACTGCACCGCTCCGGCTGATCAGATTGATCCCATACCCAGGCGGGATCGATCCCGGCCAGCTCCAGCCACTGAGCCAAAGGCATCCCGCAGAAAGTACCGCCCGCGGCCACGCTGTCCTTGAAGCTGTCCCGTACCCCGTAAGGACGAATGAACCAGCAGCGATCTCCTTCAGATGTCGTTCCTTGCGCGATATCCAGACAAGCCCCCTGCGGCAGAACCAGTTCCCGATCTACTGTCACCCCGGTCAGGACATTCTCACCGCCTAACCTGACAGGAGCGTTCAGGATACAGCCTTCGACCCAGAAAATGTTCCCCTGCACTTGATTGCAGGACTGGAATTTCGTATTCAAAATAAAACGACTGCCGCTGCTTCCTCCACAAAGCGTTGACGCGCTGGACATCAGCTGGCGTGTCGTGCCGAAATGGAGAAACTCGCAGCGCGACACCTTCTGACAATACAGAGGCAGATCCTTCAATCCAGCGTAAAGTGTCTGGAGATCAGCATCCTCCAGCTTGGAACCACTCTCCCGGACAGAGCGGAGATAATGCTCGAAACTGGACTGAGTCCCCAGCGCGCAGCAGATCTCCCGGTAAATATCCAGCCCCTGCTCCAGCGTGATCTGATGGAACCAGCCCGGCCATTCCAGACGACCATCCGGTGTCACCGTCATCCCGACCGCGGCCATCATCCCGCTGGCAAACCGAGCGTCAAAACTCATCAACCCGGCATCCAGCAAGCCCTTCTGATCCTCCAGAATAGCTCCGGCCGAACGCATCATGTCCAGAGACGGCTTTTGCAAATAAAGCCGGGCGCTTCCATCCGCCTCGGCGCACAGCACACCGTGCCTGGAACACTGTTCCAGCGAACTGGGCACACAGACCGCCGTCATGCCGGGGAAATCAAAACAGACCTCCGCCGGGTCATAAAGCAGCAGCGCGTCCCCCGAAACCACTAAATACTGGCCAGCGCCATCCCGTCCCGCGGGCAGTGAACTCAGATCCGCCACCAGCCGGTCAAAAAGGGTCGTCGTTCCTGCCCCGGAAGGCTCCGGGATGGGCACAAATAACTTGCCGCAAGGCGCGTAGGCAGGCNNCCGCCGGGAATCTCCGCCGGCATGGACGATCATGACGCGCAGAGAACAAAGAAAATCTTCCAATTTCTTCCACGAATCTATCAAAATCCCCCGGCTTTGACACTCGGCCCGAACGATCTCCATCAAACATAAAAGAGTGCTGCCGCCGCTGCCAATCCTCCGCCCGCCGGGATCCGCCACCACCAGCCAGCGTTTGAAAGGTGCCAGGACACCGCTCCCGTTCCGGGACGAAAGAAGCATCCGGTACGCGTCCGCCTGGACATCATTGGATGCCGTCACGATCAGAGCGTCCCAATATGGAGTCAAACCTTTCATTCTTATCTTCCTTCTTTAGAATTCGGCCGGTTTCTCTCCAGCGATATGGACTTCTATTCCTTTGCTTCTCAATGCTTTGATAAACTTGGGATCAGCGCCGGAATCCGTCACCAGCGTCTGGATATAGCTGGCCGCGCACAAAAAGAACAGCGAACGCCGGCTCAGTTTAGTCGAATCCATACAGAAAATCACCTTTTGCGCCGCATGGATCATCGCCAGCTGCATATCTATCAGCAGCGCATGAGTATTTGTAACTCCTTCATCCAAAGTCAGTCCCCCGGCTCCCATGATAGCTACGTCCGCGTGTATCTTAGAGAACCCCTCCACAGCTTTGGGACCTGTCAGCACTCCCAGCCGCGGATAGATCACACCGCCGGTCACATGTACCTCCACCTGACTGTAGGATGAATATAAGTTGGCTATAGGCAGGGAATTAGTGATAACGATAGGATGCTTGGACATCAGACGCTGCGCCACACTGTAAACCGTTGAACCTCCATCCATTATGATCGTCTGTCCCGGAGATATGAGAGAAGCGCAGCAAAATCCGATCTTCTTCTTCACATCAGCCAGTACCGAAATATTCGGAGCGGCCAGAAGATTTCCCGGTTCCAACCGATCCGTTAACCGGGCTCCCCCGTGGGTTCTGCGGATCAACCCCTTCTTTTCAAGGCGATTGACATCCCTGCGGATGGAGGAAATGGATGTGTTTAAAATTTCCGACAATTCATCAAGAGAGCAAAATTCTTTCTCTTGCAAATAATTATAAATTTTATACTGACGTTCTTCAGCCTGCACGCTGTGTATTTTGGAAGATTTTGGAATTTTTTGCAAGAAAAAAGATAAATGAAGTTGACTTTTCCTCCAGAATCTGAGATGCTCTTTGCCCGATGTTATGGCTGAACTGAGGCAAATACCTGACAAGCTGACGATCGAAAAGATGGTCAGAGAACTTGTTTACTCTAAGCTTGGGAAGAAATTACCTGAGTCTGTAAATGCGCCCAATCCCCTTGTGGTGAACGTGAGCGCGCGCCACTGCCACCTGACACAGGAGGCCGTGGAAGCATTGTTTGGAGCCGGGTACCAGCTGAACGTTCACAAAAACCTTTATCAGGCAGGACAATTCGCGGCCAAAGAGACCGTGACATTGATCGGACCGCGCAGCCGGATCATTTCCAATCTGCGCATTCTGGGTCCCTGCCGCAAGATGAACCAGGTCGAACTGGCCTATACGGACGCGGTCTCGCTGGGCTTTGACATTCCCGCCAGACTCTCTGGCGATGTGGAAGGCACACCGGGCTGTATGCTGATGGGGCCGGCCGGCTTCTTTGAAATGGATTCGGGCGTGATCCGCGCCCTGCGCCACGTCCACATGGGCGAAGAAGATGCCGCGTTCTACGGGGTCAAGAACGGAGATATGATGAATCTCAAGATTCACGGAGACTGCGGGATCACCCTGGCCAACACGCTGGTGCGTGTGACCAAGGGCTTTAAGCTGGAAGTACACGTCGATACCGATGAGGCGAACGCGTGTCACTTGAACCCGAAGAGTTTTTGCGAACTACTCAAACAATAAACATTTTTTTTAATAACCCTGAACAGAAGCTAATATATTATTATGAGCGAAGCGCTAGGAATGGTGGAAACCAAAGGTTATGTAGGCAGCGTTGAAGCTGCGGACGCGATGGCCAAGGCGGCGAGTGTCTCGCTGGTCAAGACGATCGCTATCGGCGGAGCTATGATCACAGTGATGGTCAAAGGCGACGTAGGCAGTGTGAAGGCAGCTGTGGAAGCTGGCTCCAAAGCGGCGGCAAAAGTCGGTGAGCTGATCAGCTCACACGTCATCGCCCGCCCGCATGAAGAACTGCTGAAAGTTTTCGTGAAATAACAACCAGAGAAAGAGATAAGAATATGGCACAACAATTGGCTGTAGGAATGATTGAAACGAAGGGCCTCTGCGCGTTAGTGGAAGCCTGTGACGCGGCTCTGAAAGCGGCGGATGTGACCCTGACCGGCTGGGAAAAGATCGGCAGCGGTTATGTCTCCGGCGTGTTCCGTGGTGATGTGGCGGCCGTCAAGGCGGCGACAGACGCAGCGGCAGCGGCGGCGGCTCAGATCGGTGAAGTCATCAACGTCCAGGTGTTTCCGAGACCTCATGAAGACATCGGGATGCTCGGTCCTTGGATCCAGTAATCATCAACTGACACTGGAGAAAAACTACACACTTTAGCATCTCTGTGAAGATACTGGTTGCTAATCTAGGTTCCACCTCGCTGAAATACCGCTTGTTTGACTGCGGCGGTACAGAGGAGAAACTCCTGACACGAGGCGGATTTGAACGAGTAACGGACTATGCGGCCGCGATCGACTCCTGTTTGAGCGAGTTGAAGAACGGCGGCTTCATTACCAGCGAAAAAGACCTGGCGGCGGTGGGATTCAAACCCATCATTGCCCGCGACATCACCGGCTGTGTCCGGATGGATGAACGGGTGCTGCAGGCCATGGAAGCCTACCGTGAGGTGGCTCCCGCGCATAACCCGCCCTACATCAACGGCGTGCGCATTTTCTCCAAGAAAATGCCTTGCACTCCGATGATCGGCCTTTTCGAGACCTCATTCTATCAGTGGGCTCCCAAGGCTGCCGTGCGGTACGCGGTTCCCAAGAACTGGTATGACGAAGGTGTGCGCCGCTGGGGATTCCACGGAGCCAGCCATAAGTTCATCGCGGAGAGATCCGCTGAGCTGCTGGGCCGGAGCGATGTGGCCGAACGCGTGCGGATGCTCTATGTCAACAATGGAGCCACTCCCATCAACAAACCGGATCTCCGGGTCGTATCCTGTCACCTGGGCGGAAGCTCCTCCCTGACAGCGATCCTCAACGGTGTCGGTATGTGCAACAGTATGGGAATGACCCCGCAGGCGGGTCTGCCGCAGAATAACCGCGTAGGCGAATTGGATGCTTTCGCGATCCCCTTGATGATGCGCCGTCAGAAACTCACCGTGGAGCAAGTCGAATACGCCCTCTCCAAAGAAGGTGGTCTGAAGGCTCTCTCCGGCGGTTTCAATGACATGCGCGACATCTATAAGGAAGCCCAAAACGGCAATGAAGATGCCAAACTGGCCATTGATGTCCTGGTTTGGCAGGCACGCCACTGGCTGGGTGCTTACTTCCTCCAGATGAACGGTCTGGATGGATTCGTCTTTACCGCGGGCATCGCGGAGAACAACCCGTGGCTGCGGTCACGCATCTGCGCCGATCTCGATCAGCTAGGTATAAAACTGGATGAAGAAAAGAACGCTAACGCTCCTTCCGGCCAGGAGGTCGAAATCAGCGCGGCGGACTCTAAAGTTAAAATTTTTGTAGTCCCGACCAATGAGGAACTTGTCATTGCCAGGGAAGTGAAACGTTTTTTAGAAAATCATTAAGTAATTAAAAGGAAATTTTTATGGTACAAGCAATAGGAATGCTGGAAACCCGTGGTTTGGTCGCCCTCGTACAGGGTACCGACGCAATGCTCAAAGCGGCCAATGTGCAGCTGGCTGGTCCGATGAAACAAGTCGGCAACGCCATGGTGACTGCCGTTGTAGTGGGTGATGTGGCAGCGGTGCAGGCGGCAGTAGATGCCGGTGTCGCGGCAATCAAAACAACCGGCGGACAAGTCGTCAGCGCGCATGTCATCGCGCGCCCGAATGACGATGTCAAACTCGTCCTGCCTCAGGCTCCCAAAGCTGCAACAACACCGGCCGCTCGCTAGAGTATGTATCTGGCCCAGGTAGTAGGGGTTGTCGTCGCTACCAAGAAGGATGCCGCGATGGAGGGGCGCAAGCTGCTCGTACTGCGGCCCATGGTGGCTGACGAAAAAAATCCAACCGCTCTCAAGGAATTGGGAACGACGTTCGTTGCCGTTGATTCGGTGGGCGCCGGCGTAGGAGAACTTGTTCTCTTCTGCCAGGGCAGCTCCGCCAGATTGGCTCCGGGGATGAAACAAGCGCCTGTGGACGCTGTCATCATCGGGATCGTGGATACGGTGGACGTGTTGGGCAAGAAAGTATATACCGCTGGAAATTAGATTGAACCATGAGTAACGGTGTCAACGAAGCATTGATCCGCGAAGTCGTCGAACAGGTACTGAACCGCCTCGGCGACAGCGCCTCCAAAGGTGCCGCGTGCGGATGTAAATGCGCCGGAAAACGCCATTTCGGTGTCTTCCAGGACGCATCAGAAGCTTGTGAAGCAGCGCAGGCTGCCTATAAACAACTTCAGGAAAAAGGTGTCGCTGGCCGCAAGACGGTCATCAACATCGTTAAAAAACTGACGACGGACAACGCCTCTGAGTGGGGGCGCATCGAGTTGGATGAAACTCACATCGGCCGTCTGGATCATAAAATCGACAAACTGCTGGGTCTGAAGAATCTGCCCGGTGTCGAGTTCCTCAAACCCAACGGAATGAGCGGCGACCATGGCATCACCATGGAAGAGTTCACCCCCTTTGGTGTCATCGGAGCCATCACACCGAGTACACACTCCATCCCTACCCTCTGCTGCAATATCATCAGCATGGTAGCGGCCGGCAACGCGGTCGTCTTCAATCCTCATCCGAGCGCCTGCCGCTGCGCGGCGACTGCCGCCCGTGTGATCAATGAAGCCATCTACCGCGAACTGGGGATCGAGAACCTGGCCTCCATCGTGGAACAGCCGACCCTGGATTCCTTCAAAGCCATCACCGAGAGCCCTTATGTCAAACTGCTCTGCGTCACCGGCGGTCCCGGTGTCGTCAAAGCGGCCATGAAGAGCGGCAAACGTTCCGTCTGCGCCGGTCCGGGCAATCCTCCGGTGCTGGTGGATGAAACCGCCAACGTGGAAAAAGCGGCCCGCGATATCATCATCGGCGGCGCTTATGACAATAACCTGCTCTGCATCGGTGAAAAGGAAGTCTTTGTCGTCGAAAGAGTGTTCAATCAATTCATGGACGCTATGGCACGCGCCGGCGCTGTGAAATTGACAGACGCGCAAGTCGAACGCCTGACCAAAGAAGCTTTCGTGCCCGCGCAGAACGGCCATCTGGCCGTCAACCGCGATCTGGTAGGCCGCGATCCCAGCGTTCTGGCCAAAGTGGCCGGAACCAGTGTCCCGGCTTCCACGGAAATGCTCTACGCGGAAACAGACGCTTCTCACCTGTTCGTACAGGAAGAGCAGATGATGCCCTTCATCCCCATCGTCAAAGTTCGCGACGTGGAGGAAGGCATCAAGAGATCCCTGGAAGCGGAGCACAATTACAAGCACA
Source organism: Verrucomicrobia bacterium UBA1263 (assembly GCA_002308515.1). Lineage (GTDB taxonomy): Bacteria > Verrucomicrobiota > Verrucomicrobiia > Limisphaerales > UBA1412 > UBA1412. The sequence continues at coordinate 4,231 of DBVN01000048.1, read as the reverse complement.
CGGCCATCATCCACTCTTATGATGTGAATCACATGACGGCCATGGCCCGCGCGCTGGATACGACCATCTTTGTCAAGAACGGTCCTTCCACCTGCGGTCTGGGCAGCGGTGGTGAAGGCTACGCGAGTTTCTCGATCGCCACACCTACCGGCGAAGGCATTACAACTCCCCGCACATTCACGCGCATTCGCCGCTGCGTGATGGTGGATAATCTGAGGATTTACTAGGAAATGTTACTGGCGCGAGTGGTTGGAAACGTGGTTGCCACGCAAAAGCATAAAAGCCTGGCGGGACAAAGGCTCATCCTTTGTCAGCCGGAGGGTCTGGACGGGAAACCGACCGGAGCCCCGCTGGTAGCCATCGACCCACTCGGAGCCGGAATGCATCAGCGGGTCAACCTCTCCTCGGATGGTCTGACGGCACGCAAGATCGTGGACGATCCCCGGAGCCCAGCCCGCTATATCATTATTGGCATCGTGGACGAAGTCACCGCATGAAACTGGGCAGAGTCATAGGAAGAGTCACTCTCAGCGTAGCGTGTCCCGCGTTGAAGGGCGCGCGCTGGCTGATCGTGGATCCCTGCGGCCGCGAGGCAGTGCAGACCCTGGCCAACGGTCAGGAGCTTTCCACGCTCTCCAAAGGCCCCAGCCCGGTCGTGTATGACGACCTCGGCGGCGGTGTGGGCGATATCATTGGTTATGTAGAAGGAGCGGAAGCCGCGGCTCCTTTTGAAGTTCCCACTCCGATAGATGCCATTGACGCGGCAATCGTAGATCAAGTTTTTTACAATCCGTTTGAATCATGAAAAAAGTTATAAGCACGCGGGATATCGAAGCGCTTATCGCCAACGGCGGTGATCTGTCATCCCTGCCGGTGGACGCGATTTATACTCCCTCGGCCAGAGATATGCTCAATGCCCGGAATATCAAACCCCAGGGAGCGCCCTCCTGCCCCGTCGCAGCCGCGGCGGCCTGTGCCGCTTCCAACGTTCCTCCCTGTGAACGCGAGGTGACCAACATTGAGTCTTTCTTCAATTCGCCTGAGATCAACAAGCTCAAGGAAGATATCTGCGACATTGGACGGCGCATCTGGGAACGTGACTATGTGGACGGCAACGGTGGCAATATCTCCATCCGTGTAGCCAAAGATCTGGTCCTCTGCACTCCGACTATGGTGTCCAAAGGCTTCCTGAAACCCTCGGATATGGGTTTCGTGGATATGAACGGCAATCAGAAAGCCGGAACCAAGAAGCGTACCAGTGAAATTTTGATGCACCTGGAGATGATGAAGGCTCAGCCCAAAGCCGTCTCCTGTGTACACGCTCATCCGCCCCACGCGACAGCGTTCGCGGTGGCCCGTATCCAGCCGCCCACCTGTATGATCCCCGAAATGGAGATCCTGGTCGGCGTGGCTCCCATCGCGGACTACTCCACTCCCGGTTCCATTGAAATGGGCAAAACCGTCGCCGCTCTGGTCAAAGAACACAACACCATCCTCATGGCCAACCATGGCGTGGTAACGTGGGGAACCAGTGTGGAAGACGCTTACTGGAAGATGGAGATCGTGGATGCCTATTGCCGCACGATCGTCTTTGCCACTCAGCTGGGCACTGATCTGAAGACCATTTCCCGCGACAAAGTTCGTGAACTGCTCAAGATCAAGAAATCCATGGGCTTCCCGGACAGCCGCTACGGTCTGAAGGAGTGCGAGCTCTGCGACAATAATGAATGGCATCCGGGTGTTGTCTGCGGTCTGCCCCGGCAGCCCGAAAACAACGCCGACACCGCTGACGCGGAAGAATTGGTGAAAAACATCACCGAAATGATCGTCAACAAACTGAAAAATTAACTTTTAAGAATTAGTACAAGATGAAAGTCACAGTAATTGGCGGCGGCGGCCGTGTGGGTGCCTGCGCGGCTTACGCGCTGCAATGCGGCGGTCTCGTCTCTGAGATCCAGATCCTGGACGCGAACCAGGCGGCGGCCGAGGGTGAAGCCCTGGACCTGCTGCACGGTACCGCTTTCGGCACAGATCAAAAAATCTACGCCGGCGACTATGCCGCGGCGGCCGACAGCGATATCTTCCTGATCACAGCCGGACTCCGTCGCAAACCCGATGAGTCCCGTCTGGATCTGATCAACCGCAATGCCTCCCTCTTTCTGCAGATCCTGGGCAGCATCAAGGCTGCCGGCATGAAGAAGGAAGCCATCGTCTTTGTCGTTTCCAATCCGGTGGACATTTTGACGCGTCTGGCCGTGCGCGAACTCGGACTGCCCTGGCAGCAGGTCATTGGTCTGGGCACGATGCTCGATACCTGCCGTTTCTCCTCGCTGATCGCTCAGGAGCTGAAGCTGGCTCCCAGCCAGGTCAAGGCCATCATGCTGGGCGAACACGGCGATTCCATGGTTCCCATCTGGTCATCCGCCAGCGTCAACGGTTTCCCGCTGACGGGTCTGCCGTGCATGAACACCGCCATGCAGAACAAGATATCCGAACGCACCCGCGGCAGTGGCGCCGAGGTCATCTCCCGCAAGGGCGGCGCGGGCTGGGCAGTGGCCATTTCCATCCGCGAGGTCGTCCATGCCATTCTGCTGGATAAAAAGTGCATCCTGCCTGTCTCTTCGGAACAGCAGGGCGCCTACGGTATCAAAGATGTCTGCCTGAGCGTACCGACCGTCATTGGCCGTACCGGTGTACTGGATCAGATCGAGATCGGACTGTGGCCGCGTGAAAAACTCGGTCTCCAAAGCTCCGCGCGGGCTCTCCAGGAAACTTTCTCAAAAGTGAATTAATTTTCTTATGATCAAATCTCTGGATAAAAAGCTGCAGGAAATCCACGCGAACCCTTCTTCCAAAGCGTTCATCATCGCCGATGCCAAAGACGCCGACATGGCCTTTGGTGTCCGCGCCACCGGAACACGAAATTATCTGGCCAAGTCGGGCGAGATCCCGGCCCAGTTCTCCCCGGAGGTCTGGACACGCGAGGAATTCGGCTANNACCGCAGCCTGCCGGAATATCTGGAGATCATCCGCGAGATCGTAGCGCAAAACGTGGTGGATATCATGCTGATGTCCGCCAGTGTCAACGAGCAGCTGAGCATCAAGGAAGGGCTCTTCCGGAACTCTCCCATGACGCCGGCTGCCCGCGCCAATGACACCAGCGATGTCTGGGCCATCCGTCACGGCAGCTACGTCAAAGAACCTTCCGAGACCTTCCGCTCCGCCTCCATTGACTACATCCAGTGCGGCAAAGTGGAATGCGAACGTGTGGGTGCCCAGCCGGAATTTCCCGGTGCCAATCTTGGTCTCTACTCCATCACCTACGTCAACGATCTGGAGCGCGACCGCAAAGCCCTTTTAGCCTTCAAAGAATTCCGCGAGGAAGCCGAACGCAAAAAATTCCGCTACTTCCTGGAAGTCTTTGATCCCAATGTCAACTCCGGCATCCCGGCCGAAAAACTGGGTGAGTTCATCAATGACAATATCATCCGCACACTGGCCGGTGTGACCGAAGCTGGACGGCCTATCTTCCTCAAGATCGTCTATCACGGTCCCCGTTTCATGGAAGAACTGGTCCAGTACGATCCTCACATGATCGTCGGAGTACTCGGCGGCAGCGCGGGCACCACCTATGACGCTTTCAAGCTGATCCACGATGCCCAGAAGTATGGTGCCCATGTGGCCCTCTTCGGACGCAAGATCAACAACGCTGAACACCAGCTGGCCTTCATCGAGATGCTCCGTCTGATCACAGACGGCCTTATCTCCCCAGAGGAAGCTGTCCGCGCCTATCATGGTGTCCTTCAGGCCAAGAAGATCAAACCTCGTCTGGTCTTGGAAAAAGATCTCCAGCTGACCGAACAGGCCATGAGCTACGGCGGCGAAAAGAAAACCGTCGTCACCGTCAGCCAGAAACCCGCCTGCATGGGCGCCGGCAAAGCCAAAACAGCTGCCGTTCCTGCCGATACTGAAAAAGGAGCTTCCTCTCCTCTCTGGCCGGTCAACGCCGACGGCACACCCAACTTTGCCAAGATGGATTCCCAGCAGCGCCTGAGCTACAACCTCTCGCGCCTGAACAGAAAGTTCAAGATTTAACGATCTCCCCTTTTTAATGACAAAGACGCTCGATCGAGCGTCTTTTTTTTATCCCAAAATCGCCATTAGGATTTTAATTCTGTCAAAACATATTCAAAATCAATATGTTCCGTAGAGACGCGAGACTCTCGCGTCT
>DBVN01000047.1:30632-35582 GCA_002308515.1 Verrucomicrobia bacterium UBA1263 | reverse complement strand
CCGCCCAGACCGGAGTGGCCGTACTTGAACATCTGGCAGGGAAAGTTTTTAAGCGCCTGGCTCAGAGCGGGATTGACTTTGGCCGCCGCTTCAGCCATGGCAGTCGCTATCGCGGTAAAGGCGGCATACATGCAGCTGCCTTCCGGATAGATTTCATAAGCTCTGGCCGCGACTTTCTTCGCGTCCAGTTTAACAGGCTTCCATTCAACGGCTTCTTCCTGCGGTTTTTCCGCGGAAACGGAAGAAAATTGTCCGGCCAGGAACGCTCCCACCGCGAGACCGGCGGTACCGATTGCTTTTCTGCGTGATATATTCATGTACAGTGCAAATTTATTTTCGTTTTCCAACGAATCAAACTGCGCTGAGTATAAACCAAAACGGATTGTTTGGCACTCCTAAACTCAATCAGCAGATCATAAAATAAAAAAGGGCATCACCCGATGCCCCCTTTATTATATGAGAAATAACCAAAATCTCACTGACGAAAAACATACATGGAAAATCTGTTTTTGTCAAATATTCCCTGTGGTTCATAATGTTGTATATTTACGCTGACGACGTTCGTCTGTCATCGCCTTCGGGACTTCAATATGTGATGGCATCGAAGCAGGGGTTCCNNTGTAATCTGCCAGCCTTTCAGGCTTTCTTTTAGTCCCAACGGGACGACAGATTACAGACGGGGATGGAGCGAAGCGAAATCCCCGGTAACGATTCCCCACAAAATCAAACCCCGACGGGGTGACAGAAAGAACCACGGATGGACACGGATAAACACAGATAATTATTTGTTATTGAATTATTTATTTTTGTGATTCCAATGTTCTGTCTTGTCGCCTTGTGTAATGTCTGGTATTTTGTTCTGGTCGTTCCTCGGCGTATGTGATGCCGAGGAATGGGAATAAAGATAAGTTAAATACATAATAATCAAGTTTTAACGCTTAGCGTCAAAACATTGCGGTCTAAATCGAAATCGCCAAAATTTCAATACTACAGGACCAATTTGTTAGAACGCCTCGATATCGAGGTGGTTCTTCTTGTTTCCTTGTAGTATGGCTTTGGCGAGCCTCGATTTGGGAAACTGAAAGTGACCACGCATTTATAGGAAAAATCCTATTGTGGCACCGGTGAAGATCCACCTTTTTCTTTTTCCCAGAAATTCCTCTCAATTTTTTCTGATCGTATTTATTTGCGCTTGTGTTAAAGCGGAATGGAATCAATGAATACGATAAAAACAAAAGACTTTTTCTATCTTTTCTCAAGCAGTCAGCAGCCTGCGCATTCTGACATTTTATCCAAAGGAGGAAAATAAGATGGCGGAAGAAAACGATGTACCTCAGGAAAATAATCAAAATGTGATTCCTGAACAAGCTCCTGAAGTGGAAGAGAATCATAATCATCCTGGAAATGCGGGATTATTGAATGCCTTTAATCAGGAAAAAGATGAATTCTATACACAACTAGTTGATATAGAAAAAGAACTGTGTCATTACAAAGATTCCTTCAAAGGTAAGACCGTATTTTGTAATTGCGATGATCCTTATGAAAGCAACTTTTTCAAATACTTTGCCAGTAATTTCAATTTTCTTAAACTGAAAAAGCTTATTGCCACTTGTTATAAAGGTTCACCCATTGCCGGAGAACAGTTGATGCTGGCCGGATTTGAAGATCCGCAACTGAAATTAGAAGTCAGAATACCGCATAAAATCGAAATCACGGAGGTAAAAGATGAAAACGGGGATGGAGCGATAGATTTATCTGATGTGGAATATCTGATAAAAAATAAGAAAAATGTTCTCACACGATTGAAAGGAGATGGAGATTTTCGTTCTGAGGAATGTATAAAGTTGCTCAAAGAAGCGGATATCGTAGTCACCAATCCTCCTTTTTCTTTGTTTCGTGAATATGTTGCACAGTTGATCAGATATAATAAGAAGTTCATAATCATTGGAAATCAAAACGCTATCACATACAAGGAGTTTTTTCCATTATTAATGGAGAATAAAGTATGGATGGGGTGCAGTATTCATAGTGGAGATCGAGAATTTAGAGTACCAGATAATTATCCTTTAAATGCAGCCGGATCCAGAGTTGATGCAGAAGGTCATAAATATATCAGAGTAAAAGGAGTTCGTTGGTTCACAAATCTGGATTATAAGGAACGTCATGAATCATTAAATTTGTACAAACATTATAACTCTCAAGAATATCCAAAATATGACAATTATGATGCGATAGAGGTTTCAAAAACCTCAGATATTCCAGATGACTATGATGAAGTGATGGGTGTCCCCATTACATTCTTTGATAAATATAATCCAGATCAATTTGAAATTGTCGGCAATGAGTATACATTAAACATTAGCAGAGGTAGAGTATATATCAATGGAAGAAGAATGTATGGACGAATATTTATTCGTAAAAAGAGAATAACAAAATGAGAATAGAGTTGCATGAAATACCAATTCGAGAAGTAGTGGAGAACTACGTTGATAACGATGAAGAAGGCGTTTTGGGATATGACAGACGTTTGAATATCCGTCCGAAATATCAGCGTGAATTTGTCTATAATGACAAAATGAGAGACGCTGTCATCGAAACTATTCGCAAGGGGTTTCCCTTGAATGTGATCTATTGGGTTAAAAATTCTGATAATGATTTTGAACTCATGGATGGCCAGCAGAGAACAGTGAGTTTTTGTCAATATGTAGCAGGGCAGTTTTCAATCAGTTTTAATGGAAGGATACAGTATTTCCATAATCTGACAGAAACAGAACAGAACCAGATATTGGACTATAAGCTGTTGGTTTATTTCTGTGAGGGAAACGATGCAGAGAAATTGGAATGGTTTCGAGTCATCAACATTGCCGGATTAAAACTGGAAGAACAGGAAATGCGGAACGCGATCTATACTGGACCCTGGTTGACTCACGCAAAATCCATTTTCAGCAGAGAACGCGGAGCAGCTAGTCAGCTTTCTAAAGATTATGTGAAAGCAGAGGTTAATCGCCAGGGCTTGCTCGAAATTGCGCTGAAATGGATGAGCAAGGGGAGAATTGAAGAATATATGTCCGAACATCAGCATGATCCCAACTCGAACGAATTATGGACGTATTTCAAAAATGTGATTGATTGGGTGAAAATGACGTTTCCAAAATACCGCAAAGAAATGAAGGGATTAGAGTGGGGGCCATTGTATGATCAATTTGGAAAAAAAATGATAGATACTACCCAGCTGGAAAATGAGGTTTCAAGATTGATGGCGGATGATGAAGTTCAGAAAAAGTCAGGGATCTATCCATATGTATTGACGAAAGATGAACGGCATTTGAACCTTAGACAGTTTCTGGATGGTCAGAAACGAACCCAATACGAGATACAGCAGGGGAATTGTGCCAGGTGCGGGAAACATTGTGATATTTCAGGAATGGAAGCAGACCATATTACTCCTTGGAGTCAGGGAGGAAAAACGACTCCGGAGAATTGTCAGATGCTGTGTAAAGACTGCAATAGACGTAAAAGCGATCATTAAACAATATTCTTTTGCACATCTTCTGTCACCCCGTCTGGTTTTTTATCCACAATTTTTAACCCGGAACGGGTTGTAGGATAATAGCCGGGGTGTGAGCGAAGCGTAACCCCCGGTAACGAGATCCCCCCAACACGTCACCCCGAAGGGGTGACCGGAGCCGAATAATTGAATTTAATAATAAACAATTCAAAACAATAACTTATCTGTGTTTATCCGTGTCTATCAGTGGTTCTTTCACTGCTGTTCCCGGTTTTTCTCGGTGATGCGGAGGTTGCGGAGGAGACCGTCGCGTTTGGCGCGGAGGAAGGAGGTGCCGGCGAATCGTTTTTTGAAAGCGGCGTTGTCCATGCTCTCCAGCTGTTCCGTGGTGAAGAGCTCCTCGTCCAAAGACATCGGCGGTATCGAGGTCGGCTGGGCAAAGCGGTTCCAGGGGCAGGCTTCCAGACAGCGGTCGCAGCCGAAGAAGCGGTCTCCCATGGCGGCGTGGAATTCGGGCGGGATGTCGCCCCGGTGTTCAATGGTCAGGTAGGAGAGACAGCGGCGCGCGTCCAGATGGCGCGCGGTCAGCGCCCCGGTGGGACAGGCCCGCAGACAGCGCTCGCAGGTGCCGCACTGGAGGCTGAGCGGTGGATCGGGTTCCAGCTCCAGAGTGGTGATGATCTCGGAAAGAAAGAACCAGCTGCCCAGCCGGGGACTGATCAGGTTGTTGTTTTTGCCGATGAAGCCCAGACCGGCCCTCTGCGCCAGGTCGCGTTCCAGCAGATGGGAGGAGTCGCTGGCAAAGACGGCGGCGATATGCGCGGCGGGGCCTTCGATGTTTTCAATAAAGCGGCAGAGTTCGCTGAGAGGTTCCCGCAGGGTCTCGTGATAATCGGCCACACGCGCGTAGCGTGCCACGGAGGGATTCTGCGGTCCGGCCAGATAATAGCTGGCGGCCAGACAAATGACAGTCCTGGCATCGGGCAGAGCATTGCGAGGATCCAGACGGCCGCGGATGCTGCGCTCACTTTCCATCCAGCGCATCCCGGCGTGGCATCCCTCGGCCAGCCATTGGAGGAAGATGGAAGAGGAGGCCGGAGGTTCCGCCGTGGTGAAGCGGCAGTCGTTGAAGCCGAGCCGCCGGGCCTGTTCGATGATCTGTTTTTTGGTTTCCGCGGGGGTCATTTGTTTCGGCGGCGGCGAATGTACAGGTGGTAATTCAGGAGGATCTGAAAAATGATCTGCGGAAGGGGACGCTTCCGCACGCTGAGTTCTACATGGGCCGTATGATAGGCCGGGAGACGCTGTGCCAGCAGTTCGCGGATGCGTCCCAGGGGATCCTCTGTCTGGAGCAGGGGACGGGATTTGTTGCCCTTGACACGGTCATAGATATCCTCCGCGGGCAGGCAGAGATGAACGACCATGGCGTGCTGCTTGAGGAC
>DBVN01000047.1:27563-30537 GCA_002308515.1 Verrucomicrobia bacterium UBA1263 | reverse complement strand
TGTGTTTTGAAAATGTTCGCGATGGATCGTCCGCTGCTGTCAACGATCGCCTGATCGGTGTCGAAAAAGGTGTAGCCCAGCTTGCGGGCCAGGTACTGTCCGCAGGTGGTCTTGCCCACGCCCATGAAACCGATGAGGGCTATGTTCTCCAGATTCATAGCTGTTTCAGCAAATTGATAGCGGCCAGCATGGAGCGCGGCGAGGCGATGCCCTTGCCGGCGATGTCGAATGCCGTGCCGTGGTCGGGCGAAACGCGGATGAAGGGAAGCCCCAGCGTCCAGTTGATGCCGGTGTCGAAGGCCACCATTTTCAGCGCGGGCAGAGCCTGGTCGTGATACATGGAGACCACGGCATCGAACTCGTTCATCCAGGCTTTGCGCAGGATGGCATCCGCCGGGATGGGACCCGTCACGTCCATGCCCATGAGACGACAATGCCGGATGGCCGGAGTGATGACACGCTGTTCTTCGTCGCCCATTTTGCCGCCTTCACCGGAATGCGGATTCAGGCCGCTGACACCGATGCGCGCGCGGGGCAGTTTTTGCAGAGCGCAGGCTTCGGCGGCGCGGCGGATGGCGTTCTCCACCTTGATCTGATCGAGAGACTCGGCCACCTTGGAAAGACGGACATGAGTCGTGGCCAGCGCGATCCTCAGCCATTGGCCGTTCCTGGATGAACCGGGGTCATCATTAGTGCCCAGGAGCATCATCACAGTGTCCGGAACGCCCGCCAGCTCGGAAAGAAATTCGGTCTGACCGATAAAATGGTGATGCCCGGCGCGGATGATCTCTTCCTTGCTGACGGGCGCGGTGACCATGCCGTCAGTCTCGCCTTTCATACAGGCCAGGGCGGCTTCTTTCAGCCAGCGAACCGCGTTCAGTGCCGGATTGGAGCCGTCGCCCTCGACCGTATCGGAAATGGTGACACGATCCAGCGGACAGCCGATCTTCAGCTGTTCATTGACTCGGCGCAGGATGTCCGCCCGGCCGTAAATGGTATAGCCGCGGCCGTCGTTTTTCGCCAGCTCCTGCGTCAGCGCTTTGAGAGTGATTTCCGGGCCGACTCCGCGGGTGTCGCCCAGTGTGATCGCGATATTTTTAGACATTATCTGAGACGCGGGTTTTTGGGTTTTCAACTTTTTCCAGGTGGAGCTCCAGTCTGGAGACTTTCATTTTCAGCTCACAATCGGGCTCCGCTGTCAGCAAAAGATCGCCATTGTTGTATTTTATCTCATTGATCGAATAAGTTTCGATCTTGTTGGGATCGGTGATCTCAAGCGATTCTACATGGAGAACGCGCAGCAGCACGGCTCTGCATGGAAGCGAGGAATCCTCTTCACAGCGGATGACAGTTTTCGGTTGTTCATCATAAACACGGAACCGGATTGTTCCGGCTTCTTCGTCATAGTGAATACCTTTTTCAACATCGAAATAATAATCGTGAAGATGCGGCATGAGATCATGGATCTGCTCCTGATTTTCAGCGCGGAGCGGCAGCCCTTCAGTGATGTCGTATCTGTTTTTTTCGCACTTGCGCGACCAGATCAGTCCGACCCAGGCGACGAGGATCACGGCCAGGATCAGAGCGATCTCGATCAGGTCTGACTTGGGAATACTATATGCCGTCATCAGCGGCGATGATATAAGAATGGAGTTTATCATTTTTCAACGTGGAATCCCATTGCTGGGATGGTTGTTTTTGTTTTTTGTCCCTGATACACATAGGACGTTGGACCAAAATTGACAACAACGGTGTATCCGTTGGCGAACCGGGTTTGCTGGACATTCCGGTCCGGTGTCAGAAAACGGTGATCCAGCATCTCTTCATAAGCGATTTCACGGATGACAGGGCAAGTGTTTTGGTAGCTTTGGACGAAACGCTCTTTGTGGGCCAGCCATTGATCGTGCGTGAACATGAACATGGGCGGAACACCATAGAGCAGGTTGAACAGATCGCGTTTGTCCCAAAGCGCGGGGAGCTTGTTGTTATAATCGCCCCAGTACCAGTAGGAGACCGTGCAGTCATGGAAAACTAGTTCCCACAATGGCAGACGGTAGTCGTGCCCCAGCTGGAATTTGGAAAGATTCTCCGGCACTTCTTCCCAGACACGCATCATGTCGCGCCCGGCATCGGGCACGCGGTAAGGCCCCAGACTCATCATTCCCTCGAAGAAGTGCAGATAGGGAACGGAAGCGTCGTGGCCGGTCTCGCAGCCGGTCACCAGTTTTTGATCGCGCGAGATATGATCCAGCAGTTTCATTTTCCATTCACGACTGTCGGCGCGTGTCATGGGATGATCGGGATGCCAGCACTCCTGCCAGGGTGAGGCGGTCGTGGTGTCAATAAAGCGTGCCAGGTATGGTTTTTCGGCCAGCTCCGCCGGGATCTTTTGCGCGGCGTATTTCAGGGAAAACCGGTCGCAGATCACGCCGCAGTCGTACCATTGCCCGTCCTTGCCTTCCACGCTCCAGCCGTGCCGCCAGTTCCCGTTTTTGTCGGTGATGATCTCATGGGGCCAGGCTTCGGGTATCCAGTCGCCGTGCCAGTACGCGAGATGTTCGCGGTTGCCCGGATCCATGATATCCTGATAAATGTCATAGCGGCTGGAAAGCACTCCCATTTCATTGATTTTCTTGATTTCCTGAGAGCTTCCGCCGTTGCTCCAAAGGATATGCTCAATCCCGGCGGCCCGCATTTCGTCCACCATTTTGCCGGGAGCCGTATCCCAGTTCCAGACGTTTACCGCTCCGGCCAGCCGTGCTGTGGCAGGGATTTCCTTTTCTTTTTCGCGAAGTGTTTTGAAGATGCCTTTTGCCTGGGCGTACTGGCGGTAGCGTTTGGCCATGCCAACATAACCGCCCGACCCGAAGAAGGAATACCGCAGACGGCGCTCATAACCAAATTTGCCCAGCTGAGGTTCCCATTGCGGGAAAACAGTCAGCTTTTTCTCATGGCGGTCAATGCGGATGCCGCC
>DBVN01000047.1:0-27533 GCA_002308515.1 Verrucomicrobia bacterium UBA1263 | reverse complement strand
CAGAAAGCCATGCAGATGCCATGCCCTCCGTAAGCGATCAGATACATCGGGTTGATCGTATCGTCCTCCACTGGATAGGAGATGCCTTCATTCATGGGAATAACCAGATACTCGCCCGGCTGGGATCTGTATGCCGGGGGATAAGCCAGTCCGTTGAATGCCGGGGATGTACGATCCGGTGTGTCTATCGTAATGAGATATTCAGCCTTGTCGGGATCCAGCTGCAGCGTGGAGCGGAATTTTAGATCGGTGGGGATATGCAGCAGCTCCAGAGTCAGCGCGCGTTCATCCGCCTGGCTCACGTTTTTGAGGATCAGATCCGCCAGCGCGGGAGCCTGTTCCCAGACCTTGCGGCTGGAGCGGCACCGGACTTGCGCGGACAATGTTTTTGTATCGAACCGCAGTTCCATTGAAGGATTGGCAAGCGTCAGGACATCGGGCAGACCCGGCGCGCGCAGATCGCTGACATTGCCGGCGCGCCAGACGCTGAAAAGATCCATTCGGACGTCGGACTTGCCATCACCGATCACGCGCGGCTGCGCGCTGACGACACCTTCAGGGATGACCACACGGCACTGTACTTGTTTCCATTCACCGCTGTTGGCCAAGGCGGCCGCGCCATAAGCCCAGCCCCGGTTTTCGTTCTCCTTGTCCCACAGTGAGAGGCAAAGCGCGGCATTGCCGGTGCCCTGGATATGTCCCCAGATGGAAAGATCCAGTATATCACCGGGCGCGACCGTGAGCCTTTTGTTGGGTTCCAGACTCCAGTCTTTGTCGCCGGTGTGGCGGATCTCCATAACGCTGGAACCATCCGGTGCGGAGGGATCCTGAACGATCCCGGCCCGGATAGCATCTGTTGTCCGGCTCCAGGTACGCCATCCTGTCAAACCGTCTTCATAGCTGGGATTCTCTATCGCATTTGTCTGCGCGAAGACCATCCCGCAGCAAAGGCTTAGCATCAGCAGAAAAATGTTTACTTTATATAGTGTTGATGCGCCATGTTTCATATCGTTTTACAGTTTCACGTTTTTCAAATACCTGTTTGGATGGAGTCCTATACTTTTTCCATATAGACAAAGCGTAACTCGTCAGTGACGGGTTTGCAATCAAATATTTTATAGCCCATTCTCTGGTAGAGGCGGATATTGTCTGTGCTTTTTGTGCTTGTAAAAAGCTCGTATCGTTTTTGGGGAAAGTATTGTTCTATCGCTTGCAGAAGCCTTGTGCCCAAACCGCGATGCCGGCAGTCCGGGTGGACCATCAGCTTGCCCACATATACGGTGCCGTTCCGCTCTTTCGCGCGGATCGAGCCGATGATCACATTGTCCTCATTGACCATTTTCAGGATAACGCCCGCATGGTATTCGCCGGTCACTTCGTCCAGAGTCTGCTTTAATGGAGGAATATCCCTGCTGCCGAACAGAGCCGCTTCACTTTGATAGGCACGATACTGCAGGCGCAATATCTCCGGCAGATCTTTGAGGTCTGCCTTATCAATACGGTGAACCTCGCTCATATTCCTATTCCTTCAGCAGTTTCCAGACGCGCAGAGTTTCGCAGAGAGACCATGCCTGAGCGTCACAGCCGCGCTGAGTGTGCGGCAGATCGCCGTCCATGATCTCGGCTATCTGTCCCAGCGCGCCCTTGTTCATCCAGTATTCCGCGCTGCGCAGATAGGCTTTGGCGGCAGTGCGGGCGGCCTTGTCGTCGGGCCATGCCTGGGCCATTGCCTCGCAGAAGACCGGGAACATAAAGCCCCAGGCCGTTCCGTTATGATAAGCCGGTTTGCGCCGGGTGTCCTCATCGCCTTCATAGCGCGGCCAGTAGGGATGAGCGGGATCGTTCAGCAGCGAGCCCTGTGTGCCGTAAACAGGAGCGAGACAATCCACCGGCAGGGGAGCCAGCGAACGGATCGCGCCGGGAATGACCAGATAACGCAGAGCCGCCTGAACAGCGCTTCGTGCCTGTGCCGGCTCGCAGAAACCGAAAGCGACAGCGATCAGCTGATTGGGTCTCAAGGCGTCATCCACACGCGCCTGAGCGGCCGGAGCCTTGTTCTCAGCCCAGAGACCGTCCGCGAACCAGCCTTTCTGCGGCAGCCAGTAGAGCTTGCGCAGAGAATCCGTGGCACGGTTTGCCAGAGCTTTCCACTGTGCCCGGTCTTGTTTGTCCTCACGCTCCAGCTGGCGCAGCAGCCGTATCCAGAGCGCCTGGATCTCGATGGGATAACCGCAGCGCGGGGTGCCTGCCGGGTAATTCGTATCCATCCAGGTGAAGTGCGAAGGACTCCACACCAGCCCGGACTCCTGATCCACCTTGATGCCGTTGGACGTTCCTTTCAGATAACCGTTCGCGATATTCCTGAGTATTTCCAGGAGCGCGCGTCCGTCCTCCAGAGTCGCGCCCAGCACATTGTCTTTCGGGTGAAGTTTGGCGTATTCCTCGATCACGACTCCCAGCCAGAGCGGAGCGTCCACCGTGTCTCGGTTGGAATCGTTGTCGCCGTAAATGACATTCGGCAGAGTGCCGCCTTTCTCCATGCGCGCGAAAGTTTGGATCAGCTCCAGCACCTCCTCGTCATACCCGGCGGCCAGATAACCACGGGCGCTGATCAGCGTATCGCGTCCCCAGTCCAGGAACCACGGATAACCGGCGATGATCGTCTTGCCATGCTCCTTGCCGCGGCGCACCAGAAAGGCTTTCATGCCGAGAACCAGCTCCCGTTCCCAGGGATCGGAAAGGTCGCCTTTGTATTGGCTCAGGAGCTTTTCATTTTGGGCTTTGCGCGCTTCCTCAAAACGGGTGATCTCATCTTCTGAAACCGGTTCCTGTTCCGCGTCCGCCACCAGATAGACCGGTTTTGCCACGTTGAGAGGCAGCTCGAACCAGCCCGGACTGTAAGCGTCGCCGTGATCGGTCTGACCGCGGCTGCCTTCCACAGGGTGCCAGATATTTTCGCACCACTCGACATCGGGATGGAACTGCCCGGCGGATGCATACGCGCGGAAGCCCCGATCCTGAGCCGGAGTGAAATGGAATCCGCACTGAGCCAGCTTGCCGTCAGGGGAAAGAGCCTGAGTGTGACTGGTAAAGTGATAACGTGCCCCGTCATTCAGGTGGGTCTCCGTATGGAAATTGCGGTCTTCCACATCCAGACGCGCGATCGCGGTGACATGGGCTTCCGCCGGGAGCTGATTCTGTGTCCACTGACTGCGCGGTTCCCGTTTGAGCCGCTCCAGCTTCATGACCAGTGTGTTCCGCTCCTCCAGCAGATCCATCGTCAGCCGTATCTGCGCCGTCCGCGCGTCGCCGGCCGCGACGATGAAATCCCAGAACACGGGCGCGTCCGCCTTCAGCACTGCCAAATTATTGGCGTTGAGCTGACTGATGAATCCGTCCGCGTTGACCCAGATGCGGACCCGTTTCACGAACACGTGACGGTCCACGGGATATTCCGGGTTCAGGTTCGCTCCCAGCAGGCAGTCATACTTCGACTGGATCGTACCCAGATCGGCGCAGATCCGGCTCATGCCGCCGCGGCCGTTCGTCAGCAGGACGACTGAGTTCTTTTCATAGCAATCGGAGAAACGGTCGCCTCGCATCATCAGCCAGTGATTCTTGCCCTTGGAGGCTGAGCTCGGTATGGCGTTTTCGAGTTCCTCCGCGCTGAAAGTATTCTCGGAAACATAGAGCAGATGCACATTCACGGGATGTTTGCGCGTCTTCCAGTTCATTCCCTCCAGAACCAGCCTGCCGTCGCCGGGGGTGACCACTTCCGCGATCTCCAGAGGCGAGAACGCGGCGATGTGTCCGTTCCTGGTACTCACAGAGTGGATGACCGCGGAGGCTTTGGTGCTGGAGCGAAGCTGTACTCTGAAAGGAGCGGTCGTTCTTTTCAAATAAAGCCAGTGATCTTTGGGCAGGATATTGACACGCTTCGCGGCTCCTTCCTTCAGCTCGATCACCTCGTCATAACCGCCTGTTTTCATTTCCGCGCGCACCTGTTCCAGCCAGTTGTCCAGCTTGTCTCCGCGCAGCGCGATGCGGTTGACCGCGCCCAGATACGCGACAGGATCCGGCTCCGCCAGCTCGGCGACAGCTTTCCAGTCCGCGGCCTGGCGGCGGCGCGCTTTCCACATCTTGCAGGAGCTGACCAGTGCCCAGGTGGCGATCGCGCGTTTCTGGCGGTAATCATTTCCGGCCANNCCAATCCGTGGATCTCTGTGGATGCCGCCAGACACCAGCAGGTGCCGGCCGGGACAGTATAGACCCAGCGTTCCGCGTTGTCTTCCAGCTTCACCGGCGCGATCTTTTTGCCGGTGAGCAGATCAGTCATCTGCGGCATCAGATCCTTGCCGGGGATGCTGACCGTGGAGTCATGCTCCATGTCTGTATTGGCAAAGATCCAGAGACTGTCCGTGCCTTCCGCGCTGTCGCGGCGCAGCACATAGACCGCGCCTTCGTTGGACAGACGGCTCAGCCNNCGCTCCGTCAAAGAAACAGGGATGCTCCGAAAGCAGTTTGTTCAGTGTGGACAGTTCCGGCACGATATTATCCGGGTTGTCCCAGGCCAGTCCGGAACGCTGATGGACGAGGATCTTTTCCGCGGCCAGCCACTCCACGCCGCAGGTGAAACCGAACCCGCCGGCCACACTGGTCAGCGCGCAGAGCTGATTGCGGAAGAGCGACCACTGACGGCCTTTGGCGGCCAGTCGGTTGTTGTCATGCGTCTCACTGTAGTGGATCCACACGCCTTTGCGGCCGCTCTGCTTCAGCGCGTAGTCCAGATACCGGCTGACATCGCCGCCGGAATAATTCTGGAACAGCTCGGAGTAGGCGAACTGCATCCGTCCCTGTGTCAGGAGCGTTTCCGTCGCTTCCCAGGAACCGCCCAGACCTTCCAGCAGGAAGAACGCCTCCGGGAACTCGCGGTGGACTCTTGAAATGATATAGCGCCAGGCTTCCATGGGGATCTTGTAGCCGGCGTCGCANNCGGAAACCATCCACGCCCCGCTGGCACCAGGTGATGAAGACTCTGGCCAGATAATTCCACAGATCGGGGATCATCGTGTTCAGCTCGGAGAGATCGCCCCACGTCACGCCCCAGGCTCCGGGCGAGACAAAACTGCCCTGAGCGTCCTTCACGTACCATTCGGGATGATTGTCATGCAGCCAGGCTCCCCAGCCGGTGTGATTGATGGCCAGGTCTATCATCAGCCGGGCTCCATGCTGATGGATCGCGTCGGCCAGCTCCCGGAATTGATCCACGGAAGTCGTCTCGCGCTCGAATTCCACCAGAGCCGGGTCAACTCCGGTCAGATCCAGCGAGGCATACGGGCTTCCGAACCGTCCCATCCGGGCCATCGTGGTAGGGGTAGGGTTGACCGGCAGCAGATGGACGATCTTGCAGCCCAGTGTTTCCGTGATATGAGGCAGATACTTCTTCAGATCACGGAACTTGCCGGATGGAGGGATACAGGTGAACCCCTGATCGTCCAGCTGGTTGATAACGGCTGTTTCTTTTTCGGGCAGAGCCTGTTTCGCGGTGATATTCTCGCCGAAGAGCCGTGTGAACGCGCAGTAAATGATGTTACCGGTGCGGCAGAAATCCGGATGCACCGAGATCCCCACATTCGCGCCGTCGGGCCAGATCTGCGTTCCCTGTTCATCCAGGGCATAGAGCTTGGCTTCAAAGTAACCTACTTGATAGAGAGGGATTTCTATCGTGGCTTTGCCGTCCGTT
Organism: Verrucomicrobia bacterium UBA1263; assembly: GCA_002308515.1. Lineage (GTDB taxonomy): Bacteria > Verrucomicrobiota > Verrucomicrobiia > Limisphaerales > UBA1412 > UBA1412. Next base: position 21,790 of record DBVN01000047.1, on the reverse strand, counting down.
ACCGGGATGGGCATATCCCGCCAGGATTGACCCTCCAGCGGCCACTTATGGGAGTGGGCATGAATGATCTCCTCCTCCAGTTTCTGTTCGCGTCCCAGATTCGTCCGCAGAAAGACACGCCATCCCGCCGGGATCGGACTGCCGTCTTCCATTTCAAATTGAAAATAAACCCAATCCCCGCAGTATCTTAACAGGTTTTCACCTGCCGCAGGCCTCATTCTTACCCTACTCATAAAACACCGCTATTTTCCCAATAGAAAGCGCGGCGGTCAATTCAGAATTGAAGCAGATGCTTCTTATTAAAAATTTTGAATGAGAAAATATGTTGCGCGATTTGGGAGAAAATAATATAAAAACCTTGTATTGATTTATTTTCATGACAAAACCATTGAAAATAGACAAGCAAAAAACTAAAAACAATAAACAATATATGAAACAAGGAATAAAAGAAAAAATCCGCAAAAGCTGGAAATGCTTTTGGAGAGCTGTTGGCATCTTTTCATTCATAGGGTGTCAGGCTGTTATCGCGGTAATAATTGCCATTGCTGTAATGATAATAGGTAAAGGAGCGGTCTATATCATCACGCTCACATTCTTTGACTTCAAAGACGGAAGCTATATTCAAGATGTTTCATTGATACCGGGCAAAGACGCTACGATCCGCCTCAGGGGCGGAGTGGACTTGGAAATGATTTGGATCGAGCCGGGAACCTACACCTTGGGCAGTCCGGTGAATGAATTGGGGTGGCACCACAGTGAAGTCATGCATAAAGTAACGCTGACAAAAGGTTTTTGGCTGGGTAAGTATGAAGTGACTCAGGCTCAGTGGAAAGCCGTGATGAGGAGCAATCCGTCTAAATTCATTGATAATAATAATCCTGTAGAAGGAATTAATTGGGAAGATGCTATGTCGTTTTGTAGAGCTTTGACAAAACAGGAACAAGCTCTTGGACGGTTGCTGGAGGGATACCAGTATATATTGCCCACGAGTGCTCAGTGGGAATATGCCTGCCGTGCCGGAACGACTACGGCATTGAACAGCGGAAAGAATCTGTCAAATGCGGAAAAATGCCCCGAAATGGATGAAGTGGGCTGGTATAAATACAATTCAAAAGGAAGAACCCATCCTGTTGGCCAGAAAAAGCCAAACGCATGGGGATTATATGATATGCACGGTAATGTGTTTGAATGGTGTTATGATTGGGCTGTAGATTATCCAGATGGGGCGCTGACAGATCCGATAACTGTGCATGAACCTAACGATAAGCTTGCCTGGCATCGAATTCTTCGAGGAGGCTGTTGGTTTCATGATGCGGAGATTTGCAGGTCTGCAGTATGGTTTCATTCTCATCCGACAAGGATGAATAATAGTGAGTATCACAGAGAACGGGATGGTTTTCGCCTGTCTATTGCTTCGCGTAGTTATTTCAAAAAATCATCATTCATAAATAAATTGTTTAATCGTTTTTGGATGGCTGATATAGCGTATAGAAATGGTTCTGAAATCCAGGGGAGAGTATTGGACTATAATTATTTTTATTAAAAACCCGCTAAGGACAAATGACTTATCTTTAGCGGGTTTTTGATTGTGGAACAGGTTCTCGGTTTACATGCGGATCAGCTCATAATCCATTGTGCCGATGCCGATCTTCTGGGCGTGTTCCAGGCAGACTCTCCAGTTTGTGGCCGGGCTGATGGCGTGGAAGTAATCCTGCCCTTTGTTCTCTTCCTTGTCGATCAGGCAGCCGGGGATGATGGGCTGTTTGTTGCAGAGCTCCGCGCAGGCCGTGTCCAGAGCCACCGGGTCGAACGAAGCCAGGATGCCGACATCCGGGATGACGGCGGTGTCGTTCTTGGGATGGCAGTCGCAGAAGGGCGAGACCTGCATGACAAAACTGATATGGAAATGAGGACGGTTCTGCACTACGGCCTTGGCGTATTCGGCCATCTTCATGCTGACATCCTCGCAGGAATGGAAATTCGGAGCCTGGATCGCGTCGAAATTACAGGCACCCAGACAACGGCCGCAGCCCACACACTTCTCCTGATCGATATATGCCTTGCCGTTCTCCTGATAAGTGATGGCGTTCTGACCGCAGTTCTTGGCGCAGATCTTGCATCCTTTGCAGATGCTCTGATCCACCGTCAGCTTGCCCGTGCAGTGCTGCTCCATCTTGCCGGCGCGGGAACCGCAGCCCATGCCCAGATTCTTGATAGCACCGCCCACACCCAGCATTTCATGTGCTTTGAAGTGGTTCATGGAGATGATGATATCCGCGTCCATGATTGCCTTGCCGATCTTGGCGTTCTTTACAAAAGTCGTTCCTTCCAGGGGAACATCGACCTCATCCGTCCCTTTCAGACCGTCGCCGATGATCACCTGACATCCGCAGGTATTGTAATTGAAACCGTTCTCCATGGCGCAGTCCAGATGATCCAGGGCGTTCTTGCGCATTCCCACATAAAGAGTATTGCAGTCCGTCAGGAACGGCTTGCCGCCCTGGGCCTTGATGATCTCCACGACCGCTTTCGCGAAATTGGGCCGCAGATAGCTCAGATTGCCGGGTTCACCGAAATGGATCTTGATGGCGGTGAACTTGTTCTTGAAATCAATAGACTCGATCCCTGCTTTCCTGATCAGTTTCTTCAACTTCTGCAGCAGATTGTCTCCATTGTAGGAGACCCGCATATCCGTAAAATAAACTTTACTCTTTTCCATAGTTACTTGCGCTTTAACATCATCCCGTAATAGGAATACACCCGCATCGTAGCGGAATACACTCTTGAAAGTCAAGAGGAAAGCAGGGAAGCAATACGTATTCCCAAAAATTCACCTGATAATGTGACAAAAAGAATTAAAAAGAACCACGGATGGACAGGTGAAAGAACCACAGATGGACGCAGATAAATATAGATAAATTATTGAATAACAATGTGTTTTGTAGAGACGCGCGACCCGTGTGTCTCCATTCTGAATACCCTCGACAGAGGGTATTGTCACACAGCCCCGGGTTGAACGCGCAGCGTTCTACCCGGGGAAAGGAGTCATCCAATGAACAACCCTGTAAGGGTTGCGTAAATAGGTAATCATTTGTGTTTCATACGCAACCCCTTGCGGGGTTGTGCCGTGGGGGGATCCGTTACCCCGGGTAGGGCGTTTCACGCCCAACCCGGGGCTATGTGACGAAACCCCGTTCCGGGGTTTTCATAATGAGCCATGCTATGCATGGCTCTGTGATTGTAAAATCCCGCAGGGATTCTGACTGAAACCCCGACGGGGTGATTCGATGGTAGCCGGGCCGGTGCGCTTGCGCACCCTCGGTAAAGGTCATCCCGCAAACACCTCACCGGGAACCGGTGACAGAAATGAATATACCCCTTGCGCTGTTGCAAAATATCTGGTACTTTGTCCTTATCGTTCCTTGCGGCATGGGGCTGTGTGGAATGAAAATAAAGATAAATTATTAAACAATAAATAGTTTTAGCGCTTAGCGTCAAAACGGTGAGGTCTAAACCGGAATCTCCAAAATTTTCGTACCAAAGACTAAACCTGTTAGAAACGCCCCCTCGTGGGGTGTCACTTCGAGTTTCCTTTGGTATGGGCTTTGGAGAGCCTCGGTTTGGGAAACAGAATGGCGACCACGTAGAGCAGGAAAAGTCCTGTTGTGGCACAGGTGAAGACTCACCCTTTCTTTTTCCCGCTGAAATTTTTCTTAATTTTCTCAGATCATTCTTTTTTGAACTAGACAGCTGAAATACTTAAAAAATAATACTATGATGACGAATAAATTTATGTATAGTCTGGCGGTAATAGCTATTAGCTTATCTGCCGGTATTTTCACTCCAGCTCAATCTCAGGCAGCTGTAGAGGATAGTTTCACAATAGGCGATTTAACCTATCGAGTCTTGACAGAAGATGATACTTCCGGAACGGTTAGCATAGCAGGTTGTAATGGAGAGGCAACAGTAGTTATAATTCCTTCCTCCGTTGTAAATGATGGGAAAACTTATACGGTTACAACTATTGGTACAAGAGCATTTAGTAGTACTTATTATCTACAAGGAATAAAAATACCCAATAGTGTTACATCCTTTAAATCCTATGCATTTGTTGGATGTTACAGATTAGAAAACTTAACCATTCCAGCCAGTGTTACATCTTTTGGATATATTCCTTTCCTTGGATGTCCTCGACTGGCTTGCGTATACTATGAGGGAAACGCACCTGAAGTTTTTCAATTTCCTAAAAAGTCATACGATGGTGCTTTCGCAGCTCTCACCAGTTACTACAGGGCTGAAAATAAAGATTCATGGGAACCTTTGATTGATGAAAACAACAAGTGGGAAGAGAGGAAAATCGAGTGCATAGATAAACCTTTTCAAGGAACACAAGGTATTGCTTATGAATATATTGAGGATGGAACTGCCGTTGTAGTGGGTATTGGCACAGCATCTGAAACAGATATCGTCATTCCTGTTACAGTTGAAAATCCAAATGACGGTAAAACTTATATCGTAAGATCCATTGGAAATTCAGCTTTCCAAGGCACTGGCATCACAAGTTTAACCATGGGCAGTAGTATCGAAACGATTGGCGACAACGCGTTTCAGTCCTGTACCGATTTGACAAAGGCGATGATAGGAAGCTGTGTTAGGTCTATGGGAGAAAATGTATTCCAGGACTGTTCCAATCTAATGGAAGTCTATTATGATGGTTATATCCCTGATATAAAAGGAGAAATATATATAAATACGCCTCAGGAACTCGTCAGCTATTACAATAAAGCTGAAAAAATATTTTGGGAAAATGCAACTATTCTAGGAAGCTGGCAAAATAGAAAAGCTCTTTGTATCACCGAAACCATGCCAGGAACAAAAGAGCTTGGTTTTGAAAATTTTACTGAAGAAGAAACTGTCTCAGTATTTGGAAAATATCTTACTTCAGAAAAAGTTGTTATACCTCCAACATATCTCATGGGACGCAAACTATTCACAGTTACAACTATTGCGAAACAAGCTTTTAGCTTTTCTACTTTTACAAGCATTGAAATCCCAGACACTGTTACTACAATAGAACAATTTGCATTCCAAAGTTGCAATAACCTTACTAGTATTACACTTCCAAAGAGTGTGACTTCTCTAGAAAGCTATGCGTTCAGTGGATGCAACAGTCTGACAAGTGTTTACTATCAGGGAGATGTACCTATTATTTATTTTGGAACAAATCAATCTAGCAACTTGCTTTTATATGGCTCATCACCAAATTCATTGATCAGCTATTACCCGGAAGGAAATGCCACTTGGGAAGCTGTTATTGAAAATGGACAATGGCAACGCAGAGGAACTGCGACCTGGAATCCGTTGCTGCCGGCTATGGCAGAGCTGACTTACAGTTTGGATAACGGTATCCTGACCCTGTCCTTTACCGGGACCTTAGAGGAAAGCGATGATACTGTGAACTGGATCCCCGTTCAGGAGGCTATGACTCCTTATGTTGTGGACATCAACAAAGAAAAGAAATTCTACAGGGCTGTACAGTAATAAGATAATTCATTGAAAAACAAAGATCCCCGATGGTTTTGAGTCCGCCGGGGACCTTTTCTATTATTCAAAATATCTGTGTTTATCCGTGTCCATCCGTGGTTCTTTTCAATCTGGGGTTCCCTGAAAATACACATCCCATTGTTTTTGAAAAACTTGATTCATTTTTATGGAATTTATACTGGCATTTTCCGGAACACCGCAGTAAAATACCTTGTTCGGGACGGTCATCCCCCCGGCGAAAGACAAGGACATCTTTCCGGGCAAAGGAGGCTCCCACGGTATAAGATTTTGATTATGAAGATTTATTTGAATGGGAAAATGGTAGATGAGCAGAACGCGGTCGTTTCTGTGTTCGATCATGGTTTACTTTACGGTGACGGTGTGTTTGAAGGCATTCGCGCTTACAACGGCCGTGTGTTCAAACTGGTGGAACACGTTGCCCGTCTGTATTATTCAGCCAAAGCGATCGCGCTGACGATCCCGATGACTCAGGAAGAAATGATCAAGGCCGTCGTGGAGACCTGCAAAGTCAACAACCTGAGAGACTGCTACATCCGTCTGGTCGTGACCCGCGGTATCGGCACTCTGGGCCTGAGCCCCAAGAAATGCGGCACCCCGCAGGTGATCATCATCGCGGCCGGCATCCAGCTCTATCCTGAAGAATACTACACCAAGGGAATGAGCATCGTGACCGTGCCGACGACCCGCAATCATCACAACGCGGTGAATCCGGCCATCAAGTCCCTGAACTATTTGAACAACATCCTGGCCAAGATCGAAGCCAATACGGCCGGAGTGGAAGAAGCCATCATGCTCAACAGCCAGGGTTACGTGGCTGAATGCACTGGTGACAACATCTTCCTGATCAAGGGTAAACAGCTGATCACTCCGCCGCTTTCCGCCGGAGCGCTCTACGGCATCACCCGTGGTTCCGTCATCGAGGTAGCCAAAGAAGGCGGCTTCGAGGTCGTGGAACCGAACGTGACCCGCTATGATGTGTACAACGCGGACGAATGCTTTGTGACCGGCAGCGCGGCCGAACTGGTGCCTGTGACCAAAGTGGACGGTCGTGAGATCGGAGCCGGTGTTCCGGGTGAAGGCTTCAAAAAACTGCTGGATCTGTTCCGCAAGTTGACAAGAAGCACAGGAACCCCTATATTTGAATAGCGCGAAGGGGGGATATGTTTCCCCCTTGTGCCAAAAAGGTGTATGCTTTGTCAAATTTGTAAAAAGGCTGAAGCGACAGTTCATCTGACGCAGGTAGTCGGCGGCAAGATCCGGAAACTGGATCTTTGCGCCGACTGCGCGGAGAAGTGCGGTGTGGATGATCCCGCCGGTTTCTCGATGCTGGAGATCCTCAAGAAGTTTTCGCATGTGATCAGTTCGGATAAAGAGGAACCCAAGCCGAAAAAGAAACAGACGGAAGAACTTGTTTGCCCGGAATGCGGATATACCAGTCAGGATCTGTCCAAGACCGGCAAGCTGGGGTGTCCTTTTTGCTATAAGACATTTGTGGAGAATCTGGAAAATGCTCTCAAACACATGCACCGGGGAACCCAGCATATAGGCAAGACTCCCAAATATCATCCTTTACCGGGGGTGGGTGCGGCACAACCCGCTGCCGAAGAGCCCCCTGCCAAAAAGACACGCAGGCGCGCGGCGGTCAAAACGGCTTCCACCAAGAAGAAAGCCGGAGCCCCCGACGTTTATGAGAATCAGGAATTACTGGAAAAACTGTGTGAGTCCAAAAAAGCTCTCCTGAAGCAGACCATCGAGGAGGAAAACTATGAGTATGCCGCCAAGATACGGGACGAGATCAGGGAACTGGAGAAAAAGATTGAGTCTGAGAAGAAACAAAAAGATGAAAGTCAAGACCTTCTGGGGGCTCTAAAGACTTTGTTCGATAGTGTGGAGAGCCAGGACAAATAGTTTGACCGGAAAAAACAGAAAGAAAAAGAATGACACTGTCTGAGTTTTTGATCCCTTCCAAGAGTTATGCCTCGCTGAGAGGACCGGAAGATACGATCGTGCTGAGCAGCCGCGCGCGGCTGGCCCGGAACCTTTGTCACGCTTCCTTTCCGTCTTACGCGAAGAAAACGGAACGTCTCCGTGTCTTCAAACAGATAAGGGATGCCGTTTTGAAACTCAAAGGGATGGATTCCTGCTTTGTGGAGGGAATGGGCAATCTCAGCAGTGATGAGAAAACGGCTTTGGTAGAGCGCCATCTGATCAGCCGCGAACACGCGGCTCGCGGCGCCGGAAGCGGACTGGTCATCAATAAAGACGAGAATATCTCGGTGATGATCAATGAGGAAGATCACCTGAGGATGCAGGCGATCCTGCCGGGCTTCCAGATCCGTCAGGCATGGGAACGCATCGATCAGGTGGATACCGAACTGGAACAGAGTATTGAATACGCGTTCCATCCCAAATACGGCTATCTGACCGCCTGTCCCACGAACGTGGGCACGGGCATCCGTGTCAGCGCGATGATCCATCTGCCGGCGCTGGCGCTGACAGATCAGATCCGTCAGATCATTGGCGCGGTGAACAAACTGGGATTGGCCGTCCGGGGAATTTATGGAGAGGGGACTGACGCTTTGGGGAACCTCTTTCAGGCATCGAACCAGAAAACACTGGGTGAAACCGAAGATGCCATCGTGACACGTCTGGAGAAAGTCATCCGCCAGGTGGTCATCAACGAAGCGAATGCCCGTCAGACTCTTTTGGAAGAGGAAGGGCAAATGACCCTGCTCAACCATGTCGGCCGGGCCTGGGGGATCCTGTCCAACTGCTACATGATCGAGACTCAGGAAACCCTGAATCTGCTCTCGTTCATACGGCTGGGTGTGGATCTGGGAATGTTCCCGAACAGTGACAGAGAAATCGTTAATGAACTGTTCCTCGTCACCCAAAAGGGACATCTGCAAATGATGAAAGGAACAATGGAAGACCAGAAGCGGGATCAAGTCCGCGCGGAGATACTTCGCGAGAAAACAGCTCTGCTGGGTGCCCCGCGCAGGGTCAAAGTTGTTTCCAAAGGTGGAAAAAAATAATTCGTTTGCGCCTCTTGCGCTGACAAAGGCAAACTAACAGGGTGCGAACAGAATATAAAAATGGCATTAAATAATAACAATATGAATTTTACTCAGCGGGCGCAGAAAGCTCTTCAGCTCGCGTATATTGAAGCCGCCCGTTTAGGTCATAAGACCGTTGAAACGGAGCATATCCTTTTAGGTATCGTCGCTCTGGGCGAAGGAGTGGCCGTAGAGATTTTTGAAAAATTGGGAGTGAGCCTGGAAACGATCCGCGGGGAAGTGGAAAACTCGGTGATCAAGGGAGTTCCTCTCAAGCCCGCCAATTTCCCGTTCTCGCCCCGTGCCAAGAAAGTGCTGGGGCTTGCCGCGAATGAGGCCAAGCGTTTAGGATTCAATGGGATCGCTACAGAGCATCTGCTGCTGGGACTTCTGAGAGAAGACCAGGGCGAAGGCGCTGCCGTCCTCAAGAAACTGAACATCACCCTGGAAGAGGTTTTGCAGTGCTTAGGTGTTCAGATGGAAGAGGAAGAAGGTTCCATGTTCGACATCAGCGAGGAAGGCGCTGAAAACGGTCTGAGAAGAGGCGGCAAAAAAGCCTCCGCGCTGAAAGCTTTTGGGCGCGACCTGACGGAAATGGCCAGAGCCAAACAGCTGGATCCGGTCATCGGCCGCCAGAATGAGATCCAGCGTGTGATGCAGATCCTCTGCCGCCGCACCAAGAACAACCCGGTCCTGCTGGGTGAAGCCGGTGTCGGCAAGACGGCTATCGTGGAAGGTCTGGCCCAGAAGATCGCCGATGAGGAAGTCCCGGAGATCCTCCGTCAGAAGAAGATCGTGGGACTGGATCTGGCGCGTATGCTGGCCGGCACCAAATACCGCGGTCAGTTCGAGGAACGCATCAAAGCCCTGATGGACGAGATACGCGAATCGGGCAATGTCATCATTTTCATTGATGAGCTGCATACCATCGTGGGCGCAGGTTCCGCGGAAGGCACGATGGATGTGGCCAATATCATCAAACCGGCTCTGAGCCGCGGCGAGTTCCAATGCGTGGGTGCCACGACACTGGAAGAATACCGCAAGTTCATTGAAAAGGACGCGGCGCTGGAACGCCGTTTCCAGAGTGTGAAGGTGGAACCGCCTAGCACTTTGGAGACGATCCAGATTCTGCGCGGCATCCGCTTCAAATATGAAGATCATCACCGCGCGACGATCACAGACGCGGCCATTGACGCGGCAGTGCGTCTGTCCGACCGCTATATCACTTCCAGGTTCCTGCCGGACAAGGCTATTGACGTGATAGACGAGGCGGGATCCTACTGCCGTATGGCGGCGGAGATCTGTCCTCCGGAGTTCAAACATCTGGAGAAAGAGATCGAAAAAGCCCGTCAGGACAAGGAAAAAGCCATTGCGGAACAGCGTTTTGAGGATGCTGCCGTTTTCCGTGATGTTGAACGCCAGAAGAAGGAAGACCTGGATACTTCCCGCAAAAAGTGGCGCACCGAGATAGATCATAAAAAAGTGGTCGTGGACGAAGCGGATGTGACGCAAGTCGTTTCCAGATGGACAGGAGTGCCTCTGCGTGGCATGGAGAAGGACGAGCTGAAACGCCTGCTCTCGATGGAGAAAGAGCTTTCGGCCCGTGTCATCGGCCAGTCCGCGGCGGTCAGTTCCATCAGCAAAGCTTTGCGCCGTTCCCGAGCGGATCTGAAAGATCCCAACCGTCCGATCGGAGTATTCATGCTCCTGGGGCCGACCGGTGTGGGCAAGACCTTGCTGAGCCATGTGCTGGCGGAATCCATGTTCGGTGATGCCAAGTCGCTGATCCAGCTGGATATGAGCGAATACATGGAGAAATTCACCGTCTCCCGTCTGGTGGGATCGCCTCCGGGTTATGTGGGATATGATGAAGGCGGACAGCTGACCGAAAAGGTGCGCCGCCGTCCGTACAGTGTGGTGCTTTTCGACGAGATCGAAAAGGCTCACCCGGATGTGTGGAATATCCTCCTGCAGATATTGGAAGAAGGCAAGCTGACCGATTCGATGGGACACACCGTTGATTTCCGCAATACGATCATCCTGCTGACCTCCAACGTGGGTGCCGAAGCCTCTCGCAAGAGCGCGATCGGTTTTGGCAGTTCCAGCGAGGAAGCCACCACGGAACAGCTTCGCGTGACCCTGATCGAAGAGGCAAAAAAGGTGTTCAAGCCGGAGTTCCTCAACCGTTTGGATGAGATACTGGTCTTCCGTCCGCTGAACAAGGAAGATCTGATCCAGGTGCTGGATCTGGAGATGAGCAAGCTGGCTTCCCGTCTGGAACTGAAGGACATCACCCTGAAGCTGGAGGACGAGGCCCGCGATCTGCTCATCCGGAAAGGCTACAATCCGGTCTATGGCGCGCGTCCGATGCGCCGCACGGTGGAACAAATGGTGCAGGATCCTTTGGCTGAAGAGATACTCCGCGGGCATATCCGTCCCGGCGAGCTGGTCAAAGTCGGTGTGGATAAAGAACGTCTGGTCTTTTATCAGGATACGGCGGAAAAACTTCTGGAGGACCAGCAGAAGCCCAATATCGAAACCACGCCGATCAAGGATAAGGAATCAAAAGATCCTCACCCTGAACAATCTTTAAAAGCGAACCGAAAGTCGGATTCTGAAAAATAATTGATTTTGCGCGAAAGCGGTTCTCTTTGAAGGGGATCGCTTTTTTGCGCGGGTGAAAGTATGAAGATCGCGTTTTTGATACCGGATAATCGTGACGAGTTCGGCTGGTATGACCGGCCGGAACCGGTATTTGGTCCCGCGCCGGATGTATTGCTGCGGGGCTTTTCTGAGCTGGTTCAGGAGACAGGATGCGAGATCCATGTCGTCAGCTGTTCCCGAAAACCTTCCAAAGCTCCGCGGAAGATTTACGGCGGCAAGATATTTTATCATCAGCCGCTGGTCTCTCCGCTGGGGTATTTGAAGACACTTTACTTTGGCTGCCGCCGCGCGGTCCGTTCCACTCTGCGGCGTATTCAGCCGGATATCGTTCACGCGCAGGGCACAGAGCGTTACTGTGCTTACGCCGGGGCTCGTTCCGGTTTTCCTTGTGTGGTGACTGTTCACGGGAATATGCGCTCGATCGCCAGGTTAAATCAGGCAAAGCCCTTATCTTTCTATGGATTAGCGGCCAGACTGGAGGAGTGGACCCTGCCCAGAGTCGCGGGAGTGGTCTGCCTGAGCAATTACACCCGCTGGAACGTGGAGGATCTGGCGCGCAGGACTTGGGTCATCCCGAACGCGGTCGAGGAGCGTTTTTTCGATGTTCAGCCCCGGAGACCGGAGGGTTTGCGGCTGACTTGTGTGGGGACGATCTGCCATCACAAGAACCAGAATGCGCTGATCCGGGCGCTGGCTCCTTTGCGGGAAGAGTTTGAATTTACCCTGAACCTCTATGGTGCCACGGTGCCGGGAACCGATTACACGGAGGAATTCGAGTCGCTTCTGGCTCAATATCCCTGGGTGAAGGCGCACGGCCATGTTTCCCGCGAAAAACTCCCGGAAGTCTATGCCGACAGCTCGCTGCTGGTGATCCCGTCGCTGGAGGATAACTGTCCGATGGTCGTGCTGGAGGCGATGGCATCCGGCATCCCGGTGCTGGGCTCGCGGGTCGGCGGCATCCCCGACTTGATCCATCCGGAGAAGAACGGCTGGCTCTATGAAAGCGGAAATGAGGAAGAATTTCGCGCGATGCTGCGCAAAGTTCTTTCTTCCAGTGAGCTGCTGCGGATCTTAGGCGAACAGGCCAGAGAGATCGCCCAGCAGACTTTTATGCCGAAACAGATTGCCTCACAGCATCTGGAGGTCTATAACGAGGTCTTATCCCGAAAGTAGAAGATATTTTTGCAACATGCCGCAAAAATATCTTCCAGAGTGTTTTCAGGGGCAAAAAAAACAGGGAATGGTGTTGGGCCATTCCCTGTGTTGGTTGAGCGGTCAGAGGTTATTTCTTCGCTTCGGGCAGGACGAGGTTGAACACGAAGGCGTGCGGTTCGTCCTTGTTGGTAAAGGTGTAGTAGGGAGCCGCTTTCTGTTTGAGCTGTATCTCGTCCAGAGCAATGTCCTGGATCTCACCGGAATTCCGGTTCATATAGACGAAAGGTCCCTGTCGGATGACGACACCGTTGATCTTGTTTTCACCTTTGGGCAGAGCCTGTTCTGTGTCAACACGATGGAAACGGCGGTCTTCCAGGTAGGGAGCCGCGCCGAATTTCAGGACGTAGGTCACTCCGCTTTTGCCGGCCAGTCCCTTTGTGGAGAGGCTTGCCGTCTGACCGTTGTTGGTCACTACTTTTTGGAATTCCACATTCTTATCTCCACGCAGGGCAGTTACTTCCAGGGAGTCGGCCCATTCGGGAACGCGGACGTTCAGGGTCGGGATGGATCTCCAGGGTGTGCCGGTCAGGGTCACGGTCGCGGTGATGTATTCTTTGTTACCCTGTTTGTCGGCAACGGCTTTGGACTGGATATTCCAGCTGCCGCCTTTGAATTCGGCGGTGGTCTCGAAGCTCAGCGGGAAGTTGTAGCAGATACCCCGGTCAGAGGCCGGAGCCAGATAGGAGAGCATCTTATATTCTGCCCAGGCCAGATGGAAGGAGCAGCACCAGAGGGATTCCTGTGAGTACTTATGATAGGCGAACGCGCCCTGGTCGTCCACGCCCATAAAGCGGTGACCAAAGCCGCCGGTGTCCCATTGATTGGCCATGATGCCGTTCCAGAGCAGACGTTCGGCCATGTCCAGATATTTGTTCTCGCCGGTATCGGCCCACAGCAGCAGGTTCAGCCGCAGCCAGTCGCCTTCGGAGCAGCCTTCGTCCCGGTTGAATCCGGTCACATAGAATTTCTCCAGCACACTGCCGGCCGGGTTCACATAACCGCCGCTGACGGCCGCGTCCCAGCGCTTGACGGCGCGGTCCAGATATTCGGTCTTGCCGGTGGCATCATACAGACGCACCAGCATACTGGTCTGGCTCAGACTGCCGTGAGAGTGTCCCACCGGCAGGGTATCGAACGGCTCATGGAAATCGGCCATCTTGCAGGCGGTCTCCAGATAGCGTTTGTCATTTGTCAGATAGTACAGATTCAGCAGACCTTCCATTCCCTCGAACACACAGGTGACGTAGGCGGAGGCATACTGGCCCTCGGTCTTGTACTCGTCCATCTTGTTCGGATCGCAAAAGCGCGGATAGACGGTATCCACATAGAAATCGCCCAGTTTTTTGGCGGCCTCCAGTATCTCCGGGCGGTCGAATTTGCGGGCGGCCGCGGTCAGTCCCAGCAGCAGACGGCCGTTGCCCCAGAGCGTGGGCATCATCACGGTTTGATCCGTGGTCGGGTCAAAGTCTATCGGCTTGGACCAGTCTATTGGCACACCAAAGTGACCGTCCTCTTTTTGGTATTGAGGGATCGCGTCCAGCAGGGAAGGAAGCACTTCCGGCCAGGGCTGATCCGCTTTGGAGACCTCGGAGGCCACTTCCGTGAAGCGTCCGGAAATATCTCCGCTGAAGTTAGTGAACCAGCGTTTCTGGTTGAAATTGATGTCCGCCAGCAGAAAATCCTTATCAAAAGGCGGCAGGGTCAGACGGTGCAGACCGGCCTGGTAAGCGGCTCCCATCGTATCGGAAAGAACGCAGTCCGTCGCGTCCGTAATGGCGGGACGTGTCCAGCNNCCGGCATCCGTTGTTTGTTCTTTCGGGGATAACGTGTCGCAGCCCGTCAGCAGGAACGAGCCGACCGCGACACCGATGACACTCATTAAATATGTTACTTTCATAGTAAAACTCGCTGTTCATTCTAAAGAAGCACTCCCGAAATTCCAGCCTTTTCTTTGGAATACCGGGAAAGAATTATAAATGAAAGAAACACCGTTGCTGTGGTTCCTATAAAAAAAGCCGCGCGGTGAGCGCGGCTGTATAAAAATCATTTATCCTGTTTAATCCAAGGCGGAGTCTTTCTCCTCGGAGTTTTCCGGGGTTTCACCGTTCTTTTCGGCGTGTTTGGCCATGACAGCGTCCAGGATGCGTTTGCGGAGGTCTTCTTTTTCAGTGACTTCTTTGACGGCGGCATCGCGTCCCTGACCAATCAGTTCGCCATTGAACTGCAGCCATGCGCCGCGTTTGGTGATGACACCCATCTGGAGACCGGCATCCAGGATGTTGCCTTCCTGGTTGATGCCGTGGTTGAAGATGATGTCGAACTCGGCTTCGGTGAACGGAGGAGCGACCTTGTTCTTGACGACCTTGACGCGGGTATGATTGCCCATGACGGCTCCGGTGGAGTCCTTGAGGGGATCCTTGCGGCGGATATCCATGCGGATGCTGGCGTAGAATTTAAGGGCTTTGCCGCCGGGAGTGGTTTCGGGACTGCCGAACATGACACCGACTTTCTCGCGGATCTGGTTGGTAAAGAGACACAGGGTCTTGGCTTTGTTCAGGATGGCGGTGAGCTTGCGCAGAGCCTGGCTCATCAGGCGCGCCTGCATGCCCATGGTGGCCATTCCCATTTCGCCTTCCAGTTCGCTGCGCGGCACGAGCGCGGCCACGGAGTCTATCACCACCACGTCTAAGGCGTTGGAGCGGACCAGTGTTTCGCAGATGGTCAGGGCTTCTTCACCGCTGTCGGGCTGGGAGACCAGCAGTTCATCCAGATTGACTCCCAATTTGCGGGCATAGTTGGGATCCAGCGCGTGCTCCGCGTCAATGAAAGCGGCCGTACCGCCCATTTTCTGAGCGTTGGCGATGATATGGAGCATGAGCGTGGTCTTGCCGGAGGATTCCGGGCCGTAGATCTCGACGACGCGGCCGCGGGGAAGTCCGCCTACGCCCAGTGCCAGATCCAGAGTAAGGGCTCCGGTGGGGATGACTTCCAGCTTCTGCGTGGCGGATTTATCGCCCAGACGCATGATGCTGCCTTCGCCATAATGTTTTTTGATAGAGGAGATAGCGGCTTCCAGTTCCTTCTTGCGGGAGGCCTGGAGGGCGGCTATATCGTTTTTAGTATCGTTGTTTTTTTCTGCTCTTGCTGCCATAAAATTTCAGTCTTTCGACGAACCGGGAGCTATTTTGGAAATTCCGCGCCCATCCGTCAAAACAATTATCATTTGCAAAGTAAAGTTTGTTATTCCGAGAAAAGATATTCCAGATCGGCTCCCGTGAGATTCTTTGTAAAGCCTTGTTCACCTAAGACATCAGAAATAGTCTTGGATTTCTTTTGCTGAAGTTCCCAAATCTTTTCCTCCACGGTGCCGGGCGAGATCAGGCGGTACGCGTTGACGGTGCAGGTCTGGCCGATACGGTGAGTGCGGTCAATGGCCTGAGCCTCCACGGCGGGATTCCACCAGGGATCATAAAGCACGACATAAGAGGCTGCTGTGAGGTTCAGACCCGTGCCGGCGGCTCTTAAACTGAGCAGGAAAACGCAGGGATCGGGATCTTCCTGAAACTCGCGGACGACCTCCTGACGGTTCTTGGTAGCGCCGGTGAGGATGTGAGTCTTGATGCCGCGCTGGGCGCACTCGCGCTCCAGGATCTTGAGCATTTCCACAAACTGACTGAAGACCAGCACTTTCTGACCTTCGGCCTGGAGTGATTCCAGAATATCGAAAAGAGTCTCTGTCTTGCCCGAAACGGAGTTGTTGCCGACCAGAGAAGGATGACAACAGATCTGGCGCAGGCGCGTGAGCGCGGCCAGAACGTGTATCTTGGATTTGGCCAAACCTTTCTCCTGTACGGACTTCATAATAATATCGCGCGAGCGGCGCAGTTCCGCCAGATAAAGTTTGCGCTGTTCATCGGTCAGCTCGCAGTCGCGGCGTTCGTCAATACGTTCGGGCAGATCTTTGGCGACCTCGGTTTTCAAACGGCGCAGCAGGATGGGACGCAGACGCGCGGAAAGCTTCTTGCGCGCAAAGGACTGCACCTCCGGGGAATCATCACGCGGAGTGTAAGTCTCGGAAAAGTGATGCTGATTGCCCAGATAACCGGGATGTACAAAATCGGTGATGGACCAAAGATCGAGCAGACGGTTTTCCAACGGTGTGCCGGTGAGGGCGATACGATAATGGGAATGGAGTTTCTTGACCGCCTGAGTGACCTGTGCCGTAGGATTCTTGATGTATTGCGCCTCGTCCAGGACGATGGCGTTGAACTTGATGGAGAGCAGATTTTCCAACTCTCTGCGCAGCAGACTGTAATTGATGATGACCAGGTCGTAGTGAGGGATCTCCTTTTTCAGGTGATGCCGGGCCTCACCGCAGCTTTCCACGACCAGAACGGACAGATCCGGCGTAAAACGAACGGCTTCCCGTTCCCAGTTGTGCAGTACCGATGCCGGACAGACGACCAGAACAGGCGCGTGAGAATTTCTGGGGCCGGGATGCGTATTTTTCAGCCAGAGGATCCAGGCCAGAGTCTGGAGCGTTTTGCCCAAGCCCATATCATCAGCTAGGATACCGCCGATGTTCATTTCCGTCAGAAAACAGAGGAAATTGAAACCGTCGTACTGGTAAGAACGCAGCTGCGCGTGGATGTTGTCGGGCAGAGTCTGTTTGGGGATGCCGTCAAAGGCGGCGACACGCTCACGCAGTTTGGCGACACCTTCGCCGGACAGCGTGGAAAGCGTTTCCTCGTTCAGGTGTACGGCGTTCATCATGTCCACCTTTTGAGCGATCGGGGTCAGCTCGTCAATGCCCAGAGTGGACATCGTTTCCTGAGCGCGGTGAACGGAGTCAATATCCAGTTCGACCCAGCCGGAGTCGGGGAGCTTGACAAAGCGGTTGCTGGCTGTGGCCAGCTGCTGGAGATCGGCTTTGGTCAGTTTCATTCCCTCGATTTCCCATTCAGTGGAAACAGACAGCCAGTCTATGCCGCTGCCGCTGACGACCAGCGTGGGACGCAGGCGCTTGGGATTCAGGAACAAGTGCTGGAATCCGGTGTTGCCCAGGTATTCCGCTTCCGCCGGACGTTCATTCCAGTGCTGGGAAAGATGATTGAAGAATTCCTCCGTGGCATCGCTGATCCACAGACCGTGTTCCGGCGTGAACCAGTCAAAATTCCTGAGCCAGTTGACAGCCTGTTCCAGCCGGGGATCATCCAGATACTCCAGACGTGAGTTTTTGGCAGGCTGTTTGTTTATCTTGAGATCAAGACTCCATTCCTTGCCGTTCCAGATCCAGATGCTGCCGTTGTTTTCGCTGGTCGCCCGGAGACGTACCTGGATGGTGTTGTCGTGCAATTCCATGATGAAACGGGGTTTCGCGCGATGGACCATGCAGATGTCCTCCCAGGGGATCTCGCTTTTATAGCGGTGTTTGCACAGGTTCTGGATGAATTGGGAAGAAAAGTATTTTAAAGGAAGAGAGGGCGTTTGAAAGTGACGGCCCAGAGATTGTGATTGAGCGGAGCAGGAAAGCAGATAAAACTCATCGTTTATCAGCACAAAACGCGGAGCCCCCTCAAAAAGTTTGGCGTTTTGCAGCTCCACGGCGGTCCCGTCCGGAAGCGCCAGATAGCGATGGAGTTTCAGTGTGTTTTTCTCTTTTTTCACACAGGCTTCCAGAGTAACTATCTTGTTATGAAAATAAAGGGGATGGCCGTTGGAAGCGGATTTGAAGAGGCCGCTCGTGCCCCATTCGATGAGCCAGTAGTGAAGAGCGCGCGCGTTGAGCGTGATCTGGGAGACGGAGTCTTTTTCGCCCTTCAGCTCGTTCAGCAGCCACTCCAGCAGCAGCCAGTCATTCACCGGGAAAAGCTCCCGTTCATGAGCGGCGCGGCTGAACATGTCTCTTAATTTGTCGAGACTGCGGCTGCGGTTGCCCAGCCGGGGACGGCAGACCTGAAAACGGACATTCAAAGTGTATTCATTAACATCCGCATCCTGGCAGACAGGATCGAAAAGAATGTAGAAACTGGACGTAGGAGCGTCCAGATGAGGCCGTTCCGGCGTGAACATCCATTCCTCGATGTCTTTTGCCAGCATGGCGTCATTTTCTTCTTTGACCAGAGTGGCAAGCCGTTCGTAATCGGCGTATTGCTCCAGCTCCGGAGGAAGAGGACGGCCGCTGCGAAGAAATTGGAGAGCCAGTTCCTGGAGCCGTTCATTGCCGGAGGCAGACTGGATCTTCATCCACCATTCATCATTGGCGAATTCTTTGTGGGTCAGATTGATTTGTTTGAAATAGTCATCCAGGTAGAGCCATGTTTTCTGGGCGTGGTCACTGAGGGCGATCATGTCGAGCAGTGCTGTGCGGCGTTCGATATCTTCTTTGGAATCCGCGACTACACGGCGGATATCTGCCATAGCGCCATAGGTTTGATTGAAGGCTTGCTGATCCGCGTCGTACTTGGTTTTACCTGGTTTCCCGTTCGTGCTGCGATTATTATTCTTACTGCGTTTCACTTTCAACAACGGCATTAGAAAATGCCTCACCGTCTTTTAGTGTAGCGGATTTTTCGGGATAAAACCTAATAAAAAAAATTTTTTGTTTTTTTCAGGTGTGAAAGAATGTGGAATAACTCGCTCAAAAAGAAGGAGTTATATTTTTGAAAAAATAATAAATAAATTTTTTAATAAACAGAACCGCCCGGCAGAGAAGAACGTTTCCAGCTTCTGCGGGAATAGTATTTTGATTTCTGTTTTACGTTTTGCACGTATTTTTTAGTGGTGGGATAGGTGATCCTGTCCATGAATTCGGCGCTGTTGGTGGAGGCGGATCCTGAGGCCCATTCCAGAACTTTGCGGCGGCCGGCATTGTAGTCGCACAAGGCGTAGGGCAGGGGATCATCGGTGTTGGAATAGCGTTTCAGCATTTTTTTCAAGTACCAGGCACCGATAAAGATATTGGTTTGAGGATTGAATAAGTGGTTGTCGGGAAAGGCCGCGATCTTGTTGTCGGTGCGCCATTCCTGAGCGGTGAGCGGACGGATCTGCATCAGACCGATCTCGCCCACTGTGCCGACCGCGTCAGGTTTGAATCGGCTTTCCTGCCAGATGACGGCTTTGACCAGAGCGGGATCAATGTCATATTGACGGGCGGCGTTGAGGATCTGTGGATCGAAACGGGATTCATCACCCCGGTTCCACCATATAAGGCAAACGATCACGTCAATGACCAGAAGCAATCCGATGAAGGAAAGCAGCTTCTGTTTTTGTGTCAAAGGTTTGCGGCGTTTGCGGCCCATTTTAGCGCGGGGGAAAATAAATCCCGGTGAGGAGAACCTCTCCGGGATTTATCGAAAATTGAAACCGTTAGAAGTTACTCTGCCTTGGGTTCGCGCGCCTCATGGCACTGGACGCAGAGTTTTTCTTTTGTATCCAGCAGACGTTTGCTGATCACGGAAGCATGAGGATCATGGCACTTGTTGCACTCTTTGAGAGCATCCATATCATGTTTGTGATTAGAGAGATCTTTGTGGCAGTGCTTGCAGTTTTCCGTGCCGGCAAAGCCAAAGATCTTCTTGCCGTCCTTTTCAGTCACCTTGTGGCATTCTTCGCATTTGAATTGAAGAATGGTGCCCTTGACTTTGAAGGGGCTGTGATGGCTGTAGGCTTCGGTCACCGTCTTATCCTTGGAGGAGACTTTCTTGAACTTATAGTCCACTCCGTCAATGGTCAGGACTCTGTCGCCGGCGGGAAGCATCGGGATCTTCGCGACAAAAAGGTTTTTATCCTGAAGATCTTTGATGGATTTACCTTCTTTGAAACCGTAGAAATGGGTTTCATAGTCCTTCCAGCTGTCATCGAACTGAGCGATATCCACAGTCAAATTTTTGACTTCCTTACCGTCCAGAGTGATGGCTGGCGCCGGAGCTTTTCTGTCTATCACCCCAACGATAACGAGGGGTTGATCCTTAATATTGCCATCCCTTACAGAGGGATAGATCAATTCGTGTTTGGCTGTTTCTTCGCCGTCGGCCTGCGTACTGGCGGTGTAGCAGAACAGAGCGGGAATAGCCACCGCGGCAGCGACGACCGCCACCGAAATTCCCCAGTTATTAAAAATACGTCTCATAATGACAAGAGGGATAGTACGATTTTGTGCGCGTGAAATCAACCTAAATATGTAAAGTTTTATAAAAAAAGAAAAAAATTCTTACAACTGGCCCGAAATGCGGATAAATCCAAACCGTCATTGAGTGTGGGAATTTTTAATGATAATGTTGGGTTTAGTTCACATTGCACAAACAAAAAGACGAGGTATTTAACCCCGTCTTTCTGTTTTTATTATCTCAATCAATAGGATATAAGTCTCAGATTAGGATCCTGAAAATGTTTCCTGATTTTTGAAATGCCCCATCTTGTCAATCTTCCCATTCCGTATATCAGCAAACAAAGGATGTGAATTAATCCGAAAGAGGCTCTTACAGTGGGGGATGAAAAAAATATCGTTATGACAATACCCCCAATACAATAATAGATAAACGGTCTAATGGCTATATC
This sequence comes from Verrucomicrobia bacterium UBA1263, assembly GCA_002308515.1. Taxonomy (GTDB): domain Bacteria; phylum Verrucomicrobiota; class Verrucomicrobiia; order Limisphaerales; family UBA1412; genus UBA1412. The sequence continues at coordinate 731 of DBVN01000047.1, read as the reverse complement.
TAACAGTGATTTTATTTTTCTTGGTTGAAAAACCAGAATAAAATCCTGGTACATTGCCGAGAATTGCATCAACAATGCAACGATGTAATATGACACCACAAATATACAAAACCCGGGATGTTTTGAAAAACTGGGGATCGGTATTGGCAGGTTTTGAAAAATATCTGCTATATCTAAAGGCATCATGTTTTTCTTTCGTTTTTATTGTTCTTGATTCTTGATTAATAGTCTTCTTTCTCTTAACCAAGCTATTATAAGAATAATGGAATGGATTGATAAAAGCAGAAGAATAATGTTGCTGTAACAAGGAACGTAATCATTAAAACAGAAAATCTCATATCCCCAGTGTAATGAAACAAAATAACTGACAAATGGGACATATTTCCAGGCTTTACGGTCTCCACTCATTATTTTTTTAAATTTTTTAAAGAATAACATTCTGGGACATAATATATTAGGTTTACTTTCAAACCACAAACATACATCACAACACAGTCCTATGAAGACAAAATCTAATGCAAAACAAAATGCGATAATTTTAACAATTTTAATAAGAATATCTGTTATGTCTAAAGGCATCATGTTTTTCTTTCGTTTTTATTGTTCCTGATTACTTTTACAACTTTTTCAAGTTGTCCAACAACACTTTAAGTTTAATTTTTCAAAAAGTAAAATGTCAAGTGTTTTTAAACCCAAAATCATCATTAGATATTGTCTACACGAGATTGACA
>DBVN01000026.1:1536-7622 GCA_002308515.1 Verrucomicrobia bacterium UBA1263 | reverse complement strand
CCGCTGCCGTTCGGCGGCTCGAGGCTATGGCGGGCCGGACTACCATCTCAATAACGTAGGTTTCCGTGTGGCGCTGACACCCATCAGAGACTTTACGCTTTCTCTGTCGGAGGATGTAAGTCTGGATATGCTCTGGATCGGTTCGGGCAAGTTCACGATGGGCAGTCCCGCAAACGAGCTGGGCAGAGATCCCGAAGAGGTACAGCATGATGTGTATCTGTCGGGCTACTGGCTGGGCAAGTATGAAGTGACTCAGGCGCAGTTTGAAGCCGTAATGGGCTGGAATAACTCCTACTGCCGTGGAGCCGATCTGCCGGTGGAGAATATCAGTTGGGAGTATGCGATGGAATTCTGCGCCAGATTGACAGCGAGAGCGCGCGAGCTGGGTCGTTTGCCGGAAGGTTATAAATACACCCTGCCGACCGAAGCACAGTGGGAATACGCCTGCCGTGCCGGGACGACCACAGCATTCAACAATGGAACCAATATTGAGACAGATGACCAAATCGATGGTGTATGTCCCAATCTGGATGAAGTGGGCTGGTACTACGCGCCCAATGGCGCTATGGTGAGTCATCCGGTGGGTCAGAAGATGCCGAATGCCTGGGGACTCTATGATATGCACGGAAACGTGCTGGAATGGTGTTCAGACTGGTACGGAGCTTATCCGACTTCTGATGTGACTGATCCCTGGGGACCGACCTTGGGTACAGAACATATCATGCGCGGCGGTGCCTGGGATCGTACCGCGATGGGTTGTCGTTCCGCGAGTCGGAATAAAGGTGATCTCAACTACCAATATGTGAGTGTCGGCTTCCGTGTGGCGCTGGCAAAGAGCAGCGATTTCATTCTCATGGATATGACAAATGATCTGGAGATGATCAAAGTTACGCCGGGCACGTTCTGGATGGGCAGCCCGGAAAGTGAACTGGGCAGATATGATGATGAGACCTCGCACCCTGTGACACTGACGCAAAACTACTGGCTGAGCAAGTATGAAGTGACCCAGGAACAGTATGAAGCTGTGATGGGGACGAATCCTTCCGCCTATGAGTTTTATCGCTGTCCGGTGGAAAGTGTCAGCTGGTATGACGCTCTGGAATTCTGTGCCAAGGTGACAGAAATCGAACGCAGAGCCGGTCGTCTGCCGGAAGGATATGAATACTCTCTGCCGACCGAAGCGCAGTGGGAATATGCCTGCCGCGCCGGAACGACCACAGCCCTGAACAACGGAAAGAATCTGTCGTCTGAGTATGGTGAATGTCCCGAAATGAATGAAGTGGGCTATTATGAATACAATAGCAGCGGTTACGCAGTGCCTGACGGACGGAAAAAGGAGAATCTCTGGGGTTTCTATGATATGCACGGAAATGTGAATGAATGGTGTTTTGACCTGTATGGAGATTATCCGGATTCAGCTGTGACGGATCCCGCAGGATCAGACAAGGGCATCAACCGTGTGCATCGCGGCGGCGACTGGGATACCTTCGCCAGAGCTTGCCGTTCAGCGTATCGCGGCTACGATATGCAGGATTCCGGTTACGAAATCGTGGGCTTCCGCCTCGCCCTCGTTCCGGTCCAATGATCTGATGTAGAGATGCCCGATTCGGGCGTCTGAGACGCGGGAATCCCGGTGTCTCTGCGATATAAAAACAAAGATCCCCGACGGTTCACCCCGCCGGGGATCTTTTATCGTCTGCCGGGAATTATGAAATCGTTGGAGGAAGCGGGTAGGCAGCAGGCGCGGTTTGGATGAGACGACCCAGCCAGTTGATGGCTTCGCCCAGGTGTTTCATATTGGCGATGGCTTCCTGATCCTCGCGGACATCGCCCGGCAGCCGTCCAACGCCAAAGTTGAAGTACGAGGAGCCTGGCACGATCATCCCCAGACAAAGGAAGAAATGGTTGAGCTGGTCGAAAACGCAGGTGGCGCCTCCGCGGCGGTGTGTGACGACTCCCGCGCCGATCTTGCCTTTCAGCAGAGATTTTTCCACCGAGTAGGCGGCCAGCCCCAGACGATCCATGAAGGCTTTGAGCTCGGAGCTGACGTTGGTGAAGTAGGAGGGTGAGCCCAGCAGGATGGCATCGGCCTTTTCGGCTTTGGCGATCCATTCGTTCACGGGATCGGTCTGGATGACGCAGCGCGCGTTGGCGTTTTTGAAACATTTATAGCAGGCCATACATCCCCGCACAGGGACACCGCCCACCTGGATATACTCTGTTTCCCAGCCGTTTTGAGCCAAAACACTCAGAACCGTGTTCAGAAGAAATTCCGTGTTGCCGTTTTTACGCGGACTGCCGTTGAACGCGACTACTTTCATGAGCCTATTTTCGGTTCGGAACCTGTTTCTGTCAAGAGCGTTTCAGTTCATCCACCCATTTGCGCACGCCTTCGCGGATATCCTCGCCGGTGTGCAGGATCTGTTTGACGTGTTTGGGAACGAACCAGGGAAAGTAGCCGATCAGGTCGTGGAAGACGAGGATCTGTCCGTCGCAGTTGGAGCCTGCGCCGATGCCGATGGTGGGGATCTTGAGCGCGCGGCTGATCTGCCCGGCAAAATCGTGTTTTACCAGTTCCAGCACTGTGCCCAGTACACCGGTCTTTTCCAGTGTCAGAGCATCTTCCAGCAGGGCTTTCTGTTCCGCTTCCAATTTACCTTTGATATGGTAGCCGCCTTCCTCGCGGACGTGCTGAGGCAGCATTCCCAGGTGAGCCAGGATGGGGATATTGGCGTTCAGGATGGCTTCGATCTGCGGCAGGATGACGCGGTNNCGGCCGCCTTCCAGCTTGACGCACTGAGCACCGGCATCTTCCAGCCGCTTGGCGTTTTCCACGGCCTGCTGAGGTGTTTCGTAGCTCCTGAAGGGCATATCCGCTATGACAACAGCGCGCTTGCATCCGCGGGCTACCGCTTTGGTGTGATGGATCATATCTTCCATGGTGACATCTATCGTATCCGGATAGCCCAGGACGACCATCCCCAGAGAGTCGCCGATCAGCAGAAAGTTCACCCCGGCCTCATCCAGCAGACGCGCTGTGGGATAGTCATAAGCGGTCAGGGAAGCGATCTTTTGTCCTTCGGCTTTCCAGTTGCGGAAACGTGAACGCAGTTCGTTGAAAGATTCTTTTGTCATAGCTAAAGTGATTTAAAAAATATTCTGAAACCAGCAAAAAAAGAACACACGGCACCGTTTGCCGTTCCTCTGTTTTTCAGTTTGGGATAGGGGCATTCTTCGCGCCAGATCAGCCCGGAGGCCATCCCAGCGGCCGTCCGCCCAGGATATGGCAGTGAAGGTGCGGGACTGTTTCACCGCCAAAAGGCCCGTTATTGATCACCAGACGGTATCCGTTCTGGTTCAGTCCCAGTTTGCGGGCGACTTCCGCGGCTCCCAGCAGCAGTGCGCCCAGCAGCTCTTTGTCCTCCGGTTTGGCTTCGTCCACACGGGCGATGACCCGCTTGGGCACGATGAGGACATGAGTGGGAGCCTGCGGAGACGCGTCGCGAAAGGCGAGCAGCTCCTCGTTTTCAAAAACGATGTCGGCCGGGATCTCCCGTGAAATGATTCGTTCAAATATAGTACTCATAAAATCTATTGGATGATCAAAACACACTCCGGATCCAGAGTCTGTTTGGTGAATTGCTGGATAAAATCAACAACGGATTCCGCGAACTGTTTCGGCTGTTTGCTCCAGCGCTGACGGTGAAGACAGCTCAGGACACAATTCCGGATCCCTTCTACAAAAATCAGCTCCGCGTTTGTGTTCTTCAGGGATTGCAGGATCTCCTTCAGATTGGCGAAGAACTCCAGCTCGCCCAGCAGTGATTCAGCCTGCATCAGCTCCGGCAGCCAGATATGCCGGGTCAGCTTGCCCTGCGGCGTGATCATGGCCATCGAAACCAGATCAGAAAGCCTCTCCAGAGAAACCTTGCTCCGGTACTGCTTCTGATGGATATAGGCAAACACGGCTCCCACTGCTCCCGCGAAGTAGTCGGGATCCGCATGGATGCCCAGCATTTCCTGAGAAACATCTTCCGGAAAGACCGGTGTACATTCACCGTGATCCGTTTCCAGCAGGATACAATCGGAATGAAGTGCGATCATTTATCCTCCTGTTCTGCGGCAGAAGAGGACTTGGGTTCCGTCTTTTCCCCTTCCTTATTGTCAAAATTCTTCGCGGCGGAAACAAAATCCGAGACTTCCCGAAAGCGCCGGTACACACTGGCAAAGCGGATATAAGCCACCGGATCCAGTTTTTTGAGCCGTTCCATCACGATCTCGCCTAACTCACTGGCGGCGATTTCGTTGCCGCCGCGGATGTAAAGATCCTGGATGATAGCCTCCACTTCATTCTCGATCTGGTCGGAGCTGACAGGCCGCTTTTGGCAAGCCTTCACGATCCCGGAGCGGAGTTTGTCGCGCGAAAAAGCCTCTCTGCATCCGTCCGCCTTGATCACAAGCAGATCCTCCTGCTCGATTTTCTCATAAGTCGTATAGCGGAAACCGCATTTCAGGCATTCCCGGCGGCGACGGATGACCGTGTCCTCGCGCGAAGAGCGTGAGTCCGTGACTTTATCCTCTGAATGTTTACATCTTGGGCATCTCATGATGTACCCCGTACAACCTATAGTAGCACAAGTCCCCGCAGTAGGAAACGACAAAAACGGATTTTTTGATTATTTTCCTTATGCAGAAGGATTTTATTACACTCCTAATTTTTCGCGAATATCGTTTTTATGAGTGACATTTGAATAATATTGATAGTCTTGCGCTTCAAACCGGATTCTGCCGGCGATAATGGAAGGAGCCACTTGCAATTTATTCGAGAGATCCGAGACAGTATCATTTCCGGATCTGTATTGATTCCAGATCTGACTGGGGAATAGCGCGTTTTGAGCTTCTTTATTTGCTTGCTTTTCAATGTCTTCGATAGAGCCTTTCTTCTCGTCGGCGGTATCATCGAAAAAGGAAGTATTCTCATCCTTCAGATGCAAAATAACATGCGCAAGCTCATGCAGAAGCGTGAACCAGAAATTGTCCTCTCTGTTGTGGCGAAGTGTCAAAGCGACAACAGGATGGGAGTGGAACATAAACACTGCCCCGTCCAGATTCGTCTTTGGCAAGTGCTTTAAGATGATAAAATGGATGCCAAACTTATTCAGGTGTTCTTTTACCAGCTTGCATCCGTCAGTGTAATAACTCAGCTTAGCTACGTCCCGCAGAAAAGTTTTGGGCAGTTTATCTTTTTTGAAATCGGGAAGTTGTTCGGATGAAAGCAGTTGTTTGATCCGGCATTGCCACGCGAATAAAGCAAAATGGTCGATTTTCGCGTTTTTTGTTTTTCGGCAGTAGCATTGTTCGCCTATCGTATAGCCATTGATCAGGGTTTCAAGCAGTTCATCTTTTTGCCTTTTCGCCTCATTCAAAGTTCCATTAAAACCCGGAAAATAGTCGCGCTTTACAAGCTCATTAAAGCAGCCGTAATACTCGGCAGGATATTTGCCCTGCGATTCTTTCTTTTTGCCGTAAGCCTGACTCAGCACATCCAATGGAATGTCCAGCCCCTCATGCAGATTTTGGATCATGTTCAGGCTGAGCTTGACCTTATAGGACAGCACTTCAGAGACTTTGCTGAGGTTCCCAATGTATTTGGCCAGATCCTTTTTAGTAAGCCCGTCTTTCTCCATTATGAATTTTAGATACTCCACAGGATCGGGGGCGCTGATGGGGTAGTGTTCTGCTTCGTATTTTTCGATCAGCAGAACAAGGAGTTCCATTTCGTCCAATTCATCATTGCTTGGAGAATCCAGATCCATGATCGCTTCCACTCGTTTAAGAGCGGCTTCATATTCATTTTCTGTTCTTATGATTTTCATTATATATTCTCCGCGTCAATCTTATCGTATTCTTTGTGAGTTCCGATAAATCGGATAAAAACGACATTTTTTTTGTATTCCACCTTAACGATCAATCTGTACTTATTGTGAGCGATATTGAACACGACACGATTGTTCCTTAATGTATCCGCGCCATTAAACCCAAAATCGCCATTAGAGTTGGAATTTCTAATGACGGTCATTGGAAGA
>DBVN01000026.1:677-1528 GCA_002308515.1 Verrucomicrobia bacterium UBA1263 | reverse complement strand
ATTAAAACTATCCAGCACGTCGTTTGGTTTTGTCCACTGAGCTTTTTTAACGCAGAGGATCCATGCTTTTAAAGCAGATTCAGCATCGGGATACGCCTCCAAAAAAAGTTTGAGTGTTTTTACCGATATGATATGCATTTATTTCAAACTCCACCCGGAGTTCGTTTTCATTTTATTCCTTTTTCAGGAAATGTAAAGATGATTTCCTTTTTTAGGTGTTTTTTGTCTTACCCCAAAAATCTTTACATCAGGCCTTCTTCGCGCAGCCCACGTTATCTTTCAGGATAAAGTCTTCGCCATGTTCTCCCTGGTCAACGATCATCTCGTTCATATAACCGTTCCAGAGTGTATTGCCCATGATGACCGAGTGCGACATTTTCTTTACGATGAATCCCACTTGCGGTGTGAACAGACCTTTGCCGCCGTCATCTTGTCCGGCCAGACAGGTATTGCCCGTCATGGAAAAACCGTGGCAATCCTCCAGCCTGACCTGGCATGAGCGCTCGCCCTCAGACAGATAGCTGGAGTCTTTGCCGCACCGGCGGAAGACATTGCCTGTGACGGTGACCGCCTGAGCCTTCAGCGCGTAGAGTCCGGCTCCATGATTCCGGTCGAAAGAGTTGCCCGTCACGTTCCAGTCGTCGCCTCCATGAATGAAAAGTCCGTATCCGCGATTCCATTCCACCCGGTTTGCCGTGAACATCACCGTTGCGCCTACATCATCGCATCCGAAACCGTTGCCGCCGTTCGCCGAAAACTGATTGTCCGTGACAAATCCATCCCATCCCAGCAGACGGATGCCGTCGCCCTTGTTCGACATGAACTGGCTGTGGCGCACAATGAACAGCCAC
>DBVN01000026.1:0-607 GCA_002308515.1 Verrucomicrobia bacterium UBA1263 | reverse complement strand
TTTGTTGTTCAGATAGATCCCGTGGATTGGCTTCTCGGCGTCGGGAATGCCGCACAGCACCATTCCCCGGATCCTGGCCGCGAACGCGCCTGTGATGTCGAGCAGACAGTCTGTATCCTGGCTGTCGAGTTCCAGCACAGCGCCGCGTTTCTCGCAATGGTAGATCCAGCAGGGATCGCCCAGCAGGGTGACATAAGCCGGCACTTTCAATCCATGACACCGGTAGATCCCCGCCGGGAAATAGACGGTCCCATTGACCTTGCCGGCAGCGTCCAGCGCTTTCTGGATGGCGGCGGTGTCGGATGTCTTTCCATCTCCCTTGGCGCCAAAGTCCAGCACATTGAGTCTCGTGTCATGGGTTTTCTCCTCTGGCTCGGCAAACGACCGCATGACCAGTGCCGCGGCACCGATCCCAGCCATACCCGCGAGACTTGATCTGCGGAGGAATTCACGTCTTTTCATTCTTATTTATCTCAAAATGCCGCTGATATTATTTCAGCTTGTTATAGGTTTCGTCATCCACGGGTTCCAGCCACTCATTCGAGGAACCTTCCTCCACTTTTGTCATATAGGTAAGATGTTGGAACCAGGAATCTTTCGCGGCTCC
>DBVN01000094.1 GCA_002308515.1 Verrucomicrobia bacterium UBA1263 | reverse complement strand
CATCCTAATTCCTTCGGAGAGACTTCCTTTCCTATCCGGCTTCCTGGCCGGTGGAACGTAAAAATAAAGTACCAGATATTTTCTCCCAGCGCAAGGGAGAATCTCAGCAACGTGACTTACTAATAAGTATTTCTATTCAAACAATTCAGATTTTAACTCAGGATCATCCAAATCTACACGATAGAGCACTTGATTATAATCGTAACGAGCTGTCGGGTATTCGTTTCCGGAAAATTGTTTTGAATAGGAACCCTCTAACAATAGATAGGTGCTATCATAGGGAAGGAGCTCCGGATGCAGTCTGGGATTATAAAAAGTATAATGATCATGAGTTATGACTTTTACAGCTTTTTTCCAAGGGCCTGTCGGGGAAGGTGCTTCCGTGTACCAAACCTCACCCAGGAAAGAACTGCCTCCCTGCTCAACAAAAATCGAGACCCAGCGTTTTTTATGTTCACTCCATTGCATCGAACCGGAATGCAAACGAACCTGAGTCCCGTCCTTCACGGAGGAAAGAACTCTTGGAGTAGAAACACTTTCCCAGTTTTCCGGCTCCAGCCAGGCTTCATAAGTCGCCCGGCATCTCATATTGGGAAGCGGACTGCCAAAATACACCCACTCCACTCCCTGTTCATCCGTGTAAAAGGCCTGATTTCCTTCCGGGCATGACGGAGCGTCTTTTCCCGAAGACTTGTTCCAAAGTACCTTGACTGACTCAAACTCCTCCTTTTCATCATTCCAAACAGCTAATCCCTTTTCATAAGCCTGCAAAAAGTTTTTGATCTTGCTGTAAACCGTGCAGAGATGCTCTTTTCCATCTTTATCCTTCAGGGACAACGTTCCTCCGATCCAAATCGGCCCCTCACTGGGTAAAGGAATGACTCCGCGAGGCTTGCCTTCCTGATTCTTGAATAGATCATATTTTATTTTGACCGGAGGCTGACCGGGATATGCCCATGTCTCAGGAAGAGGTGTCTTTGCCGCGCTGGTATTAAATATCCCCAGAGGATAAGGTGAAAGCGAAGTATCTCCCCAAGCCCAGAAAATATGATCCTTATAGGGAGTCGTTTGCACCGTATCACAGCCGACCACTCCGGCATCCTGCCAGTCCATATCCGTTCCGCATTTCTGACTCTCCGCGAACAATCCGCTGCCCGTCAAACGCCCTAATCTCTTGGCTATCATATCGCGATTGACTTTGACAACAGCTTTCCCTCCGGAGACAGGTTTCAGTCTCGCGCCCCGGTAACCAAAACCGTCTTTGGGAACGGAATACCCATGACTTGTGATATCGAACCACACCTCTTTTCCCATGAGATCCGGTTCATAGAAGGCGATGACACCGGCATTATCCGTTACAAAACGAATGTTTTCCACTGTTTTGAATTCGACCAGAGGAACCGGCCAATTATTCTCAGCGTCAATCACTTCTATTCTAAAATAAGGATTTTGTCCTGTACCTTTTTCGACTTGTGCCTGTCCCCAAAACGCGCACAACCCCAAGAAACATCCTAAAAAAATCGATTTCTTCATCATACTCTGTTAATAGTCACTAACAGGGGCAAACTAGCAAATCAACAGCCGCTAATTCAATCCTTTTCTTCAAAAATAAATGAATTGCCTCAAAAACTATTTGCATTTTTTCTTATCTCTGGCAGAATAGGTCGGCCTCTCCATGAAGGAGCTGGCCTGTGGTGTAATTTATTTTTTGCTATGTCATTGCATAATAGTTTGAAAGGGGCTTCTTCCCTGGGCGCGAAACGGAACGTTCTCAAACGTCAGGAACGCGTTGAGGTTTTGAAGAAGCGTAAAGAGTGGCGTGAAGGAGACCGGGTTTTCAATCTGAAGAAAACCAAGTTCGTCGCCTAACCTGCTGATTTTGTTTTCTGTGATTTAAGGAATTATCCAACTCTGAAGAGGAGGATTTTCCTTTTTGTTTTCTAGGTGAACCGTTCTCCAAATGAAGAACAATCTTTGATCCGTCTCCAGAAATTTCTTTCTGAAGCCGGGGTTTGTTCCCGGAGAGCAGCTGAACAGCTGATCATTGAAGGACGTGTGGCGGTAAATGGTCGCCGCATTACTACTTTGGGCACAAAAGTCTCTCCATTGGAAGACCGTGTCACCGTGGATGGCGCTGAGGTCAAAGCCCGCAGAAAACTCTATATCGCCTTGTACAAACCCCGTGATGTCGTTTGTACCCGTAAAGATCCCCAAGGACGTCCGACTGTGCTGGATTTTCTCCCTCCGGAAATGCAGCATGTCTATCCTGTTGGCAGGTTAGACTATGATTCAGAAGGACTTATCCTGTTAACCAGCGATGGGGAGTTGTGTAATCATATCACACATCCCTCATCCGGAGTAGATAAAGTTTATTACGTTGAAGTTCAAGGAGCTATTAAAAAAGAAACCATTTCAAAAATGCTCAAAGGCATTTACCATGAAGGTGACTTTTTAAGGGCTTCAGCAGTCAAGATCTTACGCACGAATAACACTCGCACCTGCCTGACGATCACACTTCGGGAAGGCAAAAACAGAGAAATTCGGCGTATCCTGGATTCACTGGATCAGATCGTTCTTGTACTTCGTCGAGTGCAGGTAGGATCAGTAAAATTAGATAAATTAGCATTAGGCAAATGGCGGTTATTGACAAAAACCGAAATACAGTTTTTACTTAACGCATGAGTGTGACGAGATATTCCATAATCCTCTCTCTGGCAATCCTGGGACAAGTTGCAGTTTCAGCCGATCAGGGAGCCGTTGTAACAGGTGATCGGGTAAATGTGCGATCCGATATATCCACCAATTCAGACATTATCGAAAAGGCTGTGAAAGGAGCAAAATATATTGCGGTCGAACGTGATACAATTACTCCTCCCATTGAAGGTATGCCGGCAAGCTGGATCAAAGTCCGTCTGAATTCCGCTCCTGTTTATATCAAAAGTGATTTGTTGAATGAGGATGGCACAGCCAAAACCAACCTCAACCTCAGAGAAGGCCCCGGTACAAACTACAAAAAAGTAGGCCAACTGAAACAAGGCGAAAAGATCACTATTCTGGGAACAGAAGGCGAATGGACAAAAGTTGAAGGTCCGGAGGCTTTTGGATACATTGCAGAAGATTATATCCAATTGACCGGTCCTGTTGAAAAATCCCCTGCTCCGGAGGTTAAAGTCGAAAAGCCTGAGCCCCCTGCGCCAGAAAAAACAATCGCCTCCACGGTTACTATAAAAGCTGCTGAGGCAAAACCGGTCAAGAAAGAAGAGCCCAAAACAGAACCGGCGGTGAATGAAACGCCGGAAGTTGTTGAAGTCCAGATAGAAGAACCGACTCCTGTCACTATTGCCATTACAACGCAACCTCCTGTGGTACCGGCGGAACAACCTGCCGTGGAAAAGAATACCGCTCAAGAAGCTGAAGCTCCGGCTGAAGAAGCAGTCACGGAAAAAACGGAGAAAAAACAGATCGTGATAGTTCCTGTCAGCACTCAGACCAATAGTACTACCGGTACCACCATAACTGCGGACGGCATCCGGATCGCGCGGCGTGAGGGAATCGTCCGTCTGAATGAAAGTCCGGCAGCGCCAACTCCTTATTCACTGTACAATATCTATGATAGAAGGATGATGAACTTCCTGTACATCACCAAGGACAATGAAATTTCTCTTAAACCGTATGCCGGCAAGAAAGTGATAGTCACCGGTCCTGAATCCATAGATTCCCGCTGGAAGAATCACCCGCTCCTGACAGTAAAAACGATCGAGTTGAGAAATCAATAACTCAATGATAGATAACCTCATAGATGGGAAGGCCATTGCCGCCGCCATACACGAAGAAACGGCTCGTGAGGTGGAAGCCCTGCTGAAGCAGGGAATCCAACCGGCGGTCGCCTTTGTCCGGGTCGGTGAAGACCCGGCTTCTAAAGTATATGTGGGAATGAAAGAAAAGATGGCTGCCAAGCTGGGCATCAAGTCCATCCTTCACATTCTCCCGGAATCTACCTCTGAGGCCGAGCTTTTGACTCTTTTAAATAAACTCAACGCGGATCGATCTGTTCATGGGATACTTGTTCAAGCCCCCCTTCCCAAACATATTGATCAGGCCAGAGTCTTTGAAACAGTTCTTCCGGATAAAGATGTGGATGGTTTTCATCCTGTCAATGTGGGCAAGTTACTGCTGGGTGACACTCATGGATTTGTCCCCTGCACTCCCGGCGGCATCCATGAATTGCTCATCCGCTCAGGTGTTGAGACCAACGGCGCAAATGTGGTCATTCTCGGCAGAGGAAACATCGTTGGCAAGCCTATGGCTTCCATTCTGATGCAAAAAGGTCCTCACGCCAATGCCACAGTCACGATTTGTCACTCTCGTTCACGCAATATAGGATCCATCTGCCGCGATGCGGATATCCTGATCGCAGCTCTTGGAGTTGCGGAATTTGTAAAAGCCGACATGGTCAAACCCGGAGCAACCGTCATTGATGTGGGAGTCAATCGGATCAATGACGCTAACGCGCCTAAGGGCTATCGCCTTGTAGGTGATGTGGATTTCAACGCAGTCCAACCGATTGCCGGTAAAATTACACCCAACCCTGGCGGGGTCGGGCCTATGACTATCGCCATGCTGATGAAAAATACTGTTCGTGCAGCTAAAATGGCAAATTTGAAACAATAATAATTAAACAATAAACTAAAAAAAATAATATGAATGCTTCTCGTATTTTGCCCGATTTACAGGCATCCCTGCTCTGTGAGGATGTGCGTGTTGAATCTTCTGGCAATTTTATCATCGTTGGCGTCATCTCCGAAGTTCGGGTTCCCCAGCTTCCCATTGCCGCCTATAAACTGTGTGTCTTCAATCGCTGGACTGCCGGCGTTGGTGAATTCAATCAGGAAGTTCGTCTGGTCGCTCCGGATGGAACAACTGTGCTGCGCAAGAGCGCTTTCAAATTCGCTCTTCAAAGCCCGGCACAAAATACCACAAATGTGTCGGTATTCGGACAAGTTGAATTTAAAGAACAGGGCATCTACACGATCGAGATCTTGATCGATGAAGTGATGAAACTGCGCATCCCGGTTCCTGTTGTTCTGGTGCAGCAAAAACAGCAGCCCAAGCAGCAGCCTCCTCAAAAGTAGTAAATAACGAATAATGTATTAAACAAAAAAGCGGCCTTGAGGCCGTTTTTTTATTTTTCTGCAAATCCCGGAATGATAAGAGGGAAAAACTACATTTGCGCCCAATACATTTCGTAAAGGGCAAACTGTACTTCTTTTGTGATATTGGTATAAGCCAGAGACACTTGATAACCTTGCTGCTTATTACCGGTACATCCGACCACTACTCCTTTAAAGTCCACGACTTTCTTTGTTTCAGGATGTTCCACCTGCAAATGCATCTCCGTGTATAATTCCACTTTTCTTTCGGAGAAAAACTCTAACCCAGCCTCATGAATCTTATAAGAATTCGCAGGCAATAATTGAGTAACTACATCCTCATTATTTGAATCTGGAGATGAATATGATTTATCTAGCCGAGCCACAATATCATCTATGTTTAGAGAATCACACTCTCAAACACCAGAGGTAAAAGTAGCACACTCTTACCTAAACGTCAACCGGCCTGCCCGAAAAAAATAAAGTTTACACATTATCGGGATGCATCTCATTCAAAGGCGACATCGTCCGCAGTCTGGCAATGATCCCCGGCAAGTGCTTCAAAACATGATCCACATCCTCCGCTGTCGTGTAGCGGCTCAAGCTGAAACGGACACTTCCTCTGGCCTCCATGGGTGAAAGTCCCATCGCGTTCAAAACATGAGACGCGCCCAATGAACCAGTGGTACATGCCGATCCGCTGGAAGCACAAACAGCCAACTGATCCAGCAGCATCAAAATAGCCTCTGCCTCAATATAACTGAAAGTGATGTTACTGGTGTTGGGCAAACGCAGATCCTTATTTCCATTCAAATGCGTATACGGGATCGCGGATAATATCCCCTGCTCCAAACGGTCACGAAGTTCTTTCACACGGGTCTTTTCTTCTTTTATAGAGGCCAGACTCAATTCCGCCGCTTTGCCAAAACCAACGATATAAGGAACATTCTCCGTACCCGCGCGGCGTTTATTCTCCTGATGGCCGCCCATCACATACGGCTGGAAAGGTGTGCGATGCTTTATGTAAAGCAATCCGATCCCTTTAGGCGCATGCAGCTTATGTGCGGAAAGAGAAAGAAAATCAACGCCTAGTTTTTGAACATCGATCTCTAATTTTCCCGGAGTTTGGACCGCGTCTGTATGAAACAGCACACCGGCTTTCTTACATATCTTTCCCACTTCCTCTATCGGAAAGATGACCCCGGTTTCATTATTCGCGTACATCAGCGAGACAAGTGCCGTGTCCGGGCGAATAGCGGCAGCCANNCAGCCACTTGTGACGGATCTAATGTCCCATCGGGATTCACCGGCAGATAAGTCACATTATAACCCTTACGCTTCAGAAATTGCGTCTGATTCATGATGGCGGAATGCTCTACCGCGCTCGTGATCAAATGACGTTTACCGGTCGTTTCAAGCGCGCTGAAAATAGCTGTATTATCACTTTCTGTTCCACAGCTTGTGAAAACAACTTCGCGAGGTTCAGCGTGGATCAACGCCGCGACTTTTTCCCGTGCTTCCTGGATCGCGCCGCTCAGATGATGCCCGAAAAAATAAGCACTGGATGGATTCCCCCATTCTGTTTGAAAGTACGGCTTCATCGCCTCAAACACTTCCGGAGCAACCGCCGTCGTCGCGTTATTATCCAGATAATATACTCTGTTTCCTTCCATAGATCCTAAATCTCAAAGAGTTCTGAAGATTCTCCAACAATCAGCATCCCTGCCTTATCCAGCTGTTCGGTATTTCCCAATAATACAATATGATCCCCAGCTTTCAATTCCTCATCACCACCAGGGCTTACGATCATAGATGAATTTCTCTCAATAGAAATAACGGTCGCGCCGCTTTTCTTATGGAGATCCAGCTCATTCAGGCGCTTACCGACTCCAACCATACCCTCTTTCAATTCAAACAACCGTGTATCATTCGCTAAAACGTTCGCATTATGTGAATGTTTCTCAACATCGGGAGTCTTCTTATTCTGGCCTCTCAGAATCATCTCGATCTCAATTTCCGCTTTTTGGTAAATACTCTCAAAATATCTTCTGAAAGGATAAGCGATCAACACAGCGATCACTGACAATGCATAAGCATAGATCCAATATGTATGAAAAATCAATATGCTGATCAAAAGCATCCAATAAACCCCCAATGCACCAGCAGCCGCGCAATATATGATCCGCTCAAACCGTTTCTGAAAAACGGCTAAATTAGCAGGCAATGCTTTCTGTACGATCAAGTGAGCCAGTGCACAATGATTTTCATGGGTGATCAGGATAAACGGCGCGCAGAGAATCACCCCAACCAAATAAAAGCTATCATTCACTAAGTCCAAAAGGTTCATCCCGGCAAATAATGTGACTTGAGGGATATATCCATCTATCACTTTGAAAAGAACAACGGTCAGGATCATGATCCCAGTGATACTTACAAGGTTCAATACGTTTTTGATACAAAGCCTCTTAGCATAATCTGCCAGCGGATCTCCTTTATTTTCAATCCCCGTATGCTGGTACCAGTTGATATAAATCCCGAGCGTCTGCATCAGCACCTTGGGGATCAATTTGTTGCAGACCCGGATGATCCTGTCTGAATTGGAAAAGATAAATGGCGTTCCCAGCATTGTCGCGATGGCAACCGATACTCCTATGGGATAAAGTTGTTCGTCTATAGCATTTAAACTCATACCCAACGCCAGAATGATGAAGCTCACCTCACCCACATTACACATACCCAGCCCCACCTTCATGGAGGTCGGGAATGGATTTCCCGTAGCCAAAGCACCTAAAGCACAAGCCCCTGTTTTGGCAATCACAACAGCCGTACAAAGAATCAAAATTTGAGGCCAATACTGGACTACCGCCTTAGGATCGATCATTGTTCCTACTATCACAAAAAATATGGCGGAAAACATATCTTTGATAGGCTGAACGACTTTTTCCACATCATGAATGGAGCGCGTTTCCGCGATCAAAGCGCCAATAATAAAAGCTCCCAAAGCCGTGCTGTATCCCAAAGTCTCCGCTAACAATGCCATTCCAAAGCAAAGCCCCAATGATGTAACCAAAATCAGCTCTTTCTTTTGAGAACGTTCCACATAATTCATCAGCCGGGGTACTAACAGCAGACCAAATATGAGTACTAAAACAAAGAACAACCCCAATTTGCCAAATGTCCCGGTTATGTTGGTCACTTGAATGGTTCCTGTCATGGCTATACTGGCCAGAATAGCCATCATGGAAATACAAACGATATCCTCCACAACGGTGATCCCGATGATGATACCCGCAAACCTTTCTCTTAAAAGATTTAATTCCGCCATCGTCTTGGATATAACCATCGTTGAAGATGAGGACAAGATCGCCCCCAAAAAGAGACAGTCCATCATTTTCCAGCCGAAAATCTTGCCAATCACACATCCTGTAGTAAACATGATCACGACTTCTGTCCCTGCCGCGATCGTCGCCGGCATACCCACCTGTTTCAACTTGCGGATACTGAACTCCAGTCCCAAAGAAAACATCAGCAGCACGATCGCCATGTCTGACATCATCTCCAGGTTTTCCTCATTCTTCAAACCCAATCCAAAAAGGGAAGGTGTATGAGGTCCCAGCAGAAAACCGGTGACGATATATCCTAAAATGTTAGGCTGTTTGAAACGATGAAAAATCAGCAGTGCCACACTGGCAACCAGCATAACTATGGCGAAATCTCGGACAAATAATGCTTGAGCTTCCATACTCTCAACAGGTTATGATTAAATCCTTCTTTTCACAAAAAAACAAGAATCAAACGGTTATAAATCAGATATATCTCTTATTTTTTCCAAATCGGGTATACAAAAAAACCCGGCTGAACCGGGTTCTTCAAAATAATGTCTAAAGACTATTCTTCAGCAGGTTTCCAATTGCGCTTCGGCGGTTTGACAACCAATCCCTTTTTGATCGCTTTAGCGGAAACCAAAACATAACGGATTTGTCCATCCACCACGGCGCGTACACGTTGGAGATTCGGCATAAAGCGGCGTTTGGTAATAGCCGTCACGTGCTGACCAATACCACCCTTCTTCTTCGCTTTACCACTGCGCCAAATAATACTACCCTTAATGGGACGCTTACCAGTTAATTCACAAATACGAGCCATACTCTCTCTTCTCTCTTCTTCTCTTCTCAACCTCTATCTCTGCAATAGAGGGCAGTCATTGTAAAATAAAACACCGGCAAGTCAAGACTTCATCATCAAGACTCGCCTTTCAATCGCTTCAAACCACCCAGCACATCCCGCGCCAGATCCGGTCTGTTCATTAGCTCAAGGTGGATACCATCCACACCCTCGCTTACTAACTCTTGAATTTGTTTGATGGCGTACTCAACGCCAGCGCGGTACATATCTTCGTCTGAATCACCGTACTTGTCAAGCATAATCAAAATTTCTGACGGCATGGAAGCTCCGCACATACTCAAAATGCGCCGGATCTGCCTCCCATTGAACATCGGCATGATTCCCGGAACGATCGGAACGGTCACGCCCATCTTGCGGATCGTATCCCTGAAATGCCAGAAAAGCCGGTTATCGTAAAAAAGTTGTGTGATCAGAAGATCTACCCCGCAATCCACTTTTCTTTTCAGATTTTCCCAATCCTTGTCGATATATTTACAATCCTGATGGCCTTCCGTATAGGCCGCGGCGGCTATCCCAAAATTACCGCGTTTCCGTATGTAAGTGATCAATTCCGAGGCATATTTGAATTCCCCGCGGGAGAAATCGAAATTGGGATTATTGCGCGGAGGATCCCCTCTCAATGCCATGATATTGTAAACTCCGTTCTGGCGAAGATCTTCCAGGATGTGATCCACTTCCTCATGGGTTTGCCCCACACAGGTCAAATGAGCCACAGACTCCAGACCGTATTCTTTGCGGATCCGGGTGGCGATCTCTACTGTTCTGCCGCGAGAACTCCCTCCGGCTCCATAAGTTACACTAATAAAATCAGGAGAATACTGTTTAAAATCTCCAATAATATTCATCACTTTTTCCAGCGGGATATCAGGCTTGGGCGGAAATACCTCAAAGGAAAGCACCGGAACAGATGATTTATAAATTTCTGATAGTTTCATCCTCTATATTTCTCTTAAAGAAATTTTCACCGAGCGGCGTTTATAGACGCGTCTTGGTTCAGGATGCATTTTTTTGGGGATTTTGTCAATTTTGCGCTTTCTTTATCACGATAAAAAAAGCGGAGAGCTTCTCACTCTCCGCTCCGTGCATCATAAAATTTATACTTTGCCTAACTTCTTCAGTCCTTCAAAGTCGCCGCGAGCGGACTTGATAGAGACTTCAGGATTGGCTCCGCGTTCATTTTCCAGGATATAGTACTGGGTCCCATGCTTTTCACAGAACTTGAAGATCTCTTCCCATTTCACATCGCCGGAGCCCAGATACGTATTCACATCGCCGCCATGTTCTTTGATATGGATGGTACGACCGCGTTTCGGATACTTCTTCAGAACAGTCAGCGGATCCTGTCCAGCATCCAGACAGTTGCTGGTATCCAGCTGCATGATGACCCGCTTGTCCGTATTGCCAAAGAAAACATCCCAAGGCACTTGTCCATCAATAGGATGGAAATCATGCGCATGAGCATGATAACCCACCCACATCTTTTCTTTGCGGGCGATCTTGGACATCGCGTTGAATTCATCCGCCAGTTTCTTCCATCCATCAATGGTCTCACCATTCATATAAGGACAAATCAGGAAATTATTGCCAATGATCTGATTGAACTCGATCGTCTTCTTCAGTTCATCTCCTTGCAGCGTATTCAATGCGGTATGGGTGCCGTAGCACTTCAACCCATTGTCATCCAGCAGTGTGCGCAGTTCTTTGGCGGTTTTGCCATGATAACCGGCAAACTCAACTCCGCTGAATCCGATTTCTTTGACGATCTTCAGAGTCCCGGGAAGGTCCTTGGCGCAGGCTTCACGAACGGAATACAGCTGCAATCCCACGGGGATCTTCTTTTTCGCCGCTTCCGCGACAAAAGCCAAACGGGTTCCCAACACGGCCGCGACCGCGCCAGTCACGCTCAAACGAATAAAATCACGACGAGAGCAACCTCTCAAACTATTTGATGAATTCATAACTTTTCTTTCTTCTAAGCCGGAACTCTCACACTTTCGAGACACATTCCCGCTTACCGCAAAGTATTTTAGGAAAATCCAGAGCGCAAGTCGAGTCCTGATGCGCTAAAATTTATAAAAAACATTCTCTTCTTGCAAATCCGCCGGATCCAGACTATAATGCTGTTGCTTCGGATGTTAGAAATAACAACAAAATAGAGTGATAGATATGAATAGAAAAAGTTTTTTACTGGCTTNNNNTTGTGTCATTTCTCTGGGAATGGCCGCGGGGCTTTCGGCCGCTGATAAGAAAATCAACGCATTGTTCATCTCCGGTGATGATGTAGGCGTTCACCAATGGCGGGTGACTCAGGAGGAATACCGCGCCATGCTGCTGGACACCGGCAAATTCGATGTCCGTGTCTGCGAGGATATGAACATCCTGGAATCCTCAAAAGCCCTCAACAAGTACGACCTTGTCTTCTTTGTGCGTTCCAATGTCTCCGGGGAACCTCTCTCCGACCAGGCCAAGGCCAATCTGGAATACTTTGTCAATAACGGCAAGGGTCTTGTCATCAGCCACATGGCCAGCGGTTCCTTCCCCGAATGGCTGGAGTTCAAAAAAATGTGCGGTGTTTACTGGAGTCCCAAAGACGGTTCCGGTCACGTTCCGGGAACCCATGTTTTCGATGTCACGGTCAGCAATCAGGATCACCCGGTCACCAAGGGAATGTCAAACTTCCAGGCGGATGATGAACTTTACTCCGCCCTGGTTGTCGCTCCCGACACAAAATACGACATTCTGGTAACGGGCAAAACGACCTTTGAAAGCAGAAAAGGAATGAATGAGCCTCTGGCCGTTACCGTCAACTACGGCAAAGGCAGAGTCTTCCATCAGTGCTTTGGCCATGATCAGAAAGCCCTCAAACAAAAAGGTGTACGGGATCTGGTCATTAGAGGCTGCGAATGGGCCGCCACCGGCAGTGTAACGGAATAACCTTTTGCCATATATCAAAAAGAGAGGGAACCACTTCCCTCTCTTTTACATTACCCTGGAATCGCCAATTGAGACGCAAAAGATCCATAAGGCGGTTTGGGATCATTCGCAAAAAAGATGCCGCCGGTATCCCGATGACGTCTTTATTATCAGTATGATGATTAAAAACTACTTCTGTTCAGCAGT
>DBVN01000066.1:24967-25627 GCA_002308515.1 Verrucomicrobia bacterium UBA1263 | reverse complement strand
CAAGACGTTTTAATCATACAAGAGACACGCTTCATTACCTCCACTGCCTGACCAAGCTCTGCGATGCGCTGTTTATTCACGGCATAGCCGCGTACAATGTAGTCCTTCAGCATCTTTGTTGCCCAGCGCCTAAACTCCACACCTCTTTGTGACTTCACCCGATAGCCCACGGAGATGATAACGTCGAGGTTATAATATTCCACTTCTATAGTCTGCATAAGACCTTCCATTGCACCATGCCGAGTGGTATGTGCAAATTTTGCACATACCACTTCCGGGTCAATTTCACCATCCGAAATTGCATTCCGAATGTGACGGCTAATGACAGTCCTATCTCTCTCAAACAACATCGCCATCTGAGCCTGAGTCAACCATACCGTATCCGACTTAAGCAGAACAGGCAGCTTCACCGCGCTGCCCTTTGCTTCAAACAGAATGATTTCATTCTTTTCCATTTTTATCTCTTTCTTTACGAATATGTTGGATAAACCTTTTCAAAAATCTGTTATTCACTCATCCGAAGCACTCTTTCCAAACAAACATATCCCAGTAAAAAGGCAAAAAACTTGCCGCGTGCCAACGAAAAACCTCTCAGTAAAAATAAGTGGATGGGGAAAATAAAAAAGAAATGGCGGAGAAGGGGGGATTCGAACCCCCGGT
>DBVN01000066.1:5074-24896 GCA_002308515.1 Verrucomicrobia bacterium UBA1263 | reverse complement strand
AGTCAGGGAGCCGCACCCGTGGGGCACATCATGGCATATTCGGTGATTTCAAGTCAAGCGATAAGGGAAAGAAAATCGGTTTTCTCCGCAAAAATTCTCTGTTTCTGCCGCTGTTCCGGTCCCGGCGGACTACAGATCGCTGTAGCGGATGGGCGTGATGGAACTGTTTTTGAGCTTGCGGATGACGGCGGACGCGGTCAGTGCCTGGTATTCGGCCCGGTACTGAGGTTCGGTGGAGGGATGGGAATAGACCTCGGAATCGCCCTCCGGCAGATGATCCAGCAGCTTTAGCAGATAAGGCTCCTCCACATGAGAGGTCTGCATCAGACCAAAGACCCGGCGCGTGTGTTTCAGCCCCAGACGTTCCAGACGTTTTTTCACTCTCAGACTCAGCAGGTTGAAGATGACCGCGTGGCTGACCCGGTAGAACAGCGGTCCCCGTCCCAGCTTCCAGCTGAGCCAGAAGAGATCCCGGCTCCAGCGGAAACCGCGGATCCCCCACTCCCTCGCATGCTCCAACAGGATATCCGCTACCACGGGATGCAGATGCAGATGCAGATGACCGTTCACATGATCCAGAGGCAGACCAGTCTCGCGAAAACGGCGGAATTGCTCGGCAATCTCAACCCGCAGTTCTTCGCGAGCCGCACGGTGAAAGAAATAGCGCATCCCTGCCGCAGGTGCGTTGTAAGAAAGTTTTCCCTGTTCATCCACCAGATGTGGAATTTGTGCATGAGACAAGCCGCCATGACCAAAAACAAGTGTCAGATGGATTCCCACTCCCAGACGGGGACGCTGGCGAGCCAGTTCCACAGCAGCGGCCGCGGAAGGTTCATTGACCATCAGGCTGGTCGTGGTCAGGATGCCACGGTCATGCGCGTCGGCAATAGCTTCGTTGGCACCGGGATCCCTGCCAAAATCATCAGCGTTAATGATCAATCGCATAAGACAGACGAAGAGGTCAGACTCCGTAATTGGGGGATTTGCTGCCTAGTTTGAACTTGATCCAGGTGAGCAGGATGCGGCAGATCTTCTCCCCTTTGCTCAGACGCACCGGTTTGTGGGCAAAAACGTTATAATCAAAATGGATCAGCTTGCGCAGCAGCTGCCAGTAAACGGCTCCCATCAATTCAGCCGCGATCATATTAGGACGATCCTCTGGTGGCAGGACTTGCAAAGCCTTTTGGTAATAGCCGACCGTGCGTTCTTTGTAGTGTTCGGCAAATCGGCGGTAATTCTCCGTGTAGCGACAGTCCAGGATATTCTGACGGGTAACTCCGAACTTTTGAAATTCCTCAGAGGGCAGATAGATGCGACCCTTTTCGCGATCCGTCTTCACATCACGCAGGATATTGGTATACTGCAAAGCACGCCCCAAAACCAGGGCGTATTCCTCAGTTTCCGACCGGGTATAGCCAAAGATCTTCAGACTCATCAATCCGACAACGGAAGCCACCCGGTAACAATACAGATCCAGTTCCTCCCAGGTACGGTACTCGGCCTTGTCCAGATCCATTTCCACACCCAGGATCAGTTCGTTCATCAGCTCATAAGGAATGCCGTACTGACGGATGACCGGTGCGAATTCTTCCAGCACAGGGATATCTGAAGATCCTCCATCGCAGATCTTCCGCAGACCTTCCCTCCAGTGGTTCAGCTCCGCACGGCGTGTTTCCATGGGAGAAGTCTCTTCATCGGCAATGTCATCCACCATGCGGCAGAACGCGTAAAGTGAAACCATCGCGTTCCGTTTCTCCTTGGGCAGCAATATGAAAGCCAGAGCGAGATTGGAGGCGCTCTTTTTAGTGATCTCTTGACTGGATGACTGGGTCTGCACCATTTTTACCTATACTCGTCATCACGTTTGATGACTGCCGGCGGTGGGACTCCCGGCGGACGCACCGGAGGCAGTCCACCACTTTCAGCTAAGGTCTTGCCACGCGGACG
This sequence comes from Verrucomicrobia bacterium UBA1263, assembly GCA_002308515.1. Taxonomy (GTDB): domain Bacteria; phylum Verrucomicrobiota; class Verrucomicrobiia; order Limisphaerales; family UBA1412; genus UBA1412. Next base: position 22,949 of record DBVN01000066.1, on the reverse strand, counting down.
ATGTTCCCTGCGGCGGCGGCGTTTGCGGTGATGTCCGCTGTGGTGCTTCTCTTTTTCCTCATCGTCTTCCTCATCATCAGAAGATTCTGATTTGGAGTCGGAATCATCGCTTTCCTCCTTTTCGGAAGAATCAGAAAAATCGGAAGAATCCTCCTTCTTTTCAGACTCCTTCTTTTCAGAAGAGGAAGAATGATGGTGATGATGGTGATGATGGTGTTTCTTCTTATGCTGGATATTCTTGAAAGCGATCCATATACCAAGTCCAATACCCAGTATCAGCAAAATCAGCACACCGCACAGCGTCTCCACATTGAATTTATACGAGGTGCTGACCGCATTCGATTCAACAGACGTTATCCCATCAAATTGGGCTAAAACAGAAACAATAAAAGCAAACATTTTTTAATTAATCCCTGCAGTCGAAAAACTAGCGTCCTGCCCTGCCGGGAACGGAACCTATAATTAAATTGAGCTTTTGGGCTTTCTTCTTGAGAAGTGCCTCTGTGATCTTCAAACGCTCTGCAGCGCGCGCAAGACTGTAATCACACAGCTCGAGGGTAGTTAATAGCATATTCCGTTCGCAATCTTCAAGTATTTCTTCATACGAATTGAATGATTCGTAAGCATTGGAATCCTTGCGCAGACGGCTTTCGATCTGGAAACTGGGCAAATTCTCCGGGCTGATCTGATCACCTCGTTCCAAAATGACCGCGCGTTCCACCGCGTTGCGCAGTTCACGCACATTCCCCGGCCAATGGTGACGGGTCAGCTTCTCTTCAGCAGCTTTGGTAAACCCCTTGATGGACTTGCCCAGATTGGATGAAAACTGTTTCAGGAAGAACTCCGCCAGCAGGATGACATCTCCTCCGCGCTCTCTGAGCGGCGGCGGACGGAACTGTACCACATTCAGACGGTGGAACAAATCCTCGCGGAAACTACCCTGATGTATCAACTCGATCACATCACGGTTTGTAGCAGCCACCAGACGCACATCCACTTTCAATTCCTCATTACCACCCACTCGTGTAAAACTTCCATCCTCCAGAAAACGAAGCAGTTTAGCCTGAAGAGGCCGGCTCATATCGCCAATTTCATCCAGAAAGATCGTACCGCCATCGGCTTCCTCCACACGACCTATCTTGCGCTTGAGCGCTCCGGTAAAGGATCCCTTTTCGTGGCCGAACAACTCGCTTTCCAGCAACGCCTCCGGAATTGCGGCGCAGTTGATGCGCACATAATTGGATGTCCGACGGCGGCTCAGATGATGAATCGCCCCGGCAATCAGCTCCTTGCCTGTACCGCTTTCACCCAGGATCAGGACTGTAGCATCCGTAGGTGCCACAGTCTGGATCAGCTCCTTGAGCGACTGCATGGAAGGATCATTGCCGATAATGCCGTCCAACGAGAACTGCTCGGTAGCCGCCACTTTCAGAGTACGGTTCTCCTCCACCAACTGATAGAGATCGGCACAGCGCTTCACGCAGTGGATCAACTCCTCCGGTGCGAAGGGCTTGGCCAGATAGTCGATCGCACCGGACTTGATCGCATCCACAGCCAGCTTCGGTGTAGCATAACCCGTGATCATTACCACCGGGATATCCTTCCAGCGCTCTTTGACCTTCTTCAGGAACTCATATCCACTCATCCCGCCCAGCCGGGCATCCGTGATGATGATAAAGACCTCTTTCGATTCCAAAGTCTTATAAGCATTCTCAGCAGAATCCTCCGCGATGACTTCGTATCCCTCATCAGATAATACCGTCTGCAGAGAAAGCCGCATGTTTCTCTCATCATCAACGATCATTAAAGGTGGCAATGTCTTTTTCATCGTACACACTCCCCGCGCTATTTTAACTTAATTTCAAAAATGAACGAGCCGGAAGTTCAATGGTGAAACAAGTTCCCTTCCCCGGCTCTGAATAAACCTCGATATGGCCGCCGTACATCTCCACATTATGCTTGACGATAGCCAGTCCCAGACCTGTCCCTTTTTTCTTGGTCGTGAAATAGGGTGTCCATATCTGCGGCAGGATATCCGGTTCCATACCGGGACCGTTATCCGCCACTTCCACGATCACGGCATAATTCTGACCAAATCGGGTCCGTAAAGCGATCTGCCCCCGGTCCACCAGGATATCCCGCGCATTCGAGAGCAGATTCATCAGCACCTCGGACAGATGACTCCTTTGCATCAGGATGTTAGGCAGGCCCTGCGCATACTCGCGAATGATCTGGATGCCGAATTGCGAACCTTTGGGAAAGACCTGTGAGGCCGCCCAGTCCAGCTCATTATTAATGTCCAGCCGCTCCAGGTTGCCTTCGGCCAGTTTGGCATATCCCATCAAATCGGTGATAATACGGTCAGAACGGTCTATCTCCTCACGGATGATCTGGATTTGTCCCTGTATATCCGTCTTGCCTCGTTCCACTTTTCTCTGGATGATATAAACAACGTTATTGATGATGCCCAGTGGATTCTTGAGCTGGTGGGCGATCTCCGCCGCCAGCCGGCCATTGGCGCGGATCTGTTCCTGGCGCAGCAGAAACTCTTGAGCCTCTTCCCTGACCTGTTTCTGGCGCACAAGCACCAGATGCATCCCCATACTGCAGGCAGAAAGCATGATCAGGAAAAAGATACGCAGTACTACAGATTCCACAAAATCTTCCCGTTCAAAACCATCTGCTGAAACCGCCCAGTTCTCCAATATACCTGCCGCCACATACACGATGAAAATGATCGTGTTTGCACTCAGCTGATGAGCAAAGCTGGGCAAACAGGCCACGCTGTGGACGATCCACAAGGCAAACAGCCAGAAGATCGGACTGTCGAATCCTTTGGACGCGACCATCAATCCGGACAGAAAGAAAATATCCGTCACGATCCCTGCGAAAACCACTGTAGTCAGCTGCCACTGTTTCAGGTCATTCATGCCCCAGATCAATATCGCCCAGGCCACTGAGATCATGAAATAGGCCAGAAAGAACAGATAGATCGTGTGCATGGTGGCATCCCAGTGGGAATGGATCTCCGTCTTCCACAGATGGGACAGCGCCATCCAAACCACGAACGGCGCGGCCAGCAGTTTGATAGGCAAAAGAATATGCCGTTCGACAACACGAACCCTCTGACGCATTTCCTCAAAATCAAGCGTCAGCGACTGAACATGTTCAAACAGTTCTTTGAGCTTTTGCACTTATACTTGTTAAACTTTTATCTAAAAAATATGTAAATAGAAATTACTCTTAACAAAATTCTGCTGTTTGTCTTATGATTGAATCAATTTCATTCATAATTTTCTCTGTCTGTTCTAATGCATAGATTATTTCCATATAATGTCTGATGTCTGTAAAATTAAGACAACGTCCTTTTCTATTCTCAAGCCATTTTTGTGCAGGTTGATATCCACCTATAAAACAATTCCAAGCAGACTGTGAAACATTCCCAAAGTATTGCTTTTTATTGATGTAAACTTTTCCACTATCTGGAACATATTTTATTTTTTCCACAATATTTTCTCCTACTTCCGGGTATGTTACAGAAACTTCCCAATTCCCACTATCTTTCATCAAATGTATATTAGCCAATCGTTCTCCCACCTTTGACAAATTATCAAAAAATTTCTCATCAGAAGGATACGGTATGCGAGGAAAATCTATTTTTAAAAATTCTTTATAGCTCTCACGATACCAAGGGCTATATAAAAAAGCATATACATATAAAATTATTTCTTTTGGTGTAGTTTTTTTATTAAGAATCTTGTTTATTGAATTCCATTTATCAAAATTCAGATTTGCCTCTTTTCTCCCATCAACATAAAGATACAAAGGAAATACATTGGCATTATCCTTTGAAGATAGTATTGATTTATCCGTGTAACTGTCTGTTATAAATATTTTAAACAAGCCATCCGAAGAACTATTTACTTTTATAAGAGCTATAGAAATATTTTCATTTTGTAAATGACACATAACCTCTTTTCTAGGTCTTTCTATTTTTCTTGTATCATAATCTACCCATCGTTTATCAAAAGGTCTATAACAATAAGGTGAATTATAGTCAGATGGAAATGGAAAACATGATACCAAATTTTTATCATTTCCAGTCGTTATTCCCATACTATTTATAGGGATTAAATCACAAATTTTAAATCCTTTTTCATACTTCTTTGTTAGTTTAAAATCTTTAGGTACAAAAAAATAATAATTTTTAATAGGAGTAATACACTGATAATTTACGGTATCATAACTGTGAGTTCTTAAATAATCATATTTTTTCTCTCTCTTTCCATAAATTTCCGCATAATGAAATTGAGCAAGAGATTTTTTATCCTTTTTCCCTGTCTTTATAAAAATATTAATACTTGTCCCAACAGTGATATCAAAAACGTTTTCATCTTTGCTTCCATCTGGAGCCACCTCTCTTTTTAAACTATTCCCGTGAAGATTAAGGATATATATCTTATCAAAAGATTTCATCAAGTTCCATCGCATACCACGGAATGTTGGATTATCAAGAAATCCGTTATTGCTAATAAATGCAAGGATTCCTACTCCATTCTTTTCTATGTAGTGTTGCCCTAATCGAATAAATTTTACATAATCATCATTAATCCACTTTGGATTACGTTCGTTTAATTTTTCAGTTCCACCTGGTTCCTTTTTATAATCTTTCATCATATCCATTATCCATTTGCCTTTATTACAACTCTCGCCTGAATACGGTGGATTACCAAGCATAACCATGACAGGATAATCTCTTTTTACATAGTTAGCCTCTGTAGCTTCTTGTGAAAGCCATGTCGAAAATAATGTTCCTGTGTCAGGATGACACTCTTCCAGAGAATTGGTAAGATATATTTGAAAGCGTTTATTTTTTTTATGTATATAGCCAGTATTCTGAAGAAGCATATCCAATTTGAGATGTGCTATAGCATAAGGAGCCATTAAAATTTCAAATCCATTTATCCTTGGTAACAAATTATCTTCTACATATCCCTGCCAAGCTCCTTTCATATTCTCAAATTTATGGTATATTTGACGAATGATCTCTGCTAAAAAAGTTCCTGTACCTGCTGCAGGATCAAGTACTTGTACTTTATGAAATTCTCTTTTTAAAGTTTTAGATTCACCTTTTTTCCCTGAATACTGATCATTAATAACATCTTTTTCTATCACATCATAATCAGCTAATCCATTATTAAGATGAAATTCTTTTTTCAAAATTTCATCAACACTCTTGACTATAAATTTTACCACAGGTTCGGGTGTATAAAACACCCCTTTTGAATCACGTAGTGCAGGATCATAAGCCGCAAGAAAATTCTCATAAAAATGAATCATGGGATCATTATGAACCTCATTTTGTGCATATGTTCCCATAACTTTTTGCATATCTGTAGCCCCAAATGTCGTTGCTAAATCATCAACTATCCAAACAATTCTTTCATCAAGATCATATCCAGCAATATTCTGAAATATTTGCCTAAGAAATGGATTAGACTTGGGAATGAGTTTAGCTGCTTCTTCACGAGAAAAATCCTCCGGTGTTGTATCATGCAGTCTAGCTGCAAACATTCCATATGCTATAGTTTGAGCGTATATATCGGCAAAAGCATCTGAAGTCAAATCATGAATCAAAACTTTTTTAAATGCTTCATACTGTCCTCGGAGTTGAGAATTATCATACTTTTTATTATCATCACTAAAAGCTTTCTTTATTGTCTCCGCAAGAAGTTTAGCTTTTGCAGCCATTTGTTCTGCCAACTTTGTTGAAGATGTGATTTTTTGGGTTTTAGCTGTACCTATGTGAGAAATTATAGCATTAAATTCTCTAAGATTATCTTCTATTAATACAATCTTATCTTTTTTAATTTCAGCTATTCTCACATTCTTGATCAATCTTTCATGTTCATATAAATGAAAATCAAGATAATCGGTGAAAATTATTGTATCAAGTGAATTTTTATATCTATTAAACTGCTCTTTATTTTGTCTACGTCCATCAAGATCTCCATCATCAATATCTTTAGTCTCAGCAAAAGCTATAGGTAATTTAGCTTTTTTATCTATGAAAATAAAATCGGGAGCACCACAAGCAATTCTGGCTGGTTCATTTGTTACAGTCAAATTAGGTAACAAACTTGAAAATAATTCTTGAAGAGCAGGACGATAAGCATGTTCCCTAGCACCGTCTATTTGATACTGTTCGTTAATTTTAGCAATATATTCTTTGATATTCATAAAACCCTAAAAATAATGTATCAAATCACATTTTATTGGATTCACTTTTATCAATTATAAAAAAATGGAAAATCAATCTATAAGTTTCGGGACGGGCATTTTCACCCGTCCCGGAGTAAACAGGCTTCTAGCCCATCCACTTATTGGGCAGGAACGGAGTATCAGTCCGGCGGAGATGATCTTCAATGATCTTGAGGACTTCTTTCGGATCATCGGTCGCATGGAACAACTTCGTGTCATCCTCTGAAATATACTTCTCCGCCAGCATGTTGTCTCTGACCCAATCCTTGAATCCGACCCAAAACTTCTTTCCAAAGAAGATGAGCGGCACCAGCGGGATGCGGTGAGTCTGCACCAGGGTCAAGACTTCCCCCATTTCATCCAGCGTTCCAAAACCGCCGGGCATGAATATGAAAGCACAGCTGTACTTCACAAAACAGGTCTTGCGGGCAAAGAAATAATGGAATGGTACCGGATAGTTCACATACGGATTGGTCTTCTGCTCAAAAGGCAGAGAGATATTGAGCCCCACCGATTTACCGCCGACCTCGGCCGCGCCGCGATTAGCCGCTTCCATGATGCCGGGACCACCGCCCGTAATAATCGCGAAACCGTTCTTAGCCAACAGCGCGCCGATTTTTTGGGCGGCTTTATAAGCCGGATGCTTAGCCGGTGTGCGAGCCGAGCCGAAAACTGTTACCGCCTTTCCCAGCGGCGACAGTGTTTCAAAGGCATCCACATAATCCGACATGATGCGGAGTATCCTCCAGGAATCTTCCTGATATTGACTTTTTACTTCTTCATTCATGATCTTTTATTTTTTTTGAGAAGTTATCTTTTTCCATTCAAAATCTCCTTGGCCAGATCTTCCGCTCCATAAACTTTGTTCAGAGCTTCAATAATGAACTGGCAGTTGATAGAAGTGGCGCGAGCCTGGACATCGGTATAAACATACTCCCCGACCAGCGACTGGATGTTGCCGTCGAATACGATGCCGACAAATTCACCGGCACGGTTCACGACCGGGCTGCCGGAGTTGCCGCCGATGATGTCCGCCGTGGAGACAAAGTTGCACGGTGTGGTCAGATCCAGCGCCTTGAGCGGTTTTTTCCAGGATTCAGGCAGATCGAAATCGCCTTCATAATCATGATCTTCGGCATGGGCATACATTCCCTTCAGGTCTGTCTGGAACGGAATGGCCTGTCCCGCTTCCTCATAGCCCTTCACCTGGCCGTAGGAAAGACGGAGGGTGAACGTGGCATCCGGGTAGGAATGCTCTTTCATCAGAGCAAAACGCGCCTTGGCGATCTTGTCATGGGCCTGTTTGGTCAATTCGGATTGTTCTTCACCTATTTTGCGAAGCTGACGTGCCGCGCCATCCACCACACGAGCGACTTCGATCATCGGATCGTTCAGTTTCTGGATCTCAACCGGGCTCATGTCATAAATGGCCTTGCGCCGTTCCACGGTCTTGATCTGGGTATTCTTCACCAGCTCAAACGCGCGGGCTTCCGGAGATTTACCGGCCAATACCCTCTGCACCAGCGGATCATTGTATCCCATTTGCTCGATGGCGAATTTCAGGGAATCGGTCAGGCGAAGAATCTCAAAATCTTCATAGACAGGAGCTTCTGAGAAAAGTCTCAGCTCCATAGAGACCTTATTGGAATCACGGAACTCACGCAGACGTTCACCGCTGGGCTTGGATTTCTCTTCCGCGTTGCGCAGCAGTGTCCGCGCAAAACCGAAGTAAGTAGAATTAAAAGCCTGAGCATTCTCCCATATACGATAAGGCCGGTAACTCTCTGCTACATCCTTCTCTATCTGAGCGATTTGATCGAAAGCCTTCAGAGTATCTTTGTATTCTTTGGAAGCCGCGATCGCTTCTTTCAGAGCTTTCTCCTCAGCCTCTTTCTTAGCAATCAGGCTTGGATCCAGCAGGCCCGTAAAGTGACCGCCCAATGCCTTGCGGGCGTTCTGGATACCCAAGATGGACTGTGTGGCGCGGCGGGAATTCTCCTTGCTGCGGGCGGCCCATACGGAGTAAAGCACCTCTAAGCGGTTGAGACGCTGCAGTGTGTACGGCAAAACCAGATCCCGGTCCGATTTCAATTCAGCCATGGTGATCAGCCGGGAGGTCGAACCCGGATTCCCGGACATGAAGATCAAATCGTTCTCCGCGACTCCCTTCAGGTTCCAGGTCAGGTAATGGTCTATCTTGGCCGGCTTATCGTTCTCATATACACGGAATATGCTGATATCCAAATCATAACGAGGATATTCAAAATTGTCGGTATCACCGCCGAAAGAAGCGATCAGGGATTCCGGCGCGAACACCAGACGGACATCCGTGTAGCGTTTGTAGCGGTAAAGGGAGTATTTGCCGCCCTGGAACAGGGTGACAACGTCACTGCGCAGACCTGTTTTTTCCAGGGATTCGGCCTCGATCTTGGCCATGATCTCACGGCGGGCCTTGACGGCTTCTTCCGAGGACATTTCCGGACGGATGACGGCATTGACCTGATCGGTCACGTCCTCAATGCTCATCAGCACGTTCAATTCCAGATCGTGACAGCGCAGTTCTTCCGCCGGAGTCCGGGCATAAAAACCGTTAGCGAAAATGTTATTCTCTTCTGTGGAAAGCTTTTCCAACGCTCCCGCGCCAACGTGGTGATTGGAAATGACCAGGCCGTCCGCCGAAACAAAGGAACCCGATCCGCCGTTATTGAAACGGACAGAAGCCTTTTGCAGATGCTCCAGCCATTCCGCGCCGGGGCTGTAGTTATATTTTGCCTTTAATATTTCCAGCGGAGGGTCATCATACAACCACATCCCTTCATCGGAATAAACTCGATCCATACTCAATGTTAATGCCGCGGCTGCCATTACCGCTGTTAAAATGTTTTTCTTAGAACTCATAATTTCATCCATGAGCGTGCCGGTGATCGGCTTCGCTGCTAACCTAATCGGCTGGATTGTAATCCTATCCGTTCTCAATGTAAACGCTCATTTTCAGATTCCCTCCCGCGCTGTTTTCAGATAGAATAGCGGCGTGAGTTGGATTAGTAAACTATGTGTGGCGGCTCTGATCACCGGAGCCTGTAATATCGGCTGCGCGGAACAAGCCGCGGAAACATCCCTGAATGAACTGGAAAAACAGTTCGTGGAACCTCCCGCTAAGACTAAGATCTTGAAAATCATCCACAACTGGCCAGACAGCTTTGAACAGCAGGACAGCACCCGCGAGGATCTTCTGCGCCATAAAGGTTTCGGCGGCATCGTCAGCAATGTCCATTTTGACCAGTATATGGAAAGCGATGTCCACTGGAACGCGTTCTACCGGGCTGTTACCGAGGCCAAGAAGGAAGGCGCTAATCTCTGGCTTTACGATGAAAAAGGATACCCCTCCGGCAACGCGGGCGGACTGGTCCTGCGCAAGAATCCGGAGTGGGAAGCCGAGGGGCTGCTCACCTATAACCGGTACTATGACAAGGATCAGGTCGTGGAATTCGATGTTCCGCCCGGAGAGATCCTGTGCGCGCTGGCTATCCCCCTGAAAGACGATCTGCCCGACATGGATCACGTCATCAACCTGACCGCGGCTATCCAAAACGGCAAACTCAAAGCCTATATTCGGGCCGGGTACACTGTCAACGTCATCACACGCAATACACTTTATGAAGGAACTCACGCGGAGGCAAATCTGTACCAGCACACCCCCTACATCAATCTGCTCAATAAAGACGCTACTTACGAGTTCGCGCGGGTGACTTATGAAAACTACGCCCAGCGGTTCGGAGACAATCTGGGCAAGTACTTTGAATCCACATTCACGGATGAACCTTCCCTGATGAGCGTGTTCCTGCGCACGATGCCTTATGCCTGCCTGCCCTGGTCGGATGATCTGGTCAGGGAATTCAAGACACGCTGCGGCTATGACATCACGCCGCTGGTTCCTCTGCTGGCTCTGGACAGCAATGGCCAGGGCAAGATCGCCAAGGTGAAATACGATTTCTGGAAGACGGTGGGCGATCTGGTGGCTGAATACTATTTTGGCCAGATACAGGATTTCTGCGCGAAGTATCACATTCCCTCCGGCGGACATCTGATCTCCGAGGAATCCATGGCCACACACATTCCTTTCTATGGCAATTTCTTTGCCTGCATCCGCCGTCTGGATTCTCCCAGCATGGACTGTCTGACCAGTATTCCGCCCGAAGTTCCCTGGTATGTGGCAAGACTGCTCTCCAGCGCGGCTGAATTGAATGACAAACGGCTGGTCATGAGTGAGACTTCCGATCACGGCCAGGTCTATCGTCCGGCCGGCGACAACCGTCCCCGGATCACCGTTACGGCAGATGATATACGCGGGACTTTGGGCCGCCAGATCGTAGGCGGTGTCAACCGCTTCACCAGTTACTATTCCTGGAATGGCCTGACCGATCAGCAGATACAAGAACTGAACGACTGGACAGGACGCAGCATTCTGATGACCGAAGGCGGCAATCAGGTGGTGGACACCGCCGTCCTCTATCCTGTGGAAAGCTGCTGGCCCCGCTATATCCCTTCACGCACCTGGGCAAACGACTCCGCGGACGTGCTGGCCATCAGCGGATGCTATGCCACGGTCTCTGAATCGCTCTGGCGTTCCGGCCGCGATTTCACGATCATCGACAGCCGTGCCATCACAGAAGCTTCTGTAAGCGATAAGGGATTGGAACATCCCTGCGGAGTCAGCTGGCGTGCCGTCATTCTGCCTTCGGTGGATACACTGCCTCTGGAAACATGGAAACAGCTGGAGAAGTTAGTGCAAAAAGGCGGCATCCTGATCGCTTCGGGTGCTCTGCCTCTGAATTCCGAAACCGATTTCCCCAGCAGCGAGGTCAAAGAGATATCCAAACGCCTCTTCGGTACTGAACCGGCTCCGCTCAAACCGATACGCAACGAAGCCGGCGGCATCGCTCTTTTCCTGCCGATGGGCATGGAGAGCATGAACGCTCATATCCTGAATGAACTGCTGGAGCGCGACTTTGCCACCGGCGGCAAAGATTCTCCTTTGAGAGTCACACACCGCTCCTTCCCTGACCGTGAGGTGTACTACATTTTCAACGATTCCAAGGAACCCTGCAAAGAGACAGTCCGCTTTGCCGCAGCAGGTCATCCCAGAATGTGGGATCCCAATACAGGCAAAGTCACCGCTCTGCAGGAAAGCGAGACTTATTCCGTCAGTCTGAACGGATGGAACGCCGTGGCCTTCACTTTCGACAAACAGAAAGAACGCAAACAAACCGGTGACATCCGGTCATTCCCCGCTTATGAGGCGACCGTTCTGAAGCTGAACGATCCCGGCAAAGGCGCCGGCGAGTTCGTTCGCGCCACTGTGGAAAAAGTGGAAAATGATTCCGCCTGGAACGCCAAAGCGACCCTGACCAAAGGAAATGTGGATACTTTCCTGTTCCTCTGCTTTGGAGAAAAACTGGACTTGAGCGGCATGGAGCTTATCACTCTGGACATCAAAGTCCCGCCGTCTCAACGGACTTCCACTCAGCTGCTGGCCATCCTGATAGACTCCGACGGCGGTGAATATCTGGCTCAGAGCGGNNGGCTACAGCCTGACCTCCCGCGGTCAGAGCGACTACCGCCGTGTTTACATCCCACGGAATCAGTTCAACCAGGCCGGATGGTCTTCCGACCCAAATGGAAAACTGGATCTGGACAAGATCAAGGAACTCCGGATCGGCTGGGGCGGCTACTACGGTGTGGAAGGTGAAAATGTGGAGTTCACTCTGAAGAATATCAGCGTTCTGAAGTAACCGTTTCAGATGACAGCATGACTTCTCTGGAAGCACATATCGCTTTGAATATGATAGACGGTGTCGGCCCGGCGACCTACGCCAAGCTGCGCGCGGCGCTGGGCGATGCCGTCAATATCTTTTCAGCGACAGAGAGTCAGCTGTCCGGCATCGCTGGGATCAACGCCGACACTGTCGCCGCCATCCTGAACTGGGAAAAGACGATAGATCTGGCTGCAGAGATACGCCGCATCCAAAATGCCGGCTGTCACATCATCCTGAAGGAAGATGAGGAATATCCCAAACTTCTGAAGGAGATCTATAATCCGCCTTTCCTGCTGTATGTCCGGGGACAGATACTTCCCCAGGATCATAACTCTATCGCGATCGTCGGCTCCCGTCTGACAACTTATTACGGAATTGAGACCGCCCAAAAATTCGCCCAGCAGCTGGCCTACGCGGGGATCACGGTCGTCAGCGGCGGGGCTCGCGGCATTGATACCGCGGCACATTGGGGAGCCCTCAACTCCAAGGGCAGAACCATCTCCATATTAGGCAACGGGATCAACGTGGTCTATCCGGCCGAAAATGTTAAACTTTTTGAGGAAATCTCCCAAAACGGCGCGGTGATCTCACAGTTTCCCATGAACCTTCCAGGGAACCGCAGCACTTATTCCATCCGCAACCGGATCGTTGCCGGGATGACACTGGGCACTCTGGTCGTAGAAGCCACTCAAACCAGCGGCGCGCTCATCACGTCTGGATTAGCCGCGGAAATGAATCGTCAGGTTTTTGCAGTTCCGGGCAATATAAACTCCCCACAAAGCAGCGGATGCAACCGTCTGATCAAAGAAGGCGCCAAGCTCTGTGATGACATCCAGGACATCCTTAGCGAATTTGAATATATCTCCGGGTTCCGTTCCAGCTCTGCCCGGCAACAGGATGAACAAAAAGAAAAAACTCCTGTCCAGGAAGAGATCCCTTTTACCCTGCCTACGACCGCCACAGAATCTCTCGCCATCAAACTGACACCCCAGGAGACTGCCGTCCTCGCCGCCATCACTTATGAGGAACAGCACATAGACGCGCTTATCCAGAAGACGGCTCTTCCCACTCATGTCGTGCTGAGCGCTCTCTGCGGTCTGGAACTCAAAAAACAAGTCCAGCAGCTGCCCGGCAAACTCTACCGCCGGAGAAAGTGATCCTTACCTTCGATATGCCCTATCAGCCTCCATTCACTCTGACAGCAAAAACAGTCTCCCTGATCGCCGAGATCTCCGCGCTCATTGAACGCTATTCCCTGCAAAAAGAAAACAGGCAAACACTGAAACTGCGCAAGGCAAATCAAATCAAAACCATCCATTCCTCGCTGGCTATCGAGGGCAACACTCTGTCAGAGGGACAAGTGACCGACATCCTCAACGGCAAAAAGGTCATTGCCCCGCTCCGGGAAATACAGGAAGTCAAAAACGCCATTGCCGCCTATGAGTTATTCCCTAAACTGGATCCTTTTTCAATAGACGATCTGCTGATGACTCACCGGGTCATGATGTCCGCTCTCTGCGACAGCCCCGGACGATTCAGAACCGGCGGAGTGGGTGTCTTTGACAGCAAACAGGTCATCCATATCGCGCCCCCCGCGGATCGCGTTCCAACCCTCATGGCCGATCTCTTTGACTGGCTGAAAAAGTCGGAAGATTACCTTCTGATCCGCAGTTGTGTTTTCCATTATGAATTTGAATTCATCCATCCTTTCGCGGATGGAAATGGAAGAATGGGAAGGCTTTGGCAGTCGCTGATCCTCTCCAAACTCCATCCTGTATTCCGTCATCTGCCTGTGGAAACGATGGTGCATGAACAGCAGAAGAAGTACTATGAAGCCATCCGCAAAAGCACAAAAAACGCTGAATCCAGTGTGTTCATCCAGTTCATGCTGGGTGAAATCGCGCGAACATTGAAACAGCATATTTCCTCGCAAAATGGCGGAGTAAGTGGCGGTGTAAATGGCGGAGTAAACTCCGTTTTAGAATATATCCGGAAACATCCCGGCTGCCGGAGCAACGCGATCGCCGCGGCTTTGAATATCCCCCCGCGTACTGTGGAACGTTATCTGAAACTGTTGAAAATCAATGATATCGAATTCAGAGGCGCACCGCGCAACGGTGGTTATTATCTCAAAGAAAACTAAAAACAGACCTTATACTGGATAAAATTCACTTGGGCCAATTTAAGTAGTAGTGTAGCGCATGATCCTCGTCTAAAACGCTAATGTCGCAATAAAGTATGTTTCTTTTTCCATCAACACTATACACTCTGCTACCTCCCTTGAGTACAGCATTGGTAAGAACTAAAACATACGTATTGTTTGTCAATTGTTGTTCTTCTCTCCAATTTTGAATTATACATTCTGGGACACAATTCTCTCTATAAAATTGATCCACTTCCCAATGTTTGGGGTTCAGTTGGCAATACAGCAATGCCTCTTTCATTCCTCGCTCAATCACCTCTGGCGTAACAAGGTGATTTGTCTGATTGATAGTCTCAATTTTGAAAGTATATTCACCAACATAGAAAGCCTTTTTAAGATATCTGTCCATATAAATGGCAAAACCCAAAAAACAAAATATACAAAAAATAAATGATGATAGGAGTATTACCATCAACTTATTTTTTCTGAAAAATGATTTCATAAATTGTATCACATTATCTCAAGGGATCTCAAATTCACGGATTGCAACCTCGCAGATAGTTGGCGTTTCTTTGTCTCACAGTATTTCTTTTTGGTTACTCAGCCATTGATCCGTGCCCATTAATATTCGCCTACAAGAAGCCAAAAGATACTATTAATCAACGCAATTATAAGCTCTAACAATAAAAAACATAATCCAGGAAGCATGAAGAGTGTCATTGCTGATACCAACAGGATACCCAACACTATTACAAAAGACACAATTATCACAGTTGTTGTCTTGGGTGACTGCTCTCCAGGTAAATTTTGAGCTGTATTCTGTTTTTCTTTTGCAATATAAACTTCACACCTCCAAACAGTCAGAGCAGAAAAACTCGCCAGCAAAATAGCGGCTATCAACTTGATAAAATTATCTGAATTATTTGTAGTTAAAGTTCTTAAAAAAGTTTCTGAAATTAAATGATCTATTGCACATAAAATCCTAACAGATTGTTCGGGAGAAAAAACAACTCCCATTATGCAAAGAAATAGACTCCCTAAACCGGCTATACATAATGTGCTTTCTCCTAAAAAGAGACAATAGGATAAAAATGAGCGAGTCCTGTATTTCAACGAAGAAATCCATGCACTTTTTTTTCTTACGTGTTCAGGAACAAAGCTCCCATACAGAGAAATGACAAAACCTGCCATCATTCCTAAAACAAGACCAAGAAGGTATGGGAAGAACAATAATATGTACCATACAGTATCTGTTTTTAAATTGTATCTTTCACTTATTAAAAAGGTTAGTGTACCGAATGGCCAAAGAGATATCTCAAACGCTATTTTATGAAAAAACAGGCAAATAAGTATAAAAACTCCATACCACACTGCTCCCGTGAAGCCACCCAAAAGCGTTGTCTTAATGATAAACTTCAAACTTTCATTATTTCTTATGAGAACGCAGACGGTCCAGGACGTAGCGTAATTCCTCAGCTTCCTTGGGCATTCCCATTATGAATTCCTTATTCCGCAAAAGGGCATTGACCGCGCGGGTCAGGCTTCTGATCAAATCATTCAGGTCAAATTCGCATTCGCGGGAGACCTCATTGCCGTTCAAAGTCGTCTGCCCCAGATAAGCCTTGCAGACATTGTTATCCTCGTGGACCAGATGGATATAGTAATGTTCATCCACAAAACGGAGCTTGACCGCTTTGGCACCCCAGGCAAAGTTGACCAGCTCATTCGTCCACCAGCCCAGCAGAACACTGACAAAATCATTGTAGTCATAATCGGGGAAAGCGCCCTCATCATCCTCCACATAGATGATCCCGGTGGGCAGAGGATAGTAGTTTCCCTCCACCATCACGCTTTCCGGATCCATGTAAACTTCCAGACTCATTTCAACAACTCCCTGTCCTTATTGCTTTTCATAAACAACGGTGATCGTGTGTCCCGCGAAGAAGCGGTGCAGTTTCACCGCGCGGAAGCAGACTTTCAGGAGATCCGCCACGCGATGCGACAGATCCCGGTGAGCCGGCGCGGACTGCTGCGCCACCGGGGCAAAGTTCACTTTCACATTCCGGTTCGAGGGCGAGATCTTATCCTTGATGCTCAGCAGCAAGGCACTGTAAAAAGATTCCCGATGCACCTCGGAGACACGCTCCTTGTTCACCTGAAGCACTTTAAGGTGATGGATCTGCGCCAGTTTCAAAAGGGATCTCTCTGTCCAAAGCAGCTGATGATGCGGCGGGATATTCATAAAGTTCTTGCGCCATTCGATAAAGGAATCGCAATTCGGCACGGCGATGATCAGCTTGCCGCCCGGACGCAGACATTCGATAGAGCTTTTGAGGAACCCCATCGCGTCCGAAACGTGTTCCAGTACCTGAAATGAAACGACCACGTCATAAAAACCCGCTTTGTATTTGGCGTGATCATCCGACAGCTCCGGGATAACATTGATGCCGNNACCGTCTTTGGCTGCCAGGGCGACCGCACTCTCAGAAAACTCCAGCCCCTGATAAAACTTGCAATGGAGCTTTTTGGAAAACGCGCCCCGGCCGGAACCAACATCCAGCACCTTATCCTCCGGGCCGATGAACTGAGCCGCATAGTCATACTCCGGCTTGTCATCCAGATAATACCAATCCCCCTGCTGCAGACAGTGATAGTAGTGATCATCACCCAAAACGATGGGACGGAAGAATTGCAGACCGCATTCCCGGCACTCTTTCCGGTACAGAGTATCTATCCCCTTGAAGAGATAACGTACATCCATTCCATTGTCGGTATAATAATCAATGATCTCCTGAGCCGGGATCTGACCCTTCTCAAGGATATCCGCGCACAAGCAGCTGGGACACTGTAATTGAGCTTCCATTTTCAACTTTCTCCATTTTTGGATCCGGGCAGCCGTTTCAATATCCCGTGGATCTTATCCAGGCAGAAACGCCGCTCCTCTTGATCCATTGCCAGACACCACGCGACTGACAGGGTGCTTACCCCGGTCAGGCAGAAGACCAGCAGAGTTCTCCAGAAGGAGCTCTCCAGACCAATATACACCACTGACCCCACTAAGGTCGAGGGGATAACGAAGATCAGGCATTTCAGCAGTACATCTTTGATCCACCGGCTGACCGGCACATTCATCTTCTTTTTGACCCAGAAAACACAGTACAGATCGCCGCAGACGGCCATCGCCACCAGCGAAAGCAGCGCGTATTCCGGAGGCGCGCCCAGCTTGAAAGCCAGCCATGTCAGCGGAAAAGTCAGCACCAGCAGCGTTCCCTGCACCGACTGATAGCTCCCCACTTTGCCGTAAGCCCCCACCGCGGCGCTGTAGCCCATGATCAGCGTGTTGACAGCATACGTCACCAGGATCACCCGGCAGAAGCCGGTCACATGTACCGGAACAGTCTTCAGCCAAAGGGTCAGAATGTAATCCAGCTCGATATACAGCGGCAGCATCCATAAGAACGCCAGCAGCATGATGAACTTGCTGGTTCGGAGCGACAGGGTGATCATCTCATCCCGGCGGCCCGCGCCTNNTCCCCAGCCGAAAGATCTCAGCCACGGATGCCTGATAGATCGCCGTTCCCACATTGGCCACGACGTTATTGACACGACCCGCGATACCGTAAGCCGCATTGGCGCGCACTCCGCAGAACTTGTT
>DBVN01000066.1:3325-4952 GCA_002308515.1 Verrucomicrobia bacterium UBA1263 | reverse complement strand
GTGAATTGAGGCGGCATTCCCGGAACAGCCAGTAAGCCCGCAGCATCTGCACCCCGTCCATCACCATCTTGATGCCGACCATCCCGACCGCGTAAAACTTGAGCCGGTCTCCGCTCACACTGAACAGCGACCAGGCCAGACCAAAAATGAAAACCGCCTGGACCGAATTCCAGAACGAAAGCTCAAAGATGCGCTGACGCGCGTGGAACATCCCGATGTACGGGACCGTCAGCATCGTCCAGGCCGCGCCAGCAATGGAAAGATAATAGACCCAGTAGCAGGCGTTCAGACGATCAGGGGGGATATCCAGCACATGCAGAAGCCAGATCCCGAAAGGAACACCGCCCAGGATCAGAATCCCGGCAAAAACGGAATGGATAACGAACGCGCAGTTGAACCACTTCTGGATCTCCGCCTCGTCCTCCTGACCAATGGCATAAGCATAGAAGCGCTGCATACTTCCTGCCATCACATTGCCGATGAAAAGGATAAAGATGATCAGCGTCCCTGTCAGGGAATACAGACCGAAATCCACCTCGCCCAGCGCGTTCAGGACCCACCGTTCCGAAAACAGCATCAGTCCCATCACCACGAACATTCGCACGTAAGTGGCGATCACGTTTACAACGATTAGATTGGGACCCTTCAGCTTCATTGACGATAAAAATTATCAAAAAAGGATAAAACGACTTCGCACCCCACCGCCGTCAGATAGACCAGGCTGACCACAATGTTCAACCGGAAGAACGCGTTCCCCAGCCAGTGTTTTTTGCGGATGCGGCCGATCCCGTGTTCCATCAGCACCACCAGCGCGATAAAAACGATGCCGATCATATAGGCCAGCTTGAAAAAGACCAGGAACCCGAACACAGCCATTCCCATCAGCATGATCAAATGCACCAGAAATGCATAAGAGACCGCATTCTTCTCTCCCCAGCAGGCCACCAGACTATGACCGCAAGCCGTTTCCGACCGTGAAACACGGCAGACACTGACATCATTCAGAGTCTCTAATCCACTGATCCACAAAGCATTGATTACACCCAGCAGAAACGGTTGCCAGCTCAAAGTGCCGGTCACGGCCATCCAGGCTCCCACGGGTGCCAGCGCGTACACCCCTCCGTAATAGAATGAGTAAAAATCCGTATAACGGCGGNNCCCAGCCATATCAGGAGGATCGCCAACGGTGCCATGTAGAGACACAATCCCTGCCCCTTCACAGTCAGCAGCAGCGCCCCGCACAAAATCAGTCCTGCGCTTCCAACGGCAATGGAAAACTTCAGCAGTCCGGCGTTAAGGTCTTTTTGCTCCACGGTGTGCCTCCAGACAATGAAACAGATCCGGCCAAAAAAGACACCCATCAGCACCACCGAGAACGCCAGCCAGCCCGGCCAGCCGCGGTCAGCCCGTGCCGCTACCATCATGGCCGCCAGCGCAAAAGAACACGAAAAAAAGGTGTGGCGAATTTCTACAAAATCACCCCACCTTTTCGCAAAATCAACAGCAGTCTTGAACACCCCGATTTTATCGTTCCTTTGAACAAAGAACAAAAAACGGTTACAAGTCCTTATTTCTCAGACTTTTCAGCTTTTTTCTTGCTGGTTTTGCTGGTTGTTTTGGTCGTCTT
>DBVN01000066.1:0-3304 GCA_002308515.1 Verrucomicrobia bacterium UBA1263 | reverse complement strand
CTTGGCAGCGGGTTTCGCCTTGGCGGCGGCTTTCACCGCTTGCTGCACGATCGGTCTGTAAAGCAGGTAACGGGCGCAAGTATCGCAGAGGACGATATCATCGCCTCTCATCAGCTGTGCGCGCGTTCCGGTAGGCAGAGTCATGTGACACTCCGGGCAATTGGTCCCAGACACGATCGAAACGCCTTTTTTGCCGCGTTTCATCAAACGATCGTAATGGCCCAGGATATTCGGAGGAAGTTTTTCACGAAGTTCTGCGATGGCTTTTTGATTTTTCGGGGAATCTGGATTCTCTCCTAACTCTATCTCTTGCAGTTGATAAAGTAACTCTATAACTTCGACACTTGACATGTTGTTCATCGTTTCAGACGGTAAACATTCCAATACGTATGGAATGCCTCACACAAGACAATACTATACCTTTTATCTTCGCAAACAAGCCTAAAAGTTGGATTTATGTAAAAAATTTCATTAAAACATCTTCTCGTGCAAAAAACAAAGTGTTCCCGCGAAAACACGGGAACACTTCATTCCTCTTCCCAAGCGGAAGATGTCCAGCTTTTTTAGCCGTTGAAATAGATATACGCGCCCAGGATCATCAGCAAAACAGCCAGCGTTCCAACCACATCTATCCAGTTCCAGCTGGCGCGGGTCTCGCGTTCCTGTTCCGGTGTAACATTGCCGTAAGTCAGACCTTTGATCTTGGCGTAATCCGGTTCCTTGGTGGCATAGCTGACCACGACCATCGTGATCATCGCGACCAGGGTGATCAGCACGCTGAAGTACTGGAAGTAGCAGTTATTGATGATCCAGAAGAAAGAACCTTCCGCATAACCATTCTTCAGCAGTCCCAGTGTAACCGGCGTGTCCACCGCCATGCGGAAGATACCGAGAGCGAACCCCACGACCAACGCTGCCAGACACCCCTTGGCATTCAAACGTTTCCAGAAAATACCCATGAAGAACACCACAAAGATCGGAGGCGCCAGATAGCCTTGGACCGATTGCAGATAGTAATAAAGACCGTTCGCGCCGCGAATGACCTGGATCCATGCCAAACCGATCAGCACCATCACCGCCACGGCGATGCGGCCGACCCAAACCAGCCAGGCTTGAGAAGCTGCCGGATGGAGCCGGCGGTAAACATCCATCGTAAACAAAGTGGAAGAAGCGTTGAACGTTCCGGCCAGGGAACCCATCAGAGCCGCGATCAAACCGGCTACCACGATGCCGCGCACACCCACCGGCAGAACTGTTTTCACCAGCAGCGGGAACGCGCCCTGAGCCACTTCGCGGTTGACGCTGCCATCCGCGTTGACCATAGCGGCAAGAGCCTCAAACTGACCGGTCTTTGCCAAGGCAAAACAAATCATTCCAGGAATGATAAAAATGAACACAGGCAGCAGTTTCAGCGCACCGGCAAAGATACAGCCGCGGCGGGCTTCCTTCTGATTGGGAGCGCCCAGAGCTCTCTGCACGATGTACTGATCCGTACACCAGTACCAGAGGCCGACAATCGGCGCACAAAAGAGCATACCGATCCAGGGATAATCCCCATGGAAATACCATGCCAGACGGCCGGTCTCCTTCACAGGTTCCCAGGTCCATTCCACTCCGACCGGGATCAGCGGTTTCCACAAATCGAACATTTCCGCGCTCAGCGTACTTCTGAGGACACCCCAGCCCCCCAGCGCCGTCAGACCGAAATAGGTCAGCAAAGCAGAGCCCAACACCAGCACGGAAACCTGGATCACATCCGTATAGGCCACCGCGCGCATACCGCCCAAAATCACATAGACACCGGCCATACACAGCACGATGATGCTGCCCAGCCAGAAACTGTCGATCGGTCCCAGGTGCATATCCGGCAGCAGCGAGGAAAAGACCACACCGCCGGCAAAAATACCCACAGCCACCTTGGTCACGATATATGACACCAGTGAAACGATAGACAGGAAAGTGCGGCATCCCGGCGAGAATCGTCTTTCCAGGAATTCAGGCATCGTGAACACCTTGCTCCGCATGAAGAACGGGATCAATATCCAGCCCAGGATCAGCACACACCACGCGTGCAGCTCATAGTGAGCCATCGCCACACCGTCCGTCGCTCCGGAACCGGCCAGTCCCACTAAGTGTTCCGAACCGATATTCGAGGAGAAGATGGACGCGCCGATCACCCACCAGGCTAAGTTACGTCCGGCCAAAAAGAAATCATCCGTCGTCTTTTTATTTCGACTTGTGACCCAGGCGGTCACACCAATCACCAGGGCAAAATACCCCGCTATAATACACCAGTCTAACGCTTGCATAAAATCAATTGTACCTTTTCAAGACCGCGAAACCTTCCGCGGCACAAAAAACTTGCGCTTTTTTTGTAACAGGTTTACAATCGGTTTGCAAGTTTTAAGTGCATTTGGAGTGATTCCAAAGCAAAAGAAAGAGCATTTATGATAACGCTAGGCGTAATTGTTGGGACGCGCGGTTTTTTCCCTTCTTCTCTTTGTGAAGAGGGTCGCGCCGAAATTCTGAAAGCCTTGAAAAAACAAGGTGTTAAACCCATTATCCTCCCGGAGAACGCAACTCCTAAATTCGGAGCGGTGGAGAACTTGAATGAAGCGCGGGCCTGCGCCGATCTCTTCATCAAGAACAAGGATAAGATCAAAGGCGTGGTAGTGACTCTGCCCAACTTCGGCGATGAGCGCGCCATCTCCAATGTCCTCCGCTGGGCCGACTTGAACGTCCCCGTTCTGGTCCATGCCTGGAGCGATGATGTCGAGAAGCTGGGCATCCAGCACCGCCGCGACAGCTTCTGCGGCAAGATGAGCTGCTGCAATAACCTGCGCCAGTACGGGATAGACTATACCCTCACCACTCTGCACACGGATACCGCCGACAGCGAGACCTTTACCAATGACCTGAAACAGTTCATCGGTACCTGCGAAGTCGTTGCCAAGCTGAAAAACCTCCGCGTGGGTGCCCTGGGTGCCCGTCCGGCGGCTTTCAACACCGTCCGCTACAGCGAAAAACTTCTGGAAGCCAGCGGTATATCTGTTGAAACACTGGATCTTTCCGAACTGCTCGGCTGGGTCCGCAATATGAAGGAAAAGGAACCTGAAGTCAAAACCAAGCTGGATCAGCTCCAAAAATACACCAATGTCACCGGTGTTTCCAAAGAGAACCTCCTCAAGATGGCTAAGCTGGGTGTCGGCATGGATCGCTGGATCAAGGATCAGCAGCTGGGCGGCATCTGTCTGCAATGCTGGAGCGCTCTGGAAGAGCTTTACGGCATCGTCCCCTGCACCAT
>DBVN01000096.1 GCA_002308515.1 Verrucomicrobia bacterium UBA1263 | reverse complement strand
CTTTAGCGTAAAGACAATTAGGTCTGACCTGAAATCGGCAAAATTTTAGTACTAAAGACCGAACTTGTTGAGAACATCCCCATGTGGGGTGTCTCTTCGTGTTTCCTTTAGTACGGGCTTTGCCGAGCCTCAGGTTGGGAAACAGATAGGACAATTTTGGGTCGGAACTTGAAATTTCCATATTTTGAAGATTCACCCTTTTTATATTTCATCTTTTTCCCGCTGAAATCCTTCCAAAATTTCTTCAGATCTTTTCTCTTAAAAGCAACAGCTTAGAACTATGAGAAATATGATTCATGATGAAGAAATTAAAGTATAAATTGTTAGGAGCATCCTGTCTGGCTGCCTCCTTTATGATGTTTGGTACATCACAATCCCAAGCCGCTGTAGGGGATAGCTTCACAGAAGGCGATTTGGAGTACACAGTTTTGACTGAAGATAGTTCCAATGGGACTGTGAAAGTATATGGAAGTGTTTCTGTATCCGGTGATTTGACTCTTCCTGATTCTGTTGAAAACAATGGTATCACATACAGTGTGACTTCCATTGGAGACGGTGCATTCGAGGATTGCAGCAGTCTGACGAGTGTCACAATTGGAAATGGTGTGACTTCTATTGGTGGTAGTGCATTCTCTTCTTGCAGCAGCCTGACGAGTATAACGATCCCGGACAGTGTGACTTCGATTGGAAACTATGCATTCTATGGATGTGATAAATTACCTTCTATTTTATTTAGTACAGGGAAGAAGATATTGGTTCGGTATTCCTCTTCTAATACAGAGACTTCTTATGTCATTCCGGATACGGTTATTTACATTGCTGGTAGTGCATTCTCTTCTTGCAGCAGTCTGACGAGCATTGTGATACCAGACAGTGTGACTTCTATTGGAAATAGTGCATTCGAGTATTGCCGCAGTCTGAAGAGTATAGTGATTCCGGACAGTGTGACTTCGATTGGTGAGAGGGCATTCTATTATTGCAGCAGTCTGACGAGTATAACGATACCCGACAGTGTGACCTTTATTGGAGATTGGGCATTTTGTGACTGCAGGAGTCTGACGAGTATAACAATTCCGGACAGTGTGACCTCTATTGGAGAGAGGGCATTCTCTGATTGCAGCAGTCTGACGAGCATTGTGATA
The DNA here is from genome assembly GCA_002308515.1 of Verrucomicrobia bacterium UBA1263. Lineage (GTDB taxonomy): Bacteria > Verrucomicrobiota > Verrucomicrobiia > Limisphaerales > UBA1412 > UBA1412. The sequence goes on along the minus strand of DBVN01000096.1, from coordinate 13,460 downwards.
CCAGACAGTGTGACTTCTATTGGAGAGAGGGCATTCTCTTATTGCAGTAGTCTGGCGAGTATAACAATACCAGACAGTGTGACTTCTATTGGAGATGGTGCATTCTTTTATTGCAGTAGCCTGGCGAGTATAACAATACCAGACAGTGTGATTTCTATTGGAGAAGGTGCATTCTTTGAATGCAGCAGTCTGGCAAGTATAACAGTTAATTCTGATAATCAGAACTATAGTAGTATAGATGGAGTATTGTTCAATAAAGATCAAACCAAATTAATTCAATATCCACCTGAAAAAGAAGGTGAATACATGATACCAGACAGTGTGACTTCTATTGGAGATTTTGCATTCTATCATTGCGACAGTCTAACGAGTATAAAAATACCTGATAGTGTGACTTCTATTGGAAATGATGCATTCTATAATTGCAGCAGTCTGACAAGTATAACGATTCCCGATAGTGTGACTTCTATTGGAAATAGTGCATTCGAGGATTGCGACAATCTGACAAATATAACGATACCGGACAGTGTGACCTTTATTGGAGATTGGGCATTCTATAATTGCAGCCGTCTGATGAGTGTCACAATTGGAAATGGTGTGACTTCTATTGGAGTGCATGCATTCTCTTGGTGCCACAGTCTGACGAGTATAACGATACCCGACAGTGTGACTTCTATTGGAGAGGGGGCATTTTGTGACTGCATGAGTCTGACGAGTATAACAATTCCGGACAGTGTGACCTCTATTGGAGAGAGGGCATTCGAGTATTGCAGCAGTCTGACGAGTATAACGATACCCGACAGTGTGACTTCTATTGGAGATGGTGCATTCTCTTATTGCAGGAGTCTGACGAGTATAACAATACCAGACAGTGTGACTTCTATTGGAGAGAGGGCATTCTATGATTGCCGTAGTCTGACGAGTGTTACTATTGGCAATGGTGTGACTTCTATTGGAGTGCATGCATTCTCATGGTGCAGCAGTCTGAAGAGTATGGTGATTGATAACGATTTTGTTATGGCAAATTTTAGCAGTATATTTTTGGGTTATCGTTCGTCTATAACAGATATTACAATAGGAAATAATGTGACTTCTATTGGAGAGAGGGCATTCTCAGAATGCCGCGATCTGACGAGTGTCACTATTGGCAACGGGGTGACTTCTATTGGAGATGAGGCATTCTTTTGGTGCAGCAGTCTGGCAAGTATAACAGTTAATTCTGATAATCAGAGCTATAGTAGCATAGATGGAGTATTGTTCAATAAAGATCAAACCCAATTAATTCAATATCCACCTGGAAAAGAAGGTGAATACATGATACCCGACAGTGTGACTTCTATTGGAGAGGGGGCATTCTATAGTTGTGACAGTCTGACGAATGTTACTATTGGCAATAGTGTGACTTCTATTGGAGATGAGGCATTCTATTATTGCAGCAGCCTGGCGAGTGTTTATTTCAAGGGTGACGCGCCTAATGGTAGTAATATATACGGTTATTGGGGTACTCCAGAAACATTAATCAGCTATTACCCGGAAGGAAACGCTACCTGGGAAGCTGTAATCGAGAATGGTCAATGGCAACGCAGAGGTGTCGCGACCTGGAATCCGGAACCGCAGCCGGAGAATGTGATCGTTTTTAATCCAAGCACAGAGGAAGGCATTTTGACACTGACCTTTACGGGGACTCTGGAAGAAAGCGATGACGCAGTTCATTGGACACCTGTCCCGGATGCCAAAGGTACCTACGATGTGGATACCACCGCGGATCGAAAGAAGTTCTACCGTTTCGTGAAATAGGGCATCGCGATCAGTTGGGATAATAAACAAGTGCGCTCCATTACATGATGGGGCGCGCTTTTGAGAAAGAATTTATATGAAGAGAATGAACTATAAATTATCAGGGGTGTTTTGTTTGGCTGCAGGTCTATTGTCTGTATCTTTTGGCACTTATGCCGCAACACCCAGTCTCAGCTATAAACTGGAGAGAAGTGATTTAACGATCACCTACACAGGAATACTCTATCAAAGCAGTGACGCTGTTCATTGGAGCGAGGTGGGATCGGCATCCAGCCCGTACAAGGTAAAGGCCATAAACAAGAAACTCTTTTTCTGTGCCAAAGGGGAATCAGGTGGATCAGAAGAACAAAATTTTACCATTTCCTTATCGGGTACGGTGAATATGGACATGATTTGGTGTCCGGCGGGAACGTTTGTGATGGGGAGTCCGGGCAGTGAACTGGGCAGATATAGTGATGAGATCCAGCACGATGTAACGATCAGCAAAGGTTTTTGGATGGGGAAGTATGAGGTGACTCAGGCCCAGTACAGAACGGTGATGGGAAATAATCCGTCCTGGTTTAGGGGGAACGATCTTCCGGTGGAACAGGTAAACTGGAATGAAGCGATGGAGTTCTGCAAGAAGCTGACGGAGATCGAGAAGGAGGCGGGGCGTTTGCCGCTGGGTTATGAATATACTCTGCCGACGGAAGCACAGTGGGAATACGCCTGCCGGGCAGGGACAACAGCAGCATTCAATAATGGAACGAATATCCCGACAGAGGAGCAGATAGGTTATGATTATTATGATGATCATGATAATTTGCATCAGGGTGAGCTTTGTCCAAACTTAGATTCCATAGCATGGTATTGGTATAACGCGGGAACATACAAATACACGTCTCATCCAGTAGGGCAGAAACAGCCGAATGCCTGGGGCATATATGACATGCACGGGAATGTGTGGGAATGGTGTCAGGATTGGTATGGAGATTATCCATCGTCAGCCGTAACAGATCCCAAAGGTGCCAGTACAGGCTCGATCCGCATCCTGCGCGGCGGCAGCTGGTGTGACGGCGCGGACCTTTGCCGTTCAGCGGATCGCTACGGTAATCACCCTGCCAGCGACGGCAGCCGNNCCTTATCGGCTTCCGTGTGGTTCTTTCCGCAGTTCAATAGCTCCGAATGTAGACACCCGATTCGGTCGTCTCAGCCGCGCGGGTCGCTCGGCTTTACATTTTGGGTTTAGTAACTCATTGCAAACGAAGGATCCCCGATGTGAAATACCACCGGGGATTTTTTTTCGCGTCTCCATTTTTTATTTGCAAAAGGGGCAGGTATGAGGTAAATTAAAAGCGTGCAAGGCGGTAACCTTGCACACCGTTGAGCGGATTTATTTGATCCGCTTGGTCATCATAATAAATATGATGAACAGGATGATTACTGATAATGTAAACAGGTCTTCAGTGATCATCTTTTTTATTTCACCCCCTTCCAACGCGGTATTTCATTTTTTCCAATCATTTTGTGAAAGGTTATAAACAAAATTCACAGGGAAGAAGGCAGATGAAAATAAAGACCTAACACCGAGTTTTCACCCGCAACGAATTGATTTTACATCATTTGTTCCTCATTATCAATACCTGTGTTTATCCCACAGGATTTTTACTTGCTTATAATTTTTCCGTCAAGAAGATGGAGAGTCCGGTTGACGCAGGAGGGGATCTCGTCCGCGTAGTGGGTCACAAAGATCAGCGCCGCGTCTGTCTGGCGTATCTCCTCGTCCACGGCGGTCAGCAGTTCGCGGCGGTAGGCCGCGTCCAGTCCCTGACAGGCTTCGTCCAGGATGATCAGCCGGGGACGGTTGACGAACGCTCTGGCCAGCAGCACCATGCGCTGTTCGCCGATGGACGCGTAGTCGAAAGGTGTGTTTATCAGGTGAGCCAATCCCCATTTTTCCAGATAGGCCAGAGCCGTTTCCTGCTGGCGCGCATTGGGGGACGTGTGCAGCCCCATCGAATGGAAGAACCCGGAGCAGACGACCTCCAGACAAGTCCAGTCGCCGGGATAGTGCAGATGGAGTTCCGGGGAAAGCCAGCCCATCTTCTGACGGATGAGCCAGAGGGAGCGTGTGGAGCGGTAAAGCTCGCCCATGACCCGGATATTGAGCGAATAGACCAGAGGATGATCCCCCTGAATGAGATTCAGCAGACTGGTCTTGCCTGAACCGTTAGGCCCCAGAAGCGCCCAGTTCTCACCGGGATAGATCTTCCAGCGGATATGATCCAGAATGACTTTGTTCTCCGCTTCAAAAGTGACATCGTTGATCTCCACGACCGGTTCAGCGGAACGGGGAGAAGGCCTGGGTTCAGTCGTAACGGAAGAGGCGACAGAAGGCGTGACTGTTTCGGATTGTTGTCTGGCCAGCGGATGTTCCAGCATTTCTGCCCTGGTACCTTGGGCAGCGATCCGGCGCTGATCCAGAAGGAGCAGATGGGTGACTTCCTCCGGCAGTTCATCCACACGGGTGACCAGTGTCAACACCGGCATCCCCAGCCGGATCAGGCGGCCGATGATCTTCTTGAGCGTCTGGCGTGTCTGGACATCCAGTCCGCCGAAAGGCTCCGAGAGGATCAGCATTTGGGGCGTGTGCAGCAGCGCGTTGATGAGAAGGACCTTGCGCTGTTCGCCGTTGGAAAGATGTGCCCACTTGCGTTCCAGCAGCTCCGGAGGGATGCCCATCCAGTCCAGATACATCTGGCGGTGCCGGTCGAAAACGGCAGGATCCGCGCCGCGTGTGCCGATCTCAAAGGGATTGATGTCCTCCACGTATTTATGTGAGAGGAAATAGCCGGCGGTCAGCGAGCCTTCGTCCAGACCGCTGTGCCAGCGGGACTGATAAAAAGAGCTTTCGGAAGTCAGGATATGGCGGTGGACTTCCGGCGAGATGACCATGACCGGTTTGCGGTTGGCCAGGTTCGGGATGTCGAGGCATTCCGGTGTCGGCGGCAGATCCATTTGGACGCGTCCGCGCAGAGGCGGTATCCGCCGTGTCAGTGCCTGCGCCAGCTCATTCTTGCCGGAACCGTTCGCGCCCAATACGGCCCACTGCTGACCCGGTTCCCAGATCCAGTTCGTATCCGGGAAGATGGGATTTTCCTCACGGTCGCGCAGGGTGACGTTTTCCAGTTTGACCCAGAAATCAGGATTCATGGATTGGAAGATCAGGTTTTACAGAGCCTTTCAGCCAAAGAATGGCCGCGCCGCCCAGCAAACAGAAAGCTGTATCCGAAATGAACGGGAAGAGGGCGAGTTTCAGACTGAGCCCGCTTATCAGGAGGATGATCCCCTCCAGCAGCATCAGCCAACCGAACAGAGGGATCATGGCCGCGTATCGTTTGGGATCCCAGGCCATCGCGAAAAAAACGCACCCCACTAAAGTGAAAGCGCCGGCCGCCATCCGCAGCCAGTAGTTCAGCATGGGATCGTATTCGACAGGATGGGCACCCAGTCCCTGTAAAAGAGTCTCGGCGTTATCCCAGGGGAGAATGACACCGAAAATGGAAGCGCCCCAGGCGATGCCGGAGGCGAACAAAACAAAACGGAGAAGTTTGAATTGGACTGTTGCGTTCATTGTTTCGTGCTTCTCCATTTTTGTTTATAGATTTGGCGGAAGATTATTCCGTCTTTTTGGGTTCTTCCCGGATCACGGCGATATGGGAATCGCGCAGCTGGCGTTCATCCACAGGACCCGGCGACTGAGTCATCAGACAGGTGCCTTTCATCGTCTTGGGGAAAGCGATGACATCGCGGATACTGGCGCATCCGCAGAGCATAGCCACCATGCGGTCAAAGCCCAGAGCGATGCCGCCGTGAGGAGGCGCGCCGTACTGGAAAGCTTCCAGCATATAGCCGAAGCGGGACTTGACCACATCCGGCGTGAGTTTGAGAACGTCTTCAAAAACAGTCTTCTGCACCGCCGGCTGGTGGATACGGATGGAACCACCGCCCAGCTCGACACCGTTGACCACGATATCGTAGTGCTGACCGCGCACCTTCCTGGGTTCGGTCTTGAGCAGAGGGATGTCTTCGGCCACAGGAGCTGTGAACGGATGGTGCGAGGAGTACCAGCGCTCCATTTCCGGATCGTAGCTCAGGAGCGGGAAGTCCACTACCCAGAGGAAATTGAACTGATCGGCTGGCAGAGTGAGCTTGCCCTGCGATTTGAGCAGATCCGCGCAGTAGAGACGGAGACGGCCCAGGATCTGACAGGCGGTGAGCCAGTCCTTGTCCGCGGCGAAGAGGATGAGATCGCCCTGTTCGATGGAAAGTTTTTCCGTCAGAGCGGCTTTTTCTTCCTCGCTCAGGAACTTGGCGATGGGGGATTTCCATTTGTCGGCTTCCACCTTGATCGTGGCCAGACCCTTGGCACCCATGCTTTTGGCGATGTCGGTCATATCTTCCATCTGGCCCTGAGTGGCACAGGCCAGACCCTTGGCGTTGATGGCCTTGACCACGCCGCCCTCGGCGATCGTGCCGCTGAAGACCTTGAACGCGCTGGATTTGAACACATCGGACAGATCGGTCAGCTCCATCCCGAAACGGGTATCGGGCTTGTCGATGCCCCAGCGGTTCATCACTTCCTTAAATTGGATGCGCGGGAAAGGTGTTGGCAGGTCAATGTTGCGGGCCAGTTTCCAGACACGCTTGAGCAGACCTTCCATCAGGTTGTAAATATCTTCCCGTTCGATGAAGGACATTTCGATATCCAGCTGGGTAAATTCGGGCTGGCGGTCGGCGCGCAGGTCTTCATCCCGGTAGCAGCGGGCCAGCTGGAAGTATTTTTCCACACCGCTGACCATCAGGATCTGTTTGAACTGCTGAGGCGACTGCGGCAGAGCGTAGAACAGACCCGGCGTATTGCGGAAAGGCACGATGAATTCGCGCGCGCCTTCCGGTGTGGATTTGAAAAGAGTCGGGGTCTCCACTTCCAGAAAACCTTCGTCATCCAGATATTTGCGCAGTTCCATGGCGATCTTGCTGCGCAGACGCAGGTTGTTGATCATTTCCGGACGGCGCAGATCCAGATAACGGTACTGGAAGCGAAGCTCTTCATTGACCTTGAGGGTCGTTTCGGAATCGTTGATGGGGAACGGCAGGACTTCGGCCAGGTTCAGGACTTCCAGCGTCTCCACAGCCACTTCGATCTCACCGGTGGGGATGCGGTCCGTGGGATTGTTGCCCGGACGGCGGCGCACTTTGCCGGTGACGGCGATGACGCTTTCGGAGCGGAGGGAAGAGGCCGCGTCAAAAGTCTCTTTGCTCAAATCGGAGGGATCAAAAACAGCCTGGGTGATACCTTCACGGTCACGGATATCCACAAAAATCAAACCGCCCAGGTCCCGACGCAGATGAACCCAGCCCATCAGTGTCACCTGCTGGCCAATATGCTGAGCTCGTAATTCATTGCAATGATGCGTGCGTTTCATATAAAAATAAAAATATAGTCTGAGAGGATCTTGTCCTCCAACGACCCATGCGCCCTCCATTGTCACACAGGAGACGGCCAAAGTCAATGAAGGGCAGCCGGTTTGAGTCAAACAATTTTAGAAAAACAAAGGAGAGATAAATGCTTTCATATCATGGATAAAAACAACGGATTACAATAAGAAAACCGGTATCTTGATTTTTATTTTGACGATTACCTGTTTTTTATGCAAAATCTTTAGATTCCCCACGATAGGGGGAATCATACTAATCATGTTATGAGTGGATGGAAAGTCAAATTTTTGCGCGTCATCAGTCTGATGATCTTCCTGTGTCTTTTCTCCTGTTGGGGAAAAGAAGCACAGGAACCGTCGCACAAAAATATCCTCGTTATTCATTCACAAGACCAGACTTATTCAGCCTATTTAAATATCATCCAGTCATTTACGAAACAGATGTGTTCTCCGGAGCTGGATTGTGAATACGATCACTTTGAGATCAAAGTCCGTACTCTGAACGATCAGTTTGCCGAACGGTTCGAGCCTTATCGTCAGAAAATCAGAGACAGGCAATATGACGCGATCGTCTGTATCGGCAACATGGCTTACTGGAATCTCAATAACAAGGAGTTTTTTGATGATATCCCGGATGATGTTCCCATCCTTTATATTGTGGTGGATTACGATGAGCTGACAAAACCACACGCCCACTACCGTAATACCTACACTTTTTATCCTTTTGAGACGGTGAAACTGGCTTTGAGCGTTTTCCCGGACAGGCGGAACATTGCTTTTTTGGCCGATGACGGATGGGAAAAAAGCGAATTGGGAAAGGAATTCACTCATTCCATTGAAACTCTTCCCAATGTGAGGGTTGACTTCTACAGTCCCACAGCTATGACAGATAAACAACTGTTGGCAAAACTGAGTGAGCACAAAAAAGATACATTTGCCATCGTTTATGACTGGCCTCGACGGAATGAATCTTTACAGGAATATATGCTGGGCATGGTGGATGTGATTAGAGAGCTGGATCAATTTGGAATCCCGGTTTTTGTACTTCGTGATTACCTGATGGTGGATGGTGCCATAGGCGGTATGGTGACTTATGTGGGGGATGTTGGCAAGGACGCGGCCAACTGGCTGATGGAATACTTTAAAAAGGGAGAGAATAACGACTATCAGCCTTTGGTTTATTATGACAAGATCTTAGACTGGAACTTGCTGCAAAAGTATAATGTCAGACAGAGCAGAGTGCCGGTCGGAACCATTGTTTCAGAAAAGCCTTACAGTTTTTGGGATCATAACCAGAACAGGATCATCATGCTCGTGGGTATGCTTTTTGTCGTGTTGTCCCTGCTGCTGGCTGTGGCACTGAGGCGCATCAATAAGAACAGACATCATATCCTCCTCAAAAACGATATGCTCAAAGTGACTGTGAAGAGGGCTCGTCAGGCCGAGGCTGCCAAAGGCCGTTTTCTCTCGAACATGAGCCATGAGATCCGCACTCCGCTGAGCGTCATCATCAGTTTGTCAGATCTCCTTCAGTTCAAGAATACTTCCGAACAAGAGAAAGAGGAGAATCTGACCACGATCCATTATGCCAGTGAATCCCTGCTGAAACTGATCAACAACATCCTGGATTTCTCCAAGTTGGAGGAAGGCAAGATGAAAATAAGAACGGCGGAAATTCCGATCCGCAAGGTGTTGAATGAGATAGACAAGATCTTTCAGGTCAAAGCGGCGGAAAAGAAACTGAACTTCTATTGCGAATGCCGGGATCTGCCTCCGGTCATCTGGCTCGATGAGCTTCATATCCGGGAGATCATTGTCAACCTCGTGGGCAATTCCATGAAGTTCACCCGGCAAGGCAAGGTAGAGCTGAACGCGGCTTTTCGCAAAGAGAACGCGAAGACAGGGACTTTGACCGTAAAGGTTAGGGATACAGGCATTGGGATCAGCCCGGAATTTTTGAAGGATCTTTTTGATTCATTTACACAGGAGGGACGTTCTAACGCGGTCGGGACCGGTCTGGGACTGACCATATCACGGCAGCTGGCTCAGGCTATGGGCGGCGATCTGACCGTTGAGAGCGAATTGGGCAAAGGCTCGACCTTTACGCTGGAGATCCCCGGTCTGAAATACAGCGAAGCGGCTCAGACTAATGAACCTTCTAAAGAGTTCACAGCGGACAAATCGGCTTTCAGCTGCCGGATGCTGGTGGTGGACGATATGCAGATGAACCTGATGGTGATCAGCAAGATGATGAAGAGATTCGGGGTCGTTCCTCTCATGGCGACTACCGTGGAAAAATCCCTCCAGCTGCTGAAAGAAAACGAGGTGGATATCATCCTGACCGACTTGAGGATGCCGGACATGAACGGGGATCAGCTGGCCCGCGAGATGCGCAAGCTGCCTAACGGCCAAAAAGCGAAGATCTATGTGCTGACCGCGGACGCTTACGCCAAAGAGGAGATAGATATGACTGGGGTGGATGATGTTCTGGTCAAGCCGCTGAGTCTGGACAAGATCAAAGATCTGCTGAAAAATTTCTCAAAAAAGACGGATTAGCGGTGTTTGCTTGAATCCGGATGGAAAAGTGCTAGGATTTTTCCGTTCCGGTCACGGACCGGGATCCAGCTTATTTACTTGTGTCAGAAGAGCTCGAACATAAAAACGCCTATTTAGGCGATATCCGCATCGGAGACCGTATTTTTTCCACATCCCGCGGCCGCAATGTTTACACCTGCCGGCTGGCGGAGAATGAGGAGGAAGTGCGCCAGGCGCAGCGTCTGCGTTTCCAGATATTCAATATCGAACTGAAGGAAGGTCTGCCCGAATCGTTCAAGACCGGACTGGATGTGGATGAGTTCGACCCCATCTGCGAACATCTGCTGGTGATCCATCAGGAGTCCCGAACGATCGTGGGAACGTACCGGCTGCAGACCGGGCTTCACGCGCAGAAGAATCTGGGATACTACAGCGCTCAGGAGTTCGACTTCCGGCCTCTGGAGCCGTACCGTGCCGAGATCGTGGAGCTGGGGCGCGCCTGCATCCACGCGGAGCATCGCAACCTGCTGGCTCTGGGTTGTTTGTGGCGAGGAATCAAGAAATACGCTGACCGTTATAATGCTCGTTATCTGGTGGGATGCAGTTCGCTGACCTCGCAGGATGAAGCCGAAGGCGCCGGCGCGTATCATGTCCTGCAAAAACATCTGGTTCCCCCTGAATTCCATGTAGATCCGCTGCCTCATTGCGCCTGTTCTCTGGAGAAACTGCCGGAGAAAACGGTGAAGATCCCCAAGCTGCTGGGCGCGTATATGTCCATGGGGGCCCGGATCTGCGGCGCTCCGGCCATTGACCGCACCTTCAAAACGATCGATTTCCTCACCTGGCTGGACCTGAGCCGTGTGCCGGCCTCCATTCTGGAAGCGCAGTAAACGCGGACGGATCCACGGTTCTTTTGTAAAAAATGAGTATATCCTGTTTGTCTTCGGGGATCAGTTCCCGAAAACGATTTCTGCTGGCTTCTGTTTTAGGTTTCCTGTCAGCGGTCGCGCCTCTTTGCACCGATCTTTTTCTGCCGGCTTTTCCGCAGATGCAGCAGAACCTGATGACTCATGCCGCGCAGATCCAGCTGAGTCTGACAACATGTCTGGCGGGGATCGCGCTGGGACAGGCATTCATCGGGCCTCTCAGCGATATGTACGGCCGCCGCGGCGTTCTGCTCATTTCTCTGCTGATTTTTGTCATTTCTTCTTTGGGTTGTGCCTGGGCATCGACGGTGGAGATACTGATCGCGACCCGGTTCATACAAGGCTTATCCGGCGCGGGTGCGGTCGTCCTTTCCAGAGCGATAGCCAGCGATCTCTACAGCGGGCCGGAGCTGACCCGCTTTTTCGCGCTTTTGATGCTGATCAATGGACTGGCTCCGGTATTGAGTCCGGTGGTGGGTGGTCAGCTGCTGAAGGTGATGAGCTGGCGCGGAACTTTTGTCGTTCTGGGGGGATTAGGTCTTATCGGAGTGCTGGCCACGTTCCGCTTTATTGAGGAAACACTGCCTCGTGAAAAACGCCACGCGTCCGGTTTGAGCTCAGCGGTGTTGATTTTCAGGAAACTGCTGCGGAACGGCGGCTTTATGCGCTACACGCTGGGGCACTCTTTTATTTTCATAATCTTGTTTTCCTATATCGCTTCCTCGCCGTTCATACTGCAGGAGATGTACGGTTTTACCCCGGCCCAGTTCAGTTATTGTTTCGCCTGTATTTCGATCGGCATCACAGGATCGGCGCAGATCGCGGGTCGCCTCAGCGGCAGATTCGGGGAGCAGCGTCTGCTGAACGCGGGACTGGTCGTTTGTCTGCTGGCATCGCTGACCGTGCTGGGACTGACGATCTGGCGTCCGGCTTCGGCGGTCATCCTGCTGATACCGCTTTTCATCGCGGTCTCCTGTGTGGGCATCGTGACCACGACGAGTTTCTCGCTGGCTATCCGTCAGCAGTCGGACATGGCCGGAAGCGCGGCCGGTCTGATAGGAGTTCTTTCTTTCATGGCCGGAGGTATCGCTGCTCCTTTGGTCGGTCTGTGCGGCAGTCAGACGGCGATCCCGCTGGGTGTGATGCTGGTACTGGGCAGTCTGGCATCAATATCGGCCTGCGGCTTCCGCAAACAGGACTAGAAGATCCTTTTTCTGTATCTTTTGAGTCAAAAAAGAAACAAATCTTCCTGAGCGGTGTTCTTTCTTATAGGTAAGGGAAATAATTTTCTCCTTGCTGAAAGAATGTGATGGAAAAAGAAAGAAGTGATCAAAATGAATAAGAATATTTTCAACCCGCAGTTTTTGAGGAGTTTCCACGCGTATTTAGCAATGTTCTTTTTGCCGGCGGTTTGTTTGTTCGCGCTGACGGGGATGCTTTATATTTTCGGGGTCAAAGGAAGTTTGAATACGCAGTCCTACCAGATCCAGCTGAGCCAGTCTCTGCCGCGGCCGTTGGCTCTGAATATCGAGGCACAGGAAAAAGTGATGGTGGATTACGCCAGGGAAAACGGGATCGAAATTCCTGAAGGCAAGGCACAAAAGGGACGTTCCGGAGTCGTGCTGGGCAATCAGGCCGGTTATCATTTCGTGTTTATCCCTGATCGCGCGGAGAATTCCGCGGAGCTTCAGGTCAACCGTCCGGGGCTTTATCATAAGATGGTGCTCCTTCATAAGGCAAAATGCGGTTTGGCGTTCCAGATCTTCGGGGTCGCGACCGGAGTCTGTCTGGCGCTGCTGTACATGAGCGGTATCCTCCTTATCTGGAACAGTCCAAGAATGAAGAAGATATCCTTTATTCTCTGTGTGACGGGACTGCTGGCAGTCATCATCACCGGTTTTCTGAGTTTTTAGACAATCTGGGGCTTTTGACCGGAATCATGCAAGGAAAGAACACAACGACATGGAGTTATAATTTGGCTGTATGGAACAAATAAGAAAGATAATTTTTAAACTCAGGATCATAAATTGTATTTTGGTGCTTGTTCTAATAGGTAACATTATGATTTTTTTTGGTACTATAATGTACACACACCCATCGGTTCTGAGGGCTAAAGAGAATGCAATGATGTATACAGGAAAAATTATAAAATCCTATGTTCTTTCAGATTTCCAAGATCAATTTGATGAATATTTTAATATCTTAGTGAAAAGGTATTTAGGTGAAATAGAGCACAGTCGTCATGCACTTGCTGATATTTTTCTTATTAGTTTTCTTAGTTCGGGAGCTTTGATAACAGTATTTATCATGCAACTCCTTTTATTAAAGGATATCACCAGGGTAAAGAAAAAGCTTTCTCTTCAAGAAAAAGAGAAATGTGTTGCAAAGGAAAAACACGACTGATATAACGCAAGGAACGAACACAACGATGAAGTGTTGTATCATCAATTTCATAAAAAATAATGTGCGAACCGCTCAGTGGGTGATGTTGCTTTTTTTAATTGCACTGCTGATAGTTCCCGGAGAATGTTCACGTTGGTTTATTTTCATATCTTTATTGTTCATCGTTGATATAGTCGTGCAGCTTTGCAAGGTAAGACGTGCCAAGTCATATTTGCTGTTTGAGATGGTTTTATATGGAGGCCTTATTCTTTATGTAGTCTTTACTGGTCTTATATGGGGGATGGCTGCCGCATATGATCCATCAAAATATTTTATTTCA
>DBVN01000033.1:15866-19892 GCA_002308515.1 Verrucomicrobia bacterium UBA1263 | reverse complement strand
TGTTGTTTTTTAACACCGTTGCTACATAACAAATTGTTATTGAATGATTTATCTACTGTTCCCTAAGCGTCCGGCCACAGTTTGGCAGACTCTTCTCTCAGCTTGTACTTCATTATTTTTCCGCTTGCCGTCAGAGGATACTCTTTGACAAAAGCAATGTATTTGGGGATCTTGTACCAGGCGATCTTGCCGCGGCAGTAATCCAAAACATCCTGCTCGGTAAGCTGTGCATCTTTCTTCAAAATAATAAAGGCACCCGGCTGTTCACCGTATTTCTTGCTGGGAACACCCACGACCTGAACATCCGAGACTCCTTCGATATTGGAAAGGAAGTCTTCCAATTCCTTGGGATAGATATTTTCACCGCCGCGAATGATCATATCTTTCAAGCGTCCGGTGATGGAAAAATATCCGGCATCATCTTTGACACCGATATCCCCGGAGTGGAGCCAGCCTCTGGAATCGATCACACGAGCCGTTTCCTCCGGCATCTTGTAATATCCCTTCATGGAATTATACCCGCGGGAACAAATCTCGCCCGGAGTCCCGTTGGGACAGATCTCGCCCGTATCCGGATCCATGACTACCACTTCCATGCCCGGCATCGCTTTGCCGACCGTGGAGCATTTGCGGACCAGATCCGGCTCATCATAACGGGTCTGTGTCGTGACCGGGGAAGCCTCGGTCAGGCCGTAGCATATCGTCACTTCACGCATATTCATCTTGTCCACAACTTCATGCATGGATTTGATGGGACAAGGCGACCCCGCCATGATGCCCGTTCTCAGAGACGAAAAATCAAACTTCTTGAACAAAGGATGTTCCATGATGGCGATGAACATGGTCGGCACACCATAGACAGCCGTGCATTTGGCCGTTTCAATGGACATCATCACGGTCACCGGGTCGAATTTTTCGACAAAGACCATCGTCGCGCCATGATTCACACAAGCCATGACACCCAGCACGCAGCCGAAACAATGGAACAGCGGTATCGGCAGACAGACCCGATCCACCGGGCTGAAGTTCTGGTTGCGTCCGATCCAAAAGCCGTTATTGCCAATATTGAAATGGGTCAGCTGGACACCTTTGGGGAATCCCGTCGTGCCAGATGTGTACTGCATATTGACCACATCATGGCAGGAGACCTCGCTCTTCCGCTTCGCGTACTCTTCATCGGACACCATGACACTGATGGACTGCAGTTCATTGATGGAATACATTCCACGGTGCTTCTCCGGTCCCAGGAAGAATACCCGTTTCAGGAAAGGATACTTCTTGGATCTCAGCTCGCCTCGCGGACAATCCCTCAATTCCGGGACCAGCTCGTAAACGATCTGCACATAATCCGCGTCACGCACGCCGTTGATCAGGAACAGATTTTCGCAATCCGACTGTTTCAGGACATAGTCCAGTTCACTGCTGCGGTAATTGGTATTGATCGTCAGCAGAATAGCGCCGATCTTGGCTGTGGCGAACATGAGAGTGACCCAGTCGGGCACATTCGTTGCCCAAACAGCCAGCTTCTCGCCATGCTTGACCCCTAAAGCCATCAGACCTTTGGCCATGCGATCGACCCGGTCGGTAAACTCCCTCCACGTCCAGCTCATCTGGCGGTCAGGGTACATCACCGCGGGATTATCAGGACAGCGCTCCAGATTGTTATCCAGGAGACGGCCTAACGTCCAGGGGCGCGTTACCGGCACCCCGTCATACATTCCGTAATCTTCTTTTATCACGTGTTACACTCCGCTTGAAACGCTTTCTTAAAATGGGGTCATCACAACAGCCACGATCTCCGCCGGAGCTGTTCCAGCCGCTCTCAAGCTATGAGGTACCAGTGAATCGTAGTAGGCTGTATCGCCCGGATTCAAAATCTCCACGGTCTTACCGCAGGTCAATTCCAGTTGTCCGGAAACCACATAGATGAATTCTTCTCCTTCGTGTGAGGAGGTGTGATTCTCTTTGGAATCGATCACCACATAGAAAGGCTCCGTATGACGATCCGGCTTGCCCTCACCCAGAGAATAGTACTCATAACCATCTGAACTGGAAGCTGATTTTTGCAGTCGTTCGGCACGATCGGCTTTTCTCACGACCAGAGGATCTTCTTTGAACTGATCATCCATAAAGGATCCCAGTCGCAGACCCAGGGCTCGCGCCAGCTTGATCATTGTACCGATAGACGGCACAACTTCTTCATTCTCTATAGCCTGGATGATCTGGAGCTTGACTCCGGATCTCTTAGCTAAATCTTCGATAGTTATCTCCTTCGTTTTTCGGAAGGATTCAATGCGTTTTCCTACACTCATCGCAGCCACTAGAATACATTTATTTTTCTCAATCTCAACCTATTTTTTTGAAATTTTTTTCCAACTCCACCGACAGCATAATCAATTCTTATTGACCATCTTTTTGAAATCCATTTTCCGGTAAAAATCTGTAAAACCAATATCTTTGCAGCACTGTCAGACCAAAATCATATATGATGTGAAAAATGACCGGTCCCAGCAAATTTCCAGATAACCAATAAAGGGCGCATAAAAACATACCGATAAATGTTCCCCACAAAAAATAGAAGTTATTCAGCCAATGCAGCATCCCGAACGCTAACCCGGTAATGATCATGGCCGGCCAGGGTCCCCAGAGACGCATCAACCCTTCCTGGATCAATCCTTGAAAAAAGAGACACTCCCCGATCCCAACACAGATCGAAGATAAGAAATAATGATACCAGCTCCATCCCGGAGACATCTCCAGCTCTACCTCGCGCATCTGGGAGAGATGTTGTCTGACGGCCGGTATCTTCAAACAAAATAAAATGGAAAAGATCACCAGCGGGATCCAAGGTGTCAGCAATCCCCCTCTGGCGGCGATCCACGTCCAGGAAAAATGTTTCACCGGAGCAATCCCGGCCAGCCAGCCAACGAAAAACGCGGCCAATCCCATTCCCCATTCGATTGAAACCGCGAAAACAAATGATTTCCAGATATCGTCTTTTGAACCTTGTTCTAAACTTTCGCTCACTTTTTTAACTCCAAAACGCCGCCTTTACGAACCCTGAAACGCTGTCCTCGCCACTCCACCTGATTGCCGCAAAAGGCGCACAGCCAAATCATAAACTGGAACAGATCTTTCAGCCATACCAGCACCGAGGAACGGCACGCTCTCCAATTTGAGGCCAGACGGCGCTGCAGATCCGCCACAGCAAGAACCCGTGCCAGCAGCACACATCCCGTGATGATATACCGGCTGGAACCGCTGCCGCATAACAGCCACAGAACAGCCCAGAAAGTCGTATTGGAAATAACGCTCAGACCGTAGGAAACAGGACGCTCAAAACAAATCGTCCGGGCCCACCGGAGCTGATGCGACCAGACAGATTTTATATTTGCCTGATGAGCAATAGAATCAACCACCAGAGGCGACAGGACGATTTTCTTTCCGCCGCGATAGATACGGTTCCCGATGTGATAGTCATCCGCCAGCATATTGGCCAGAGGCTCAAAACCGCCCGTTTCCCGAAACACTTTGGCATTCACACACATCACCGCACCCAGACAGAAGTTTTGTTCCGACAGCCGCAAGCTCTGCGCGACCTGACTCCAGAAATCCGCGTTGACACCGATCTTTTCCAGTGACATGGCAAATCCCGGAGGAGCCACTAATTGGTAGAGACAATTCACCGCTCCGTTCCGGGGATCACTCAGGGGCTGCACGATATTTCGGACCAGATCCCTGGGCGCGAGGATATCCGCGTCACTGACGATCCAAACTTCCCCTTTAGCATTGCGGCTCATCTGTATCAGGCTGGAAACTTTGCGATTCGCGCCCAATTCCTCTGAGCAAATCATTATATCTGTATGGACTGCCGGATAGCGTTTGAGCAGACGCTCCAATTCCGGCAAAACAGGATCCCTGGGATCCGCTACACCGAACAATATCTGGACATTCCCCGGATAATCCTGCTCCAGCCAGGAGGCAACGCATTCCATCGTGCGGGGCTCACAGCCTTTCAACGGCTTG
>DBVN01000033.1:0-15838 GCA_002308515.1 Verrucomicrobia bacterium UBA1263 | reverse complement strand
CCTCCCAGCCGCTGATGAAGCGGCAGGCGCGCGGCCTCCCACCATTGCCACAATAAGACTCCAAAGCTCACCAGACAGATCCCGCCCAGTATATAGTCCAAATACATGCTTTTATACGTCTATAACGGGGCCGTCATCATCGTCACTGTCTTCTATGCGGCGGCGCTGCTGTCTTTCTTCCGTATCATCCTCATCGGGATCATCCGGGATTTTCATCACGACGCGTTTTCTTCCAATGATGAAGTTCACGACAGTCGTGACAAAACTGATCACCAGCGCACCCAGAAGCGCCGAACCAAAATCCGCCACATGGAAATTGGGAATAAAGGTGCCGACGATCAAGAGCAAAAACGCGTTGATGAAAAAGTAAAACAGTCCCGCTGTCACCACCAGCAGCGGAAAAGCTAGCAAAAGCAGCACCGGCTTGAGCAATGTATTCAGGATGCCCAGCGCCAATGCCGCCAAGACTAAAGTCACATAGCTGTTTCCATAAGTGATGCCCGGCACGATCCAGGCCGCCACTAATACAGCCAATGTATTAACAGTCCATGTGATAAAATGTTCTAAGGTGAACAACCTCATTTAGCTTTTTTTTCGCCAATGAAAAAGCCGCAAACGATAGAAACCGCGGTGATGACCAGCGCGCCCAGCAGCGCCGCGACAAAACCATCTACCACAAAATCTTTCACGAGATAGCTTACCAAAAACAGCAAACCGGCGTTGATGATGAAATAAAACAATCCCGCTGTCACCAGCAGGAACGGGAAAGATAATTTGACAAGGATAGGCTTGAGCAGGGTATTCAATATACCCAGCACCAGCGCCGCTAATATCAGAGTCACATAACTCTTTCCGTAAGAAATACCCGGCACGAAATGAGCCGCGGCCATGACGGCCAATGTATTCACGATCCACGTTACGATATATCCAGAACTAATCAATTTCATTTCAATTTTCCTCTGCTTGAGGTTGAACCATTAGATAGCAGGTGGTTGTGCCTGCTTTTATTGTTGTACGACCCGCGCCCGCGGGTAATAAACAAAATTCGCCATTTTTCAAACATACCGTCTCCCCTCCGGCGGACACCGTCAATCCACCCGATACCACCCCAAAAATGATCGGAACGATATTGTTGATATAAAAATGCTGATCGCGCTTCAGCTGATATTCATCACACACGAAAGCGGGATCATTAAACAGAAAGCGGGAACTCAGTATCTTGTTCCGTGAAAATTTTGACTGGATCAGCTGAGGTTCCTGATAGCCGTGATCCAGGCACTGAAGCGCTTCTTCTATACGCAGCTGACGGGATCCGTCTGTCTCCTCGCGGTCCCAGTCATAGATCCGATAGGTGGTGTCTGAATTCTGCTGGATCTCAAACAGCATCACTCCGGCGCCTATCGAATGGATACCGCCCGGCGGGATCGAGATGGCATCCTCCGCTTTTACCGGGTTAGAATGCAGCAAAGATCCGACATTCCCCTGCCCGACCGCGGTTTTAAACATCTGAGGAGTGACCCCTTTTTTCAATCCGGTGTATATCTGTCCGCCCTCCTCCGAGCAGGTAACGAGCCACATTTCCTTTTTATCAGGATGGACTTGCACGGAGATATCCGAGTGGACATCCAAAATTTTCACTAAAAGCGGGAATCTTCCATTGATATCACGGGCTTTTCCCATCACTTCATCATGATGACGCTCCATCAGCCAATGAAGTGTTTTCCCGGCAAAAGCTCCGTTCGCCACAACGCTTTCCCTCTCCGGCCTGTCAGCGATCTCCCAGGATTCCCCTATCGGCACCTGGGGAGGCAAAGCTTTTCCGTAAATGGTCTCCAGCCGACGACCGCCCCATACCTTCTCGACAAAGAAGGGACGAAAAATCAGTGGATACATCTCAGACATAATTATTTAGCTATTCACCACCGCGCATGGAACTTAGATCGGAATCTGGTGTCTCAAAGAAACGTCCATAGGCTCTGAACTTCTGGTAGCGCTCCGCGATCAATTCGTCTTCGGATTTATCCTTGAGCGATCCCCATGCTGCCAGCAGCGCTTTCTTTAAGAGTTGCGCGGCCTCCACAGGATCATGGTGCGCTCCGCATAAAGGCTCCGGCACGATCTCATCCACCAGTCCAAAATCCAGCAGATCTTTCGCCGTTATCCGAAGAGCCTCCGCTGCCTTGGGAGAGGCTGTGCGGTCTTTCCAAAGGATGGCGGCGCATCCTTCCGGGCTGATCACGGAATAGTAAGCGTTCTCCATGATCATCACACGGTTGGCCACACCGATCCCCAGCGCTCCGCCGCTGCCGCCTTCACCGATCACCGCGGCAATAACAGGCACCCGTAAACAAAACATCTCGCGCAAGTTCACCGCGATAGATTCCGCGATATGGCGTTCTTCGGCTCCCACTCCGGGAAAGGCTCCCGCTGTATCTATCAAGCTGATGACCGGCACAGAGAATTTATCGGCTNNCGCATCAGCCGTAAAGCCTTGCGGTATCCCTCCGGATGCGCGCAGCCGAAGTTGCGGTAAATATTCTCCCGTGTGTCTCTTCCTTTTTGAGTGCCAATGACCATCACCGGCTGTTCCTCCAATCGGGCAAAACCGCCAATCATGGCGTGATCATCGGAAAAGCGTCTGTCTCCGTGCAGTTCCACAAACTCAGTAAAGATCCGCTTGATATAATCCAGACAATAAGGACGCTGAGGATGCCGGGCGATCTGAACTTTCTGCCACGCGCTCAGGTTGGAATAGATCGAGTCACGGGTCTTCTGCAGATTCCTTTCCAATTTGCGGATCTCCACATCCGAGACGACCTTTTTCCCTTCCGCGATCTGTCGATTTCGCAGCTCTTTCAGCTTTTGTTCCAACTCCAACGCGGGGGCTTCAAAATCCAGAGTATTATTCATAATTGCCACAGTCTTAAGAGGGATCCCCCTCTCACCGTCATCGTAAATCAAAACATCTCATAAAGCAATAACTCTATGGAATTATAAATCTATGGAAATTAGCTGGCATCATAACAGGGTCTTTTGGTATGGTGTCTGAAAGACCCTGTAAGCGGCGGTCATCTTGTTTATGAAAAAATATTTGATTTTATTTCTTGCTTTCACCCTTTGCGGAATCTCTCCACTCTTCGCGAAAACAACTTCTCCACAAAAGATTTATGTTTTAGATATACGACCACTGAAGGCGGACTGGACCAAACCCGAAAGAACTCAGGAGATCTGGGATACCCTGCACGCTCTGGCCGCTTTACAGGGGATCGTCAACCGGGAAAAGCCCCAGCTGTACTTCAACTACTGCTCCGGGTTCGGCGTGGAAACCGACGAATTCTGGCTGAACTGGTACCGAACGGAAGACGGCTGGCTGAAAGACACAGAAGTTATTCAACTGAAAAGTGTTGAAGAAGCTTTCGATACTTTCAAAAATGTTCCGCGGGGTCTTGTCGTCTATGATCCCCGTGTCAACTCCACATCCAATCTAGCCTCCACAGCCGCAGGGATATACGATCTGATCCCCGTGCGCTGGAGCGAACAGACTAACTCCATCTGCCAAAAGCTTCTGAGCCGGTATCACTATCCCATCAGGGAGACATTCATAAACAGCGACGGCTCAAGCAAATTTACAGGCAAAGGAACTATTCCTGATACAGATATCCCCAGCACGGGAAGCGCCAAGTGCGACGCGTATCTCTGGGCCATAGAGAAATATATCAAAACAGGGCTGTGTGATCCCCTTTTCGCGGCTTACTATATTGACGCGTTCTGGATCCAGCTGCCCAACACATCCGGCCCGGATATGCACACGCTTTCTAATCATGACTATTTTATCAGTCACCGCGCCTTCTTTTTCGATCTCTCGCCCTGGGCCGATGAAGCCCCTAATGACGATCTTCAGCAGCCGTTAGGAGCGGATCTCGCGGCTTTCCGGGCTGTTATGAGCGCTCTTTACCTGCAAAACGGCGGACGGATCCTGAAAGTGGGCGGATTCACTCCCTGGCCCTTCAAATACACGGATCATGGAGCCGTCAAATGCAAGCATGGCGGTGTGGAAACAGAATGGCAGTTTGGAAAAATCATTTCCCAGTACAACGGCTATATGGAAGCGGACGCGGCCGGGCTTTCCGCGATGGCCAACGCCTCTTTCCATACCCATTATCCGCTCCGGAAACGCTATGCTCAGCCGAACGCCAAACCCAATTTACAAGTCTGGAAAGAGAAAGGATTTATCACAGAAGACGGCAAAGTGAGACCGGGTCTTTACCTGGGTCACTATGTGGGTGATTATGACTCCCCGGCATGGCTCTATAAAGCCGTTCCCAATTTCTTCAATGACAAGGACCACGGCACAGTCCCACTGGGATGGGCATTCGATCCGAACCTGGCCGACCGCGCCCCTATGGCCCTTGTTTACGCGTATCGGAAAGCCGCGCCTAATGACTTTTTCATCACAGGCGACAGCGGCGCGGGATACCTGAATCCCCGTTCTCTGACCCAGCGTGACAGTGTCCCCTTTCCCAGCGGATTGACAGCCTGGGCAGAACATTGCGCCCGGTACATGGAACGCTGGGATATGAGCATTGTCGGCTTTATTATTGACGGCTCCGGTTACGCGTCCGGCCCGGAAGAGTTCGCGGCCTACAGCCGGTTCAGTCCGGATGGATGCGGCACCCACTACGAACGGGAAAGCGGTATCCGGGCCGGAGGGATACCGGCTGGCAACGAATGGGATATTGACCCCAATCCCAAACTGGCGGCGCGTGACATCGCCTGGGTCAGTCAGAAATATAAAGACACTCCGGGGTTTTCCTGGTGTCGTTCCATTTTGAAAAATCCGGGCTGGTATCTGCAATTATCCGAGATCCTGAAAAACGAATATCCCGACGCGCCTGTGATCGTCGTGGATCCTTATACCTTCTTTGGACTGCTGAAGCTCTCCTTTGAAACCGCGGAGAAGTATTGAAAGAACCACGGATGGACACAGATACACACAGATATTTGTTATGGAATCGTTTATTATTGGGAGACCGACGTTCGGCCTTGCGGTTTGGCANNACCACGGATGGACACAGATACACACAAATAAGTTATTGTTCAATAATAAGTTATCTGCGTTCATCTATGGTTCTTTTAACCCCATCTGTGGACCGAAAATAAGTCAAATCTTCTTCAAGACCGTCCGCGCGGCCTGAATGGTCGCTTCGATATCGGCTTCCGTGTGCGCTGTGGAAAGGAACCCGGCCTCAAACTGCGAGGGAGCCAGGAATACACCTTGCTCCAGCATTCCCCGGAAGTATCTGGCAAAACGCTCCCGGTCGCTCTTCATGGCATCCGCCAGATTGCATACCGGCTGATCCGTAAAGTAAGCGCAGAACATCGCGCCCACCCGATTGAAACGGACCGGGATCCCCGCCGATTTCGCGGCATCCCGCATCCCGGATTCTAACTGCTGTCCCAGCTGTTCCAGCCGGGTGTAGCAGTCATTTTCCAGCAGCAGTTCTAATGACGCGATGCCGGCAGCCATTGCCAGCGGATTGCCGCTCAGCGTCCCGGCCTGATAAACCGGCCCCAGCGGTGCCAGATAGTCCATGATCTCCGCCCGTCCTCCAAAAGCCCCCACAGGAAGCCCGCCGCCGATGATCTTCCCGAAACAGGACAGATCCGGCTTGATGCCAAAACGCTCCTGCGCGCCGCCTTTGGCGACCCGGAAACCAGTCATGACTTCATCAAAAATCAGCAGCGCTCCATTCTTTTCCGTCACTTCACGCAGTCCCTCTAAAAATCCCGGCAGCGGAGCGAACACACCGCTGTTGCCCGGAACAGGTTCCACGATGATACCGGCGATCGCGCCGGGGTTCGCGGCAAAAAGCGCCTTGACCGCGTCCAGATCATTATAAGGAGCCAGCAAGGTATGCTGGGTAAACGCGGCAGGCACTCCGGCGCTGTCGGGGTATCCAAAAGTCAATGCCCCGCTCCCGGCTTTCACCAGAAGCGAATCCGCGTGACCGTGATAGCATCCCTCAAATTTGATGATCTTTTCCCTGCCGGTAAAGCCTCTGGCCAGACGGATGGCGGACATCGTGGCCTCTGTGCCGGAATTGCACATGCGCACCTTTTCCACACTCGGCACCAGCCGGCGGATCATCTCCGCCATTTTGACCTCCAAGGGATTCGGTATCCCGAAACTGGTTCCATAGACCGCCGTTTCCTGTACCGCCTGGACGATCCGAGGATGAGCGTGGCCATGGATGGCCGGGCCCCAGGTCCCGACATAGTCCACATATTCATTGCCGTCCACATCCCAGATGCGGCAGCCCCTGGCCTTGTTGACAAAAAAAGGATTTCCGCCCACGGCGCGAAACGCGCGCACCGGCGAATTGACACCGCCCGGAAGATATTGAAGGGCTTTCCTGAAAAGTTCCTCAGATAATTGATGATCCATGATCGTACTGATTCAAATTATTTCTCAAAAAGATGTCTCAACGGCAGTCCCGGCGGCAGCTGTTTCCGCTTGTACGCGCTCTTACACACCAGCTCCAGCACCCGTTTGACCGTGGCGGGTTCATATCCCCTGCCCACGATCTCAGATTCCGTTTTACGCTCCTCGTTGTAAAGCTTCAGAACAGCGTCCAGCACATCATACGGCGGCAGAGAATCCTGATCTTTCTGCCCCGGCCGCAGCTCCGCGGAAGGCGCTTTGGTCAGTGTGCTGACCGGGATCACAGCGCGGCCGAAACGCTCATTGATCCAGTAAGAAAGCTGATAGACCTCTGTCTTATAGAGATCGCTGATGGGAGCCAGTCCGCCGCAGGTGTCCCCGTACAGCGTGCAATAGCCCACACTGACCTCGGACTTGTTTCCTGTCGCCAGTACCATTCCGCCCAGCTTATTGGAAACAGACATCAGGATGATCCCGCGCAGACGCGCCTGCATATTTTCCTCGGCCAGACCTTCCGGCAGTCCCTCAAAAATCGGAGCCAGTTCGGCCTTTAACGTCTCAAAACATCTGCCAATGGGCACGACATCATAACGGATCCCTAAATTCGCCGCCAGATCCCTCGCGTCATCTTTGCTGTGCTGGGAGGAATACTGGCTCGGCATAGAGATGCCCCGCACGTTCTCCCTGCCCAAAGCCTCCGCGGCCAATGTCGCGACCAGCGCGGAATCTATGCCGCCGCTCAGTCCTAATAAAGCTTTCTGAAAACCGCATCCGTGAAAATGTTCACGAATACCCGTCACCAAAGCATCATAAATCTTTTTCATTTCGTTCTGTTCATTAACGATTTAAAGGAAACAGGTCCGGAAGATCACCCTTTTCGCTGCTGATCAGAGTCCCCGGCTCGATCCCGTGTCTGGCAAACCATCCCTGATTGACTTCCAAAATATAGCGGATATTGTCTGATTTTGATGGAACCGATTCTTCATTAAGCGGTTCCATGTCATATATCTCCTGGATCACGCCCTCCGGGTCGATATACGCCACAGACAGCGGGATGTATGTATTCTTCATGTAGAAAGCCACATCCGACACATAAGGATAAACAAAAAGCATCCCTCTGTTTTCGTCCATTTCCTTGCGGTACATGAGCCCCGTCGAAATCTCTTTGATGCTGAGAGCCAGCTCCGCGTCCAGTGTTTCCGCTCCCAGATAAAGTTTCAGCACATAAAGATTTGTCAAAGGCTGATCCTGATAATACTGAACTTCCCGCGCTTCTGTTTTGACTGTATTGGTTTTGACCACGGAAGCTGTCTGTTCCTGTTTTAAAGATGAAGATGTATTTGCCGGTGAAGAAGTTGTCTCCGAACTGCGATGACAACTGACACCCAAACAAACAAAGGAAACTACCACTAACAAACTGATAAAACTCAGCCTCATACCGGGGCTATTCTCGAATAAAAAACAAGGGCTTGCAAGCTCGGTTATTGCTTATCGCTATCAACTCCCTTATTATCAACGGCGGATGAACATTGTACTGATCAATCCGGAAATCCCTCCCAACACGGGAAACATCGCCCGTCTGTGCGCGGTGACCCAAAGCACCCTGCACCTGATAGAACCTTTTGGCTTTGAATTGAACGACAAGGATTTAAAACGCGCCGGGATGGATTACTGGCAGCATCTGGAATGGCATCGCTGGCCCGATTGGATACACTTCGAGGAATACGCGAAACAGCGTTCATCTTCCCCATCGGGACCCCGTTTCTGGATGGTCGAGTGCAAAGGAGAAAAACGGTATGATGAAGTTCACTGGGAATCAAACGATTACATCGTTCTGGGCAGAGAAACCAAAGGGATCCCCCAAGCTCTGCTGGAACGGTACAAAGATTTCTGGATTCGGATCCCGATGTTCAATCCCACTTCCCGGTCTCTGAATCTTTCCAACTGCGCCGCGCTGGTTTTATATGAAGCGCTTCGGAAAACGGGATTCGCGGGTGAGATCCGCTAACAGGTGCCGCAGTGCTGATTATTCTCAAAGATATCGGTTATTTCCTTGAGAGACGGAGGCACACCGCGCTCGATCGTTTTGCTGATGAAATGACCGATGAATTTACGGGTATTCAAAAGCTGCTCCTGAGAATCCACATAAGCCGCGGCCACCGGATTGCTTAAAAACTCCACACGCAGAGCTTCAAAGTCCTCGACCTCTTTGGGCAGAAGCTCCTCCTTTTTCGCTTGCTTGGCCCGGATCACATTCCCCATTTCGGTCAGCGTCTTCAACTGTTCGACGGCAACGGTGTCTTTCTTGAACTCGCCCAGATTGCGGCGCATTTCCTGAAACTCATCGTCCGCGGACAGTGCCTCGCAAAGCCCTTTCAGATGCAGATACGCGGGACTGTTTTCCGTAAAAAATTTCATCTAACCCAAAAGTGGTCGCGCCCCTGTCCTATTTTTTGTCGTCTTCGGCGCGCAAGTCCTTCGTTTTGCGATAATAACTCAGCACACCGTATTTCTTCAGTCCATCAACCAGGATATTCAAATTGCTGACAGTCGACTGGAATTGCTGTTTGATTTCCGGATCATTCAAAAGAGCCCCTACTAAACCTTCTGTCTTGTTCAGACTCTCTATAGTCGTATTCAGTTTTTCCGATGCCTGAGTCAGATTCACCAGAACCTGATCTAAATTACCACGGTTAGACAGGATAACTTCCTTGATCTCCTGTACAGCCTGCCCCAAATCAACCACGGTATCATCCATATCTTTTATAAGTTTTGACACACCGTTTTCACCCAAAGCTGTCTTGGAAAAATCATTCACAATATGATTCACCTGCTCCATCGTGTCCTTGGTGCTGTCAATGATACCAGATAGATCTTTAAGAGTATTATCTGTCAGGAAATTCGTGTTGATCCGGGTCATAATATCCACCAACTGCACAGAAGCACTTTCCAAAGTCCCCATCAATTTTGTCGCGGAATTGGCTACCTCACTGATGCTGAACGGGGCTTTACACTCCACCACGTCCCCGTTTTTCAGGTAATCCGCTTCAGTCCCAACAGCTTTCACCGCGATATGCTGTTCACCCAAAAAACCGGCCTGCTGAAGAGAAAAAATCGCGTCCTTGCGTATCTTATACTTATCCAGGATGCTGACCCTGATGATCGCCCTCAACCCTTCATCACCCAAAGCGATATCCTTCACCTCGCCTATGCGGATACCAGCCATAAGCACATCCGCGCCGGGACGAATGCCGCCGATGTTTTCCGACTGCAATTCCAAAGCGTAAGACGGCTTGAACCAGCTGCCCGTCTTCGCGAACTGAAAGCATAAAGCCAGAAGCAACAAAACCCCAACTGTCAAAAACAGAAATACTTTTATACCTTTTCTCTTTTGCATTATCTTATCTTTACCTAATTTAAATCAATTCTAGCTGAGAACATCCTCACTATCCGAAATTCCATTCACAAACTTATAAACCACAGGATCCTGCGAAGCAAACAACTCATCCGGTGTCGCTGTTAAATAAATCTTTCCGTTCACCAGCATATAAACTTTTTCGCCCACTGTGCGCACAGTCCGCATATCATGTGTGATCACGACCGTTGTCACCTGGCGGATATCACAGATCCTGCGGATCAGATGATCGATACTGTCCGAAACGACCGGATCCAAGCCGGCTGTCGGTTCATCATAAAACACGATCGAAGGATTGTGGATGATCGCGCGGGCCAAGCCCACACGCTTTTTCATACCGCCGGATAGATCGGAAGGCCATTTATGCTGCATTCCGTTCAGATCCACCAGCTCCAAGGTTTCAGCCACTTTCTTCTCGATCTCGCCGGTTGTCATTTTCCCCTCGCGCTGAAGGTAAAACCCCACATTCTCCCCCACACTCATGGAATCAAACAAGGCCGCCCCCTGAAACATCACCGCCATATCACGGCGGATCTTCAAAAGCTCACGCTCTTCCAGATGAGAAATATCCACACCATTGATAAAAACCTGTCCCTGATCCGGCTGGATCAATCCGGTTATATGCTTGAGGAGAACGCTTTTGCCGCCGCCGCTCCGACCGACGATGATCGCGGCCTCGCCGGTCTGGATCTCCATGTCCACGCCCTGAAGCACATGCTGTGTGCCGAAACTCTTATGCAATCCACTTACTTTAATCATACAACCCACAGCATTACAAAATCTTAGACAAAATCAGAGTCAGACAGAAGTTCAGCATCAGGATGCCGATCGAGGAGATCACCACAGTATCGGTTGTCGCCTCGCCAACGCCCTGAGCCCCGTTCTTACAAAAAAGCCCCTTATAACATCCGGTGAACGAAATCAATCCGCCAAAGAAAAAACCTTTGATGATGCCTGTCATCAGATCCTTTACATGGGTCATATTGACCATATTGGCCCAGGAATAAATGGGATCGATCCCTAACCCATACACGCCCAGCGTATAACCGCCAAAAATACCAACAGCCACCGCCTCGCAGACCAAAACAGGCATCGCGATCGTGGTCGCCGCCACACGAGGCAAAACCAGATAATCCACAGGATGCGTATTCAACGTGCGCAAAGCATCTATCTGCTCAGAGACCCGCATGGTCCCCAATTCCGCCGCCATTGCCGCTCCAACCCGTCCGGCAACCATCAAAGCCGCCAGCACCGGTCCCAGCTCACTGCACATCGCCACACTGTTGACCGCCAGCGTCAGAGTATCCATGCCGAATTTATGGAACTGGAAATAAGTCTGAGCCGTCAAAACCAAACCGGTAAAAGCGCCTGTCACCATGACCACAGACTGCGAACGCACACCGATCTGGTAGATCTGCGCTACGATATCGCTCACCTTCCAGCTGCCATGCAATACCGCATAGACAACCTCCAGCAGCAATCCCCACACTTGTTTTAAACCCAGTAACATGAATCAATTACCAAAAATTCCACGCTCCACGCCAAACGACCCATATCCCCAGCAGAAGATTCGTGATCCCGTGAGCCGTGACAGCATCTCCCAGACGCCCTTTATAACACACTAGCCCCTGATAAACAAGCCCGCATAAAATCCCTGCCAGCCACTCCTGATGCACCAGACCAAAAATAATACTGACCACCACAAACGGCATCCAGCTCACCTGTTTGAAGGGGACCTCCTCAAACTTCTCCCGAATGATAAAGCGATATAAAAGACTGCGGTAAAACACTTCTTCCACAAAAGGAACCAGACACGCGGCCCCTATGACGCGAACCGCGACGCTCCCCCAGGCCAAGACCGAGTCCTTGCCAAAACAGACAAACGGATTCCAAACCGCGGCCGCCTCCTGAGGATGCCCCGAAACACGAGCCCATAACTCATTCATCTTGGGATAAAACGGATCCAGTCCCACCCATAGAACAAAGACACCGATCCCCGCCGCCACAGCCTCCCAGCTGAAGGCCGGACGCATTTCCGGTATCGAGCGCCATAACCACACCACCAGACCGGCGACAACACCCGTTTTCAGCGCGTAAACCCAATAGCGGGAACTTTCTCCAAACTCCCCTTGCAGAGCAGTTAGAAGAACGAATACCGCAAACGGCAGCGCACGATAAATGACTGACTTTTGAACCATACCTGATGCTGTTCAAAACCATACAAACGCCCACACAACTGAGCGTAAGACCTCCTCATTATGCAAGAAACCATCCCAATTATGAATGAGAAAATGAAGAATAGCAGAAAATTTCGCCAAACCGTTCAAAATCTCTTGACCCGTCCGGATCTTCATGTAAGACTGCATCCGCTTTTGTTTGCAAAAGCAGTGCCAGTGTAGCTCAGCGGTAGAGCAGCGGTTTTGTAAACCGCAGGTTGTAGGTTCGACTCCTATCNNGTTTCGTAAACCGCAGGTCACCGGTTCAAGCCCGGTCACTGGCTCCATTTTTTTGCACTTTTTTACCCCCATTTCTCCACTGAAAATCAAATATTTACAAAGAAAATCCATATTCTCTCAAAAATCAACACCCCTTGTGTGCAAGCTTGTGCAAGTATGTTTTTGTTTGTTTTTTGGGGCAAGAATTGGGGCAAATAGCGGGGCAAGAGATTCTCACTTGAAATTCATAACAATCAGCCTCATAAAATATATCTCATTGCAAGAGTCAAGGTTCTAATAAAATAGCTTATTTCAACTAGCATGGATTTCTTTTGTGCGTTTTGTGTTGGTTCAAGCGATATTTTAACTCCTATATCTCCCGTTCTAATAGGAATTTCTGTTTCATGTCATAAAAACACCCTGTCCTGATTGCTCAAGATAGGGTGTCTTCGTTTTAATCTAGCTTTATATCAGTTACTTCGCGGCACGGTAGAGTTTCATCTTGCCATACTTGATACTCACGGTGTAAGTATCTTTGGCTCCTTCTACCAAAGTCCAAGTAATACCGTCTTCACTTTCGTAAAGATTGCACGTGAATCTCACAGTCAATGTACCTGCTTTCAAATCAATCTTATAACTGATCTCTGGTATTTCTTCTTCGCCAGATATTGTTAAAGTCTGTTCCTCTGAAACAGCTTCGTAGTTCTCATTGCCATCCTGGATGGCTGTAATCGTTACGGTGCCGCTTCCAACCACTGTCGCGATGTTGTCTTCGATCTTCACAATCTCTTCGTCACTGCTGACGAATCTCACCGGCAGCTGTTTATCGGTGCTAGCGCTCAGGGTGAACACATCTCCCTGCTTCACTTCACCAATCGTCTCAAAGGTAAGTATTTGCCCTGCTTTGTTGACAAACAGCACTACTTCCGCATGACCATTCTTGAGATTGGCATTCGCTGGTCTGAAGATAACTGTCAATTTCTGTGTTCCCGCATTCAGTATCGCCCCTAATGTAGGATTATAGATAAATTGACCTTCAACATTAGCCGTAGCATTCAGCTGGGCCTCACTTAGCGGAGTGCCATAATCTATCGGTTCCGGCGTTCTCCAAGTCAGTTCCACAACAATTGAAGGTTCAACTACCAATTCCACACTGGCTGTGGCCTGTGTATAGTTTGCACTATCTGGAGTAAACATCACTGTAAGTATATGAGTTCCAGCTTCCAGAATCGTTCCCTCAGCAGGATCATACTCAAACGTTCCTTCCACATTGGCTATTGCGTTCAACTGTATACTGCTTAAGGCTATTCCTTCTGTAATCGTCGCAGGTGTTGCCCAACTAATCTCAGACTCAGCCTGATTCACTATTAACCATGCTTCCACTGTAACTTCATTGTAGTTGATTGCGTCTTCCGGCATGAAAACAGCCTTCAAGATATATGTTCCGGCATCCAATGCTGTCCCTGTAGGATCAATGCTCTGTAAAACAAGATTGTTATCTTCCTCTATTTCATAGACTTCGTATGTAAAGGCACCCTCTACATTCGCTTGAACATTAGTGATTTCATCCGTAATAAGCTCTCCATAAGTAATCTGGATTGCTTCTTCCGGCTCTCCTGTACCTATAGAGACTTCAGGATCAGCCTTCTCTACTGTCAAGGTCCCGTTCTCAACCACAACATTGTACTTCTCAGCCCCTGTCACAGTTGCTGTAATCGGATAACTACCAGCATCTGTGTCAACCTGATAGGTGCAGTTCAAGTCAACTTTCACTTCTTCAACCTTCGGTTCCATCGTATAGGTGTACTCAGGTACATCTTCACCGTAAATAACAGTCTTGTTATCAACCCTAACTGTCAACACATCCTTGGCAGCGACAGTAACTGTCTTTGTAACAGATTCCGCAGCGTTGTAGTTCTCATCACCTGCTTGTGTAGCTGTAATGGTCACTGTACCTTCACTGAGTGCTTCTCCACTCTTGCTCAGGATGCTTTCATCGCTGATTGTTATAGTCACATCCAATCCACTGGTGGATACTGCACTGAGCTGTGTGCTTTCTCCCACTTTCAATGCCACTGGATTCATTGTCAATGTGATGGTCTGATTGGCCTTGGTCACTGTCAACGTGCCATCTACCTTAGTCACTTCATAGT
This sequence comes from Verrucomicrobia bacterium UBA1263, assembly GCA_002308515.1. Lineage (GTDB taxonomy): Bacteria > Verrucomicrobiota > Verrucomicrobiia > Limisphaerales > UBA1412 > UBA1412. The sequence continues at coordinate 1,393 of DBVN01000033.1, read as the reverse complement.
TTTCTGCTCCAGTCACCTCTCCAATGCTGGTTGTGTAGGTTCCTACTTTGGCTCCTTTTGTATAGGTCGTTGTGACTGTAGCTGTTACTTTATCCTTCCCAACAACTTCTCCAATAATCGGTTCCATTGTCGGCACATCTGCTCCATAAGTCACACTCTGTGAAGGTGCAGTGATGGTCAGTGCTTTCTTGGTCACTGTCAGCTTGCTGGTCACTGTTGCCTGTGCGGTGTAGTTCCCTAAATCAGAACCACTGGCTGTGGCTGTGATGGTATATTCTCCCACTTTGTCTCCAGCCTTGTAATCCGTGCTTACTGTATAATTCACTTTATCCGTGCCATACAGTCCACTGATCTTCGCTTCAGGCAGTGTCGCATCCTTACCATACTCCACTGTTGCGTCTGCTAATGTCACTGTCAGTGCTTTCTTGGTCACTGTCAGCTTGCTAGTCACTGTTGCAGGTGCATTGTAATTGCTCAGTGCAGTTCCACCCGCTGTCGCAGTAATGGTATATTCACCCACCTTGCTTCCAGCTTTGTAGTCTGTAGTTACTGCATAGGTCACATCATCTGTGCCATACAGTCCTGTGATCTGTGCTTTCGGCAGTGTAGCATCTTTGCCATACTCCACTGCTGCATCAGCTAAGCTCACCGTCAATGCCTTGGCTGTTACTGTCAGTGTACCAGCTTGATATGTGATCGCATAGTTCTCTGAGGTCTGTCCTTTTGGTGTGATCGTATATGTATTCACCGCAGAACCAGCTTTATAAGTGCAATCAAACGCCAATGTCCCACTCAGTTTGCTGGCATCATCACCGGCTATGAATCCACTATAGGTCGCTGTATAAGTCGGTGCCTTATCTCCATAAGTCACACTCTTATCTTCAGCTTTCACCGTCAATGCAGCCTTCGTCACTGTCAACGTACCATCAACTTTGGTTACTTCATAGTTTTCTGCTCCAGTCACTTCTCCTATGCTGGTTGTGTAGGTTCCAACCTTGGATCCCTTGGTATAGGTCGTTGTCACTGTAGCTGTTACTTTATCCTTCCCAACAAGTTCTCCAATAATCGGTTCCATTGTTGGTACATCTGCCCCATAAGTCACACTCTGGCTCGGTGCTGTGATGGTCAATGCCTTCTTGGTCACCGTCAGCTTGCTGGTCACTGTCGCCTGTGCGGTGTAGTTCCCTAAATCAGAACCACTGGCTGTGGCTGTGATGGTATATTCACCTACCTTGTCTCCAGCCTTGTAGTCTGTGCTTACGGTATAATTCACTTTATCCGTGCCATACAGTCCACTGATCTTCGCTTCAGGCAGTGTCGCATCCTTACCATACTCCACTGTTGCGTCTGCTAAGGTCACTGTCAGTGTTTTCTTGGTCACTGTCAGCTTGCT
>DBVN01000009.1:11373-11552 GCA_002308515.1 Verrucomicrobia bacterium UBA1263 | reverse complement strand
AAGGACGCCTGGAAGGGATTCAAATATCTGTAAGGCTTTGTCGTCAGTTTGGTTTATCAGATGAACAAATTGTAGAACAAATCGCTACAGAGTATCACCTTTCCAAGAAAGAAGCAGCGCAGTACGTTTATTCAGAATAACAATTTGATATTCTATTATTTATGTCTATCTTTTTCTGA
>DBVN01000009.1:10865-11342 GCA_002308515.1 Verrucomicrobia bacterium UBA1263 | reverse complement strand
GAAAAAGGATTTCAAAAAGGAATCCAAAAAGGACGCTTGGAAGGGATAAAATTCCTAATAGCAGCTTACCGTAAATTTGGCATGACCCAAGAGGAAATCATCAGGCAGATATCTGTTGAGTATGAGATACCTCAGAGTGAGGCGGCGAAGTACGTTTACGCGGAGTAGGATCCGATTTTATTGAATAGATTTTGAGGGAGAGGCTAAAAGGTCTCTCTTTTTTTGTTGATATGCTTTGTCACCTCTTCAGGGTGAGTATGTGAATTTTTGACTTACAAGGGGGTATGCTTCGATCTCCTTCGGTAATGGATACTCCCAAGTTTGCTACCATGAAGGAATGATAAAACTTTATTTTATCCCAAAATCGCCATTAGAAAACAAGGAAAAGCAAGAAATAGAGAGCAAGAGAAGGAGTTAGAGAGAAAATGAAATGTAAGAAATTATTACATTGAAAAACACCTGTTTTTTACAATTTCT
>DBVN01000009.1:5921-10802 GCA_002308515.1 Verrucomicrobia bacterium UBA1263 | reverse complement strand
ATTCCAACCCTAATGGCGATTTTGGGTTTATTCTTTGTAAGTATCTTATTTTTAGAATATTCCTGTCTACTTTTTGATTTTTAAATAAAAATGTTGACGTATAATGAAAAATATGTTTTTCTTTCGCTGTGTAAGTTATACATGAGAAAAACTCATGGAAGATCAGAGAAATAAAATGAATATGAAAAAACAGATTTTGGCTTTTGGAGTTTTTTGTCNNNGTCTGGGACTGTTGACCAGCCTCTGGGTCTGCGCTCAGTCTGAAAACACGGAAAAAACTCCGGGGGATCAACTCTTAGAGTTTATGATGAATCCTCCGGAAAAGTTTGATATTGGTGGGATTATGATTCATGCTCCTGGGCTTTCTCCTGGAATCGAATATGACAAAACTAATTATTTTAGGAGCAAACTGGATACGGAAGAACGTATATCCAGTGGTTTTAGCCGAAATAGAGATATTATCGAGCGAGAAAAAACGGGAGATCTATCCGATTATGACAGCATTGCCGGTCAATGCGGAGATAGCTATTGGCTTTATGGTGGAAATCAGTTAACAACTTGGACCAATAGGGGCATTGCTTCAGAAAGTAATAATGATTTGTTAAATCAAGTTAACTCATTTAAAACAAAGGCAAAAAATTTCATCTGCTTGTTTTTTCCTCAGAATTATGTTCGTATAGATGCGGACACGTTTGATATTTTAAACAATGAAGGAAAACCAGTTCTAAAATGTACAATACAGAGAAATGAAAAAGGGTTCATTACAGGATTTGAACTTATGGCTATCAAGCTTAATTCTCCTTCTGAAGGGGCTGAACAAATATTAGTAGGACAAAAATTTGAATTTTCCTATCAAAATAAATTGAGTGTTCCATTCTTTCCATCAGAAGTTTGTCATTATTTCATTTATCAAAATACAAAAGGTTCAAAAGAAATTACACAAAAAGAGATTTCTACTTATCAATATGTACACTTAAACCTGAATCCTGAATTTCAAAGATCTGACTTTGAATTACAACCTGTTAACGAAAGTGTCAAACGCTTCTGGGTGGAAGGAACAAACATTGTTTTTGTAGAAGACGGGGTAAAAGATCGAATTCTCAGTCACCAGGAAGTGGTCGAATTGGATAAGATGATTCGTCAGAAACAACCCAAATACCGTGGGATTTATATCATACTGTTGGTCGTTGCACTGGTTGGCGGTTGTCTTCTGATTGCGAGAAAGCTGGGTAAAAAGGGCTAAATATAGAATATGAAGAAAAACAGTTTTTGACTTTTGGAGTTTTTTGTCTGGGACTGTTGACCGTCTTTTGATTTGCGCTCAGATTGAAAACACTCACGCTAAAAAACACAGAAAAAATCCGGAGGTCCAACTCTTGGAGTTTATGATGAAACCTCCGAAAAATATGATGAATCAATAAGGTTCATGTTGTTCATAGCAAAATCCCCAATGTATGTTTTTATTGGGGTTTTTTGTGTTATTTGAACGTGTACAACTGTGGTTCCAAATCAGCTCAGCAGACGACCGTCCACGATGTGGAAGGTGTGGTCGGCCTGGTCGGCGATGCCGGTGTCGTGAGTGGCCATGACCAGGGCACAGCGGCGCTCGGATCGCAGCTGAAGGAGGAGGTCTAAAATCTCCCGTCCGGTTTTTGAATCGAGGTTGCCGGTGGGTTCATCGGCGATCAGCAGNNCGCTGCTGTTCCCCGCCGGAGAGTTCCGAAGGACGGTGTTCTATTCGTTCTTCCAGACCGACCCGGCAGAGCAGTTGTTCGGCCTCTTCAATGGTTTCACGATAAGAACGGCGCGCGATCCTGGCCGGCATGGAGACGTTTTCCAAAGCGTCAAATTCGGGCAGGAGGTGATAGGACTGGAAAATGAAACCAATCTGACGATTGCGGATCTGTGTCAGTTCGCGGTCGGAAAGCTGATCTGTACGTTTGCCGCTGAGGATGACATAGCCTTCATCGGGTGTATCCAGCCCGGCCAGCAGATTCAGCAGGGTGGATTTACCGGCACCGGACGCGCCGCACAGGGCAATGAATTCGCCCGGCCGCACATTCATGGAGATGCCTCGCAGGATCTCCAGTTTTCGTTTGCCGACATAAAAGGATTTGTGGAGACCGTGAGCCTGGAGGATGAATTCCTCCGTGCGGGGTGTCGGATTGGAAAGTTCTTCGTTATTCATGGCGCAAAGAGGTGACCGGATGCTGACGACTGGCATGAGCCGCCGGAAGAATACCGGAAAGCAGACAGATAAGCAGCGAGCCGCAGCAGATCATGATGACATCGGAGGGGATGATCATGGCCGGCAGTTCCGAGAAGAAATAAAGTTCCGCCGGGAAGAGTTCAAAACCGGTCATGCGGTTCATGAATTGCAGGAATTCATTGCGGAAAGCGATGGCGGTCATTCCCAGACCGAAACCGCACAGCACTCCGATGATGCCTACCATCAGGCTTTGATTGAGAAAGATGAAAAGGATCTGCATCCGTGTGGCTCCGATCGCTTTCAGAATGCCGATCTCGCGTGTTTTCTGGAAAACGAAAGTGATCAGCGCGTTGGCGATGCCGAAACCGGCCACGATCATGATCAGGAACAGAATGTAGAACATGACGTTCTTTTCTACTGCCAGAGCGTTGACAAGCTGCGCATTTTCCTCTTTCCAGGTGCTGACGTAATAGGAGAACCCCAGGGCATCATCCAGTTTTTTGGCGATCGCGTCGCAGTTGCGCGGATCATCCAGCATGACCATCAAACCCTGGACCGTATCGCCGGTGTTGAACAGCTCCTGAAAGTTCATCATGGAAGTGATGAGGAATGAGGCATTGTATTCAAAGAAGCCGACATCGTAAATGCCTTTGACCTCATAGTTGTCGGCCAGGATCGCTTCGGGCTCGCCGGCTTCCTGAGACAGACGCATCTTTTGCAGCTGTGAGGGGCTGTAGAGCGCGACCACGTCGCCGACATCCAGATGCAGGTTTCGGGCCATCACCGAACCGATGACCAGTCCGCGTCCGGACAGATCGAATTCGCCATCAACGATGCTCTTGGGCAGCACGCTGATCTGATCCTCCATGGAAGGATCGATGCCGCGCAGGTAGGGTGCCATCCCTTTGGGAGAGTCATCATCAGGCTGAGTCTCCATCCAGACCTGACCGATCGAGAAAGGAGCGACTGCCTTCACGTGTTCCATGTGGGTGATCTGGTCGCAGAGTTGTTCGTAGCGGTAAACTTCACCTGTGTGCGAATAGATTTTGATATGCGGATTGAAACCGAGAATCTTCTCGTGGAGATCCCGGTCGAAACCGCTCATGACACTCATCACGATGATGAGGACTGCCACGCCCAGGGTCACACCGATGGTGGAAATAATGCTGATGACCGAAACGAAAGTACGTTTCGGCTTCAAATACCGCAGACTAAGCAGCAGTTCAAAAGGCATCCGCATAAGCAAATAGATTTTTAGTAAGCTTTATTCAACAGATACAGGTTTCGTTAAAGAGAAAGAACATATTCCGCCAGAGCTTCCAGCTGCTCGGAAGTCAGCTGCTCGGTATGGCCGTGTTTTTGGTCTTTGTTGCGCGTTGTGAGTACATCCATGATGGTGACCGCTGAGCCGTCATGCAGGTAAGGCGCGGTCCGCCAGCATTCGATCAGGGTTGGAGTATCCCAATCCGTATGCGGAGCATCGTCCGCGACCGCGGTGCCGACATCATGGAGAGACTGATCGGTGAAGTACGTTCCAAAGTGGCATTGAACGCAGCCCACTTCGGAGTCTTCAAAAATATCTTTTCCTTCCAGAGCCTTTTCTGATAGCTCGCCTTTGACCAGATAAGGACTGAGAACAGGGCGCATCGCTTTCAGATATGCGTCCATCGCCAGAGCTTGTTCTTCATCCACCGGAGTGAACAGAATGGCGCGAATGCCGGAGCGCACGGCGTATTCAGCGTCGGGACGGATACCGGTGACCATGGCCGGCGGAGTCTTATGGGAATAGAGCAGACTCTTGGTGTTTTTCAGATTGCCCAGGCCGTCATTGACCAAATCCCAGTTGATGCCGTCTGCGCGGCCATCCGGATGACAGCCGATGCAGCTTTGCCAGTTTTGTTTGCTGAGCATGGCATCGTTGAAATACATCTCGCCGCGATTTTCAATAGTGAGAGAATAGTCCGGATTGAGCGTGTAAGTCTTGACATCGGTTTTCGTGGGATTCGGCGGATCGGACTGTGCTGGCAAAGCGGTACGGTCTATCACGCCCAGGTTGTCCGTGAAGAAATTGGCCACGACGACCTTGCTGCCCAGCTGCGCAAAGCTGCGCGGACCGTTGCCGCCGGTAGGGACACGATGCCGGTAGATACCCATCACTTCATGCTGATCGATATAGCTGACACGGTTGCCCTGGAATTGCATGTGGCTGATGACCTCCTCCAGATTGATCACACTCAGTTCGTGAACTCCGGCATGGCAGACCAGCAGAGTCTTGCCGTCAGGTGTCCATTCCACAGCCCAGGGACTGGCCGCGCCGCGGATAACATCATCCAGAGGGATGATATATTGGACGGCTTGTTTTTCGGTGTCAATGAAAGTGACGTAGGATGAATTCATCCAGGCCCATTCGATTTGAAAAGTCGTCTGGAAAAATTTGGAGTAATTATGCAGAACGGCGATCGTGTTCCCATCGGGACTTACGGCCATGCCGTGATAATCATTGATGCCGCTTTCCATACGGATATCTTTGACCTTTTTGCCATTTTTGGAAACATCCAGCAGACTGATTCGGGTATGCACCTGATCCTGATTCGCGGGTTCGACCGTCAGACGGTTGGGAACATACAGAATACCGCGTTTGGCATCCAGAGCGGCGGAAGCCGGTTCCCGGA
>DBVN01000009.1:411-5911 GCA_002308515.1 Verrucomicrobia bacterium UBA1263 | reverse complement strand
CAGTGTGTCGGCATTGTAAGCGCTGACACTGTGCGGCCAGCGGTTGCAGACATAGATCCTGTTCCGTTCCGCGTCAAATACCGGAGCGCACACACCGGACTGTGCTTCAGTCTGGCGGATGATCTTGAATTGTTTTGGATCGATGATGAGGATCTTTTCCGGTGTGTTCTGAGTGACGATGACAAATTTTCCGTCCGTGGAGGGGGTGATCCCGGTCGGTGTGCCGTCCAGCTGGATCTTGCCCAGAAGCCGGAATCCATCTGTATCGTAGAATCCTACTTCCCGGCTGTTCCGAAAGGTGATGGCGAGCCGTGCCTGATCACCTTTATCATCCAGCTTGACCATGTATTCCGGCCCCATCCAGGAGGCGCGGATATTCACTGCTGAACAAATCACGCATATAAACAAAAGGAGAAACAGGACGTGATTTGAAACCCGTTTTGTATATTTGTTTTTCAAAAGTTTCATAAAATGCGGTGTTTTTCGATTTCTGTTTTTTCGTGAATCTAATTTTCTTTTTTCTCTTCTTTGGGCAGACGGAGCTGATCACCTTTTTCTTTAACTACGCTGCGCAGCCAGTCTTCCGGGTAGCCTGTCTTGGGAAATTTACCGTAAGGCGAGCGAACATAAGCGTCATTGAATTTGGTGATGATATCCGTGGCCAGCTTGGACCATTGAATGTGGACTTTGTTGATCGCGGTATTGCTGTAATCATTCAGATAAGTCAGCATCAGTTCCGGATCGGTTTGATGGAGATCGAGGGCAGCCTTTTCGACAACTGGCTGCAATTGGATGAATTGATTTTCCAGTTTCTGCTGCAGTTTCTGCACATCGGGGAAAACTTCATTGTAGCGGCCGTAGGTATAGTTGGCCACAAAGTTGAAGATCCACCAGCTGGAGTTGCGGTCAAAGTATGCCGGACCGCCGGTGTGAGCGCATTCAGGAACTTCGCTGATGGCTGTGTATAGCGGAAAATAGCAGCTGGTGCCCGCGTCATCCCAGCCGAACCAGACCAGTCCTCCGACGGGATCAGGCATTCCGGCGCGGGATTGTGTGACCATCGTGCAGCAGGTCTGTTGTGTGGCGATGGGGCGTTCCCAGCCGTACTTTTCGCCGTCCAGATCCCAGGTCAGCGGACGATTCCTCACCGGGTTGCCGTAAGGACCGGCATCGATCCCTTTGCGCATATCGTAAGGGGTGCCGTCATAGCGGTCGCGTGTGAGTGCCATCACATCCTGCACGGTGAGTTTTTTATCCGGTTTGATGGACCAGGGGTAAGGCTCAGTGCCTTCCACACCCTGGGCGTAATCCTCGGAAAGATTCAGAGAAGGCGCGATGCGGCGGAAGAAACTCCAGACGCGTTTTTCACAGAATTTTTTGGCTTCGATATCGGCGGGGGAATAAACGTCCGTAAAGGAAAATGGATTTCCGCTCTTGGGATCATAGCGGCCGGTCTCAATGGCAAAGGATTCGATATTGGAAGAGTAGAGACAATTTTCCGGATCGTTTTTTGGAAACTCACGGATGCGAGCCTGGTTTGCGTGCGCTGTGATCTGTCCATCTGGGACACGAACGGCGACCCAGACCGCGCCTTTATTATTTTCCGGATCTCTGGATCCGGTCCCGATCACTTCCATGACCCAGACTTCGTTCGGGTCGCAGATGGAAAAGGACTCGCCCAGGTCGATATAGCCGTGTTCCTCGATCTCGCGTGCCATGACCTGTACGGCTTCGCGGGCGGTCTTGGCCTGCTGCAGGGTAATGGTAATCAGCTCCGTGTATTCCAGTGAACCGACCGTGTTCTGCAATTCCTCCGGGCCTTCAAAAGTGGTTTCGGTAATGGCCAGCTGATGTTCATTCATAATGCCCTGGAATCCTTTTACCCGGCTGAGTGCGTAAAAGCCCAGCACTTTGTATGTGGGCAGTGAGGCCGGCAGACAAGCGCTGCGCCCGTCCTGATAGATGGAACCGTCCGAAGCCGGCAGTACATCCAGCCAGGCAAAGAACCCGGCGGAGTCCGCGGCGTATGTGATCATGCAGGAACCGTCAGCGGAAGCGCCTTTGGTCACCAGCAGGGAAGAGCAGGCATCTGACTGCTGCGCACTGAATAAAAATGTCGTTCCGATTCCTAAAAGGATTGATATCAGATTTTTTTTCATAATAGGATTGATCATGTTTTCTCGATCAGAAACAGGAACTCCTGATTGGGATCGTCTGTTTCACGGATCCATTCGTGAGTCCATTTCATCTCGGCCATTACGTTTTTCTTATAATTGATTGAAAGGGTCTCCAGTATTTTCCCGTTTCTGGAAAGCACATCCCGCAGTTCCTCCGCGGTCGCTCTTCCCCCGGAGCTGTAGGAGAGCAGAATCCACTTGGCTTGAGTTTCGCGGATAAGACGTTCTATCGCTTCCACGGCGATGAAACGGCCTGAGTTCTCATCTTTTCGGTATTCTTCAAACAGTGATCCGGCCACAATATCGGAAGTATCCGCTCTGCGTTTTGCTTTGCCGAAAAGTTTGGGTTTATCATTCAGGCAGATCGTTGTCCACAAATGATAGTAGGAAGCGTAGCGCACACGGGAAGCCGGCATTTTCTCATTGTTTGAACCATAAGGCGGATCAAAGTAAGCCAGGTCCGCGCTGATGGAATTTGTCAGATCAAAGACATTCTCTCGCCGGACTTGGTTCTGCTGAGTATTGGGGAACAGCCGTGGAACTTTCAAATGGATTTCTCTGAAGGACCTCGCGGACCATTGCTGAAGATAGGAAACGAAATGTCCCAGTGTATTATCTACTTCATCCAATGCCAGGATCAGACTGGTCAGCGCGACCGCTCGTTCCACCGGGGAAAGCGACAGTCGGTCTATTTCCTCTCGGATGCCATCCAGTTTGCGTGTGTTGTGGATCTGCCAGGGCTTTTTCAACCCATCTCCCTGAATGGAACTTCCTTCATTTGCTGTTCCTCCATAGTTTTGCGTGAACCAACCGTCCACACCGGGAACGGCATTCAGGTGGTCAATGAGTTTCTGATACGAGGATGCTTTCTTTGTGTTCAGCAGATAGCATTGGCCGAAGACTTCAGACCAGATTGAAATGTCACTGGATATGACCTGATAACCTTCCTGAGCGAATGCCTGGGAGACCCGTGTCGTTCCGGAAAAGGCATCCCACACAGTCCGCGCGCTGACTTTCCGTGCCAGCCGGAGAATATGCGGCAGCAGCTTGAGTTTGGATCCCGCGTATTTGACTCCTTCTGTCGAGGGTGAATCACAGACCGGACAAGAAAATGTGACATCCTGTATCATTGTGTGGATCTCTTTCTCTTGTTGTGCTGTGTTCTCACTCTTGTGATGGACATTATTTCGCCTTGGGCAGCCAGGTGCAGACTTTCTTGCCTTCCCATCCGTTCACGGAGGCATAGTCTATCATGCGGATATTTCCCTGCGCGGTAGGGATGGTAAATTCAAACCGTGTGTCGGGCAGAGTAGGAGTTTCGCGGACGGCTTTCACATAACCGTATTTATCTGCCAGAACTGTGACCGGCTGGTCATAATTCGCGTCTGTGTTCTCGTCGCGGGCCAGAACGATCGGTCCCCAGACGACAGCCTGAAAGTTTTCCGATGCCGGGTGGCTACCCATGGGAGCGTCCAGCAGACAGCATTTCATTTGGAATTGGATCTCCACCTGTTCGCCGGGTTTCCATTTGCGGTTGACGCGGAAATAATTTCCGGGTGCCGCGATGTGTTTGCGTCCTCCGGCGGTGACCACAGTATAACCGCTCCATCTGGGAATACGCAGGGCCAGCTCGAATTTTTCGATTTCCTGCGGCTGTACCTTGAGGATGACTTTGTCCGAAAGCGGATAGTCACCTGTGATCTCTAATTGCAGCTTGCGTCCGCAGGGTGTTTGTGTCTCGAATTTGCCCGCGTTGTAAAGGTTCACGGCGGCACCCTTCGCGGATCGCATCACGGCGATATAGGGGATATAGGCCAGTCCCATAGGACCATTCAGATTACAGCAAGTCACGGGCAGATCGTCAAAATTCCAGCCCCATCCCTGGTTGGTCACCTTCTGTCCGTTGAGCAGATTCACATAGCTGAAGCCGTCGCCGCTTGGTTTCATGGCTCCCAGCAAACCGTTGTAGATGTATTTCTCGATGTCATCCACGGGTGTGGAATCTCCCTCCAGCCGCAAAAGCTGACTGCAAAATTTCATCCAGGTGATTCCCACGCAGGTCTCCATCATACGGGTGATATCCGGGTTGGTCTGTTCCACGGCGGTATTGTCCCAGGCTTCGCCGTAAACACTCGGATGATAAGGCTGATCGCCGCCGCCGTTGCCGATGATGGTGATCTCCTGGCGGCGGACATTATTGTAAAGATTCATCGCCGTCTGTTTCCAGCGCAGATCTCCCGTTGCGCGATAGTATTCCACCAGTCCTTCAAAGAGTGAGGTCATTTCGTAGGCTTTGGGATAAGGACCGCCCATCTGATATGGCGGTACATTCTTGAACGCCTGATCGAACAGGTTATATCCCTTGCTGCCGCCGGATCTCACGATATACTGCGCGAAATCCAGATAGCGCTGATACCCCGTCAGCTTATACAGCCGCATGAACGGCTCCAGCAGGGTAGAGGACTCGATATGGTTCGGGCTCCAGCCCAGCTCCGTGATCGGCGTTTTGGGAGCGTCGCCGATCTGTTCGATCAGACAATCCGCCTGACGGATCATGCTGGCCAGCACTTCGGGATCCGCCTCCACCTGTTCATAATACTCATCCAGTGCCAGCAGCACATACTTCCGTTCCCACAGATCACCGCCGCCGCTGTCGGGCTGCTGTTCCACGGGTACACAGCTGATACTGCCGTTAGAGCGTTCCGTTGAGAGCATATCTTTCACCGTTTCGGTCATCAGCTTTTTCAGCTCAGGGTCCTGCGTATAGCGGTAGAACATACAGCCGGAACGTACCGCCTTGCCCCACATCTCGCCCAGGGCGAACTGCGGACGGCCTGTCCTGAAGAATTCCACCAGCTTCGGATAAGGCACCACGCCTTTGTTCCAGTGTTCGATCGAGTTTTGGATATCCTTTTCCAGAAAACCGGAAAGCTGTACCATGCCCGCTTCCAGGGGGAACAATTCATCCTGTGTCTTCAGCTCGCCTTTCATTTCCACAGCCAGCGCCGAGGAAACACACAGAAGACCGGCTGCCGCCAGGGCCAACCCTTTGGAAAAAACGCTCTTATCAGATCGTGTTCTCATAAACAGCCCGGTATTATAAAAGAACATCCATCCCAAAGTCGAGACTAACTTCTGAGTATTGTATTTCTTTGATTTAGAATAAATTGTATAAAATAGACATTTTGTATGTCTCTTTTGCGTGTTCAGCCTTGTACTTTGATAAAATATCTGTTACATTACTTTTACGTTCATCCGGTGCTGTTGCCGGATGGAGAAAGAGCTTTCTCAAAAGAGATTAGGATGGCTAAGATCTCACCGGA
>DBVN01000009.1:0-236 GCA_002308515.1 Verrucomicrobia bacterium UBA1263 | reverse complement strand
GATGTCCTCGCGGAGGATAAGGACGGTAAGCAATATAACATAGAAGTCCAGCGTGACATCAAAGGGGCTGATCCCCGGCGTTTTCGTTTCTACAACGCGATGATGGATGTAGAGATGCTGGGTAAGGGGGAAGATTACTCCGAGCTCAGGGACAGCTATACGATCGTTATTACGGAAGACGATATATTCAAAGAAGGAGAGGCTCTCTATATCTTTGACAGGACCAATATAAAGAA
>DBVN01000061.1:39778-42246 GCA_002308515.1 Verrucomicrobia bacterium UBA1263 | reverse complement strand
TTTTGAGCTGAAAACAAAGATCCCCGACGGTTCATTCCGCCGGGGATTTTATCCCAAAATCATCATTAGAAATCCAAAAGTCATTTAAAACAACAAATAATATCCTTAACAATAATGGCTTATTGTAAAGATGAGCGACCCGCTCGTCTCGGAGACGCCCGAATCGGGCGTCTCTACGGAATATATTGATTTTGAATGTGTTTTGATAGAAATTAAAATTCTAATGATGATTTTGGGTTTATATGTGTGTATCTGTGTCCATCCTTGGTTCTTCAATACCAAAAAAGAGACGCCGGGGTATATTCCCCGGCGTCCCTTTCGTTAAAGTCTTATTTGACCTTCAGGCGCGATTAATCCTGAGCGCCCAGACCGTCCTCGAAGCAGCCTTCCGCCATCGGGAAGCACAGCTCTTCAGTGACGTACTTGATGCCGTTGGCACTGGTGGCGTCGCCATCGCGGAAAGCGCTTTCGGCTTCCACGACCAGCGGAGCGGTGGCAGTACCCATCACCTGGCAGTAGCGCTTGGCATAGCCGATCTTCTCCATCAGCTCGGCATAGCGGATCAGGTTCAGATCGCCGCTCGGAAGGTCGGTGAACTGCATTGCGCGTTTCTTCCAGTCCGCTTCCATACTGCGCAGAGGCATTCCCTTATGGACGACATGGTTCTTGACATGGCAGCCGATCACGCGGTCACCCACCTTGGTGAAACGGGTCTCCCAATCCTCACCTTCCCAGCAGTGAGAAGGATCGGCGTTAACGGTCATACATTTGTCACCGTCGCAGATGTCCACCAGCATATTGAAATCATCGGCGCAGCAGGCAGCCGTGCCCGGATGGATCTCGTGAGCCAGATAGATACCGCGTTCATTGGCGTATTTGCGGATGGCGGCAGTCTGTTTGACAAAGCGTTCCTGACCTTCTTTGATCAGGTCATAACCGGCCTTGAAGAAGCCCCAGGGATAACCCGTGGCCAGTTCCCAGCCAAAAGCGGGGCCCCAGAACATCGGCAGGATATAGACCTTCAATTCAGCGGCCAGATCCATCAGTTTCTTCAGATAATCTTCGGTCCACTTCTCGATCTCCGGAGCGGATTTCTTACCCACTTCACTGGAGAGGAAAGGCAGGATGGTCTTGGAACCCGTCCAGGCGGCGTTCAATACCCAGGTCACACAGTGACAGCTGATGCCGTCAAACTTCAGACCGTACTTGGCAAAAGTGTCTTTGATCTCAGCGGCTGTTTTGAAACCGCCCTTGCCGTTTTCCAGCATATAGCATGTCGGCTGAGCACCGGCTGCACCTGCCTGTTTGGCGAACGCTAAGAAACCTTCCAGTCCCTTGGGACCGTGTTGACCACCTTCAATACTTGAGTGAAAAATAGACTTACCCATAATATAACTCTTTTTAATTTTTTATTAAAACAACGCTCCAGCCTCTTACGGTCTCGAAAAAGGCATCTTCCGAAGCCGCCGACTTAAAGCCGAATTTGTTGGAGATATCTAACAACCTTTGCCGCCTAAAAGCAAATCAAAACTCTCATTTTTATAAAATTTTGCTCTGTTTTTCCCTGTTGACGTTTTTCCTCCGACCTGCTAGCATTGGAACGTATGTGTAAGATATTCAAAACAATGGCATTCATACTGTGCTCAGGTGCGCTGCTGACTTCAGCGTCTTACGCCGCCCAGTCTGATTCCGTCTATGGCGATAAGACCGTCCACCTGTTCGACCTGGATCCTCTGGCGGCACAGCAGAAAAATACCATCCTTGTGGATAAAGCCCCTCAATTTACGGGTCCGGCCTTGAAAGTCTCCACCGATAACGAAAACGATTTCATCGAGTTACGCTCCGAAAAATGGAATCAGGCCAAATGCCTCGCTTTTGATATCTACTATGACGCGGAACACTCCGGCTCTTTCTACCTGCGCGCCTTCGCTAAAGGCCAAAAAGGAGAATCACTCCACGCCAATATCGGCTTATTGCCCCGTATCAAGACCCGTGTCACCTTCCCGCTGAGCTACTTGAACGCCCAATCCGTCTTTATGCGCCGTGATCCGGCTCGTCTGAAAGGCGTCATCTTCGGCAAACGGCTGCCCATCGAAGAGCTGGATCACTTTGCCATCGCTGCCAAACTGACGGAACGCGAACCGCAGGAAGTCTTCTACATCAGCAACATCGCCCTGCTCAACGGTGATCCCGAATTTGAAGTCCCCGATGTCAAACTGGTGGACGAAATGGGACAAAGCACTCTCAGAGACTGGCCCGGCAAAACACCGAACATCCAGGCGCTGAAAGAACAGCTCCAAACCGCCCTCCATGAAGCCCGGATCTCCCGGCCTTCCACAACATTAAGTCCCTACGGCGGAACATTCAAAAAACGCTTTGACGCTTCCGGGTTCTTCCGGGTGGAGCATGACGGCACCCGCTGGTGGATGGTCGATCCGGATGGATGCGGCTTCTTCAGCATGGGACTG
>DBVN01000061.1:30615-39733 GCA_002308515.1 Verrucomicrobia bacterium UBA1263 | reverse complement strand
CTGCCCGACACACCTGAATTCGCTCCATGCAACAGCCGCAACTGGAAGTCCAATCCGTCCGTGAACTTCCCCATTGCCAACCTGATACGCGCTTTCGGCACACAGGACTGGAAGTACCACTGGCGCACGATCACCCTGCATCGTCTGCGCGACTGGGGCTTCAATACCATCGGCAACTGGTCCGATCTCAACTCCATGCGCGGTCAGCAGATCCCTTACGTTCTGCCGCTGAATGGATTCCCTGGCACCAAGACCGCCCTCTTCCGTGATTTTCCGGACGTGTACAGCGAGGAATACAAAGTGAACTCCGTTCGCTTTGCCCGCGGACTGGAATCCTACAAAGACGATCCCTGGCTGATCGGCTACTTCATGCGCAATGAACCCGAATGGGGATTCGGCAGCTTCAACCTTGCCTCGGAAATGCTGGAAGCCAACCCCGGCACCGCTACCCGTAAAGCCCTGGCCGAGTACCTCAAGGGCATCTACACTGATGTCGAGGCACTTAACAAAGCATGGGAGACCGACCTGAAATCATTCAATGACCTGATCGGGAAAAACTTCCGCCGAATGCAGGACCGCTCCAAGAAAGCCAATCAGGATCTGTGGGACTTTTCCGGTCAGATGGTATCCACTTATGTCAGCATTCCCGCCGCGGAACTGCGCAAAGTCGATCCCAACCACCTGAACCTGGGGATGCGCTATGCCTGGATCTCTTCCGATCTGCTCTACAAAGCCGGCGAGAATTTCGATGTCTTCAGCATCAACAGCTATGAATTCCTGCCTTCGCTGGAGAGCGTGGATGAGATCGCCAAACGCTGCGACAAGCCAACCATGATCGGCGAGTTCCACTTTGGCGCGCTGGACCGAGGCATGTCATCCACCGGTCTGAAAGCCGTCGCGACCCAGAAAGAACGCGGTCTGGCTTACCGCCGCTATGTGGAACGCGGCGCGGCAAATCCTAATCTGCTTGGAACGCACTACTTTATTTTGAACGATCAATCCTATCTGGGACGTTTTGACGGCGAGAATTATCAAATCGGTCTGGTGGATACGGCACACACTCCATATATCGATATGATCGAGGGAGTTATAGAGGCCCACAGCAATGTCTATGACATCATGCTGGGAGAGAAGAAACCTTATGACATACCCGTTAAGGCATTGAAACCGATCAGTTTTTAATAAAAATCACCAAAAAAAACAAAACACTGAACACAAGTAAAATCAACAGACACTTGTTTTATATGTAACTCAGACCTGCCTTCACTTTTTTATTGACCTGAAAGCCGGTCTGAGCTATCAATAGCCCGCTTATGTTTGCTGCATTAAGACGTAACAAAACTTGGTTGTGGGGGATCCTCATTATTGTAGTGATCATCTCCTTTGTGATTTTCTTTTCACCTGACGTGAACCTGAAACGTTCTGAGGGTGATACTGCCATTGTCGCCTATATGGACGGCAAGCCTGTCTCTCAGGGGCAGTTCCATCAGGCTTACACCGAAGCCTCCATCTTCTACTTCCTGAACAATGGCCAGTGGCCGCAGGATGGTCGCGGATGGAACGCGGAAGCTCAAGCCAAACAGAGACTTTTCCTCAAAGACAGAGCCGCGAAACAGGGCATCACCGCTACGCCTCAGGCCGCCGCGGTCTGGCTGCAGAGCCTTCCCTATTTCAAGGACAAAGACGGCAATTATTCTCCGGCCGTTTATGACCGCGCTCTCACGAACTTAGCGAAAGCCGGCATCAGCCGCTATATGCTGGAAGACTATGCCCGCAGCGAGATCGCCATCAAACAGCTGATGGCCTCCTTCGGTCTGCCCGGTGCCATGGTCTCTCCCCGCTCCGCGAAAGCCAGTCTGGCCGATGATAAGGAAACCATTGTGGCCGAGCTGGCTGTGTTCCCGACGACCAACTATCTGGAAGGCGTGAACGTCAACGAAACCAATCTGACACGCTTCTACACCAACCGCATGGCCTCCTACCGCATCCCGGACAAGGTCAAGCTGCACTATGTCAAGTTCGACAGCGCCAACTATGTGGATGAAGGCATCAAACGTTTTGAGGCCAAGCAAAAGATGACCCTCGACGAGTTCGCCGACAAAGTGTACAAAGAGAGTGATGCCGACAGCTTTAAAGATGACGACGGCAATGTCCTTTCTGAGGCGGATGCCAAAGTCAAGATCTGCGACGAAGTCAAAAAGAGTACCTCTCTCCAGGCCGCGCGCAATGCCGCCCGTGACTTTGTAAATCCTTGCTTTGAAGCGGAGAAACTGGACGAGGAAGATTATCTGGCCGCCGCCAAGGCCGCCAACCTGACCGTGACCGATACGGAACCCTTCGCCCGCAATGAAAGCATCGAAGGTCTCGATCTGCCCTATAATTTCTCTCAATCCGCTTTCCAGCTTTCCAAGACCAACGCGATCACCACTCCGGTGATGGGCACCACGAACGTCTATGTGTTCTGCTTTGCCGAGAAGATCGCCGGTAAGAATCCGGAATACGCGGATGTGGCTGAAAAAGTTCTGGAAGATTATAAGAAACAGGAATCCAGCACGGCGGCTCGTACAGCGGCCCGCAACTTTGCCCGCACACTGACCAATTCTCTGGCAGGCGGCAAAGCTTTCGACGCGATCTGCGATGAAGCCAAGGTACAGCACATCGCTCTGCCGGAATTCACCGCCAGTGCGACCAGCGTGGACGCGGAACTGCCGGTGGCCTGGATGTCTCTGAAGAACAGCATTTCACAGCTGAACGCCGGTGATGTCAGCAATATGATCCCCGGTGCCGATGCTTCCTGCATCGCTTATGTCAAGGAACGCAAAGCGGCTGATCAGGCAACGATCGACGGTGCCTTGAAGGATTACCTCAAGGACGGTCTTTATGACAATCTCAGCACCGCCTTCCAGGAGTGGTTCTCCACGGAATACGCCAAGGCTGATGTCAAGACCAAGACCGACATCGATGCCGCGGCCAGAGCTGAACAAGAGAAAGCTGAACGCGAAGCCAAAGCCGCCGCGGAAGAAGCCGCTGCCAAGGCCGCCGCCGCGACAACGAGCGCTGCTCCGGCAGCCACAAACGCTCCGACAGCTGCTAAATAAGATTTAAGAATGGGCGACATCATCAAATTATCGTCGCCGGCAACAACGCAGGAAAATTGCGAGAGCGAGAAGATCGCTCATTATTGGGAAATCCCCGTTCTGTTTGAGGACGGGGATTTACTCGCAATAGAGAAACCCGCGGATCTGCTGGCAGTTCAAAATTACTCACTGGTTGAAGCTCCTAACATCCAGAATCTTTTCAACCGCGATATCGAGCGCGGCGCCGCCTGGGTCAAAGCCAGGGAGGGATTGACCTGTTTAAACTGCGTCTATCCGCTGGACGGCGATTCAAGCGGGATCCTGCTCTTTACCAAGAACAAGGCCGCTCATGATTTCATGTCCAACTATCTGGGCAGTGAGATCGACTTCCGCACCTATCACGCTCTGGTCCACGGCTCTCCTCGTGAGAAAGAATTTACCGTCAATGCCGGTCTGCTCCCTTCTGTCCGCTATCCCGGCACTTTCAAAGTGGATGTCAAACGGGGTAAACGCAGCATCACCCGGTTCAAGCTGCTGGAAAGTTTCAACGGCTATTCCTACATGGAATGCCATCCCATTACGGAACGATTCCTCCAGATCCGGGCGCATCTGCACTATATCAAATGTCCCGCCGTCTGCGACAGTCTTTACTTTGGCCGTCCGCTCTTCCTCTCCTCTCTGAAGAAGAACTACCGCCAGAGCAAGAAGCATGAGGAATACCCGCTGATGGGACGCGCCGCTCTGCATTGCTCCCGTGTGGAATTCCCTCATCCGGTCACGGGCGAGACTATCGTGATCGAATCCCCTCTGCCCAAAGATTTCCGGGTCGCGCTGAAACTGCTCCGTCAGTACAGCGCAAAGCTCTGGGAACCGATACCCGAATCCTCCGGTTTGTCCGCGAGAAGACCAGGTTTCGGCGCGAGACGGGGATTCTCCAAACCCGGCGGAAAGCGCTTCGGCATGGGTGGAAGATCCCGCCGCGGGCCTCAAAACGGTTCTCAGGGACGACACTCTTCGCGCTCCGCGGGCGGTCGTTCCCGTCATTTCTCCTCTCGTGATTGATATCCTGCTGGCCGCCATCAATGCCAAATACATCCACTCCGCTTTGGGACAAAGATGTATTCAGGCAAATCTTGGCTCCCTGAAGGATCGCTCGGATCTGGTCGAATTCGATATTCGCCGCCGGGCCTCCGAGATCGCCGAACAGATCATCAGCCGGGCTCCCCGTATCCTTTCCTTTGGGGTGTACGTCTGGAATATCGAGATTGTTACCGAAGTCGTCCAGCTCATCCGCGCGATCGCCCCGGAGATCATCCTGCTGCTGGGCGGTCCCGAAGTCAGTTTCCCCGACGATCTGCCGCCGGTCGCGGATCTGGCCGATTACATCCTTTGCGGTGAGGGCGAGATCACTTACCGGAAACTTTGCGAACAGCTTCTGGATGGCCAGAGGCCGGCTCAAAAGATCATTCCCCAGGAACTGCCCGACCTCAGCCGTCTGGAGCTTCCCTATTCCCTTTATCGGGAAGAAGACATCCGCAACCGCGTTCTGTACATCGAGACTTCCCGCGGCTGTCCGTTCGGCTGTGAGTTCTGTCTCTCCTCGCTTGATAAACAGGTGCGCTGCTTCGATCAGGAAAAGCTCTTCGCCGCTTTGGAAGAACTGCTGGAGCGCGGAGTCACGCAATTCAAATTCACTGACCGCACTTTCAACGTCAATATCCCCTACGCGGTCAAGCTGCTCCGATTCTTCCATGAACGGATGCGTCCGGGACTGTTCCTGCACTTTGAAATGGTCCCGCACCTGCTGCCGGAAGAATTGAAAACATGCCTGATACCCTTTCCTCCGGGCGCTGTCCAGCTGGAAATGGGCATCCAGACCTTGAACCCGGAAGTCGCGCGCCGCATCAGCCGCACTCTCAAGACCGAAGAAACAGCCCGTTCCATCCGCTGGCTCCGGGAGAACACCGGAGTCCATCTGCATACCGACCTGATCGCCGGACTGCCGGGCGAAGACCTGCAAAGCTTTGCGCGAGGGTTCGATACCCTGCTCAGCTGGCAGCCCCAGGAGATCCAGCTGGGCATTCTCAAGCGGCTCCGCGGCGCGCGCATCGCCCGTCACACTCAGGAATGGGGAATGGTCTATTCACCCCGGACTCCCTACGAGATCCTGAAAACAGACCACATCTCCTATACCGAAATGTGCGATATGAAACGGTTCGCGCGTTTCTGGGATCTGATCGCCAACAGCGGACGTTTTGTCCAAAGCGCTCCCCTGATCTGGCAGGGACAGCCCTCCGCGTTCCATGCTTTTATGAAATGCACACGGCACCTGTTCTCACAGCTTCACCAGCAGAGCGAGATCGCACTGCCGCGGCTGGCCCGACTGTTGGAAGACTTTCTGGTCACGATCCGCCATCTGGATCCGGAGCATGTCCATCAAACCATCGAATCCGACCTCACCCATTCCCGCTCCAAAAACAGCCATCCCCATCCCTCCCACTCCATCCGCCAGGAACGCCGCCGGGAATAGAACAGAACCACGGATATACACAAATAAGTCATTAAAACAAATCCAATCCTGTAAAATCCGTTAAATTAAAAATCCCCGGAGGCAACCCTCCGGGGATCTTTTCGTTCTGTTTTACAAACAACTTTTGATCACATACGGTCTTTGTTCAAATTGATTCTTTCAGCGTCAGTCGTGGGGTCAGCTTTGACCATCAGCCCCACTGACAATGTCGCTATCCCTGTAAACCCGGTTAAGATGGCTGCCAGGAGAACACAAATTTTTCCCGCGTCCGTAGGATAGAGGAAAGAAAGGACCACACAAATAAGCGCGCTTATCCCGTGCCAGGAACAAATCCCCATTGCGCCGGCATCCGCCATATCTTTTTTGCTCAGGATCACCACAGAAAAAACGCAATGGATCACGCAGAAAAGAATTCCTATCAGTGCCCCGTGCAGGACATCCTGAAACAGGATCCCACAGAGCAGCAATAACAAGATCACAACACCATAACTGCTTAATAATATCGTTTTCATAGCATTATTCCTTTAGACGGTTGGCGGTACAGGTGGAACTTGCGGTACAGGCGGCATTGGTGGCGGTGCTGTNNAAAAGCGCGGCCACTTCCGGAACACTGGACGCGGGCATCCAATTCTGCATCCCTGTTTTCCAAACCATAGTCGTTGGAGTAAACTGGCCTTTTCTTATCATATCCCGCAAAACGGATTCATCATAAGGTCCCGCGGCTTGCCCATTCACAGCTACATGATAAAGAACAGACACCGGTATCGGAGGCGGTCCCCCTCCATCCGGGAGCCGTGTCATCAATCCGCCAAACTGCTGCTGGCTCATCTGCTGTCCAATGTTAGCACCCACAGCGATCCCCATTCCGGCCTGCATCATGGAACCCAAACCTCCGCCGGGATTTCCGGCCGCGGTTTTCAACACATCGATGCTGCGCTCATACTGGTAAATATCCCGTCCCAGCATATTCAGTTCCGCCATGCGTTCCTTGAGATCTTTCAGCTTCTGATAGCTGGGATCATCTTCAGGAATATTGATGGAGTAGAAGAAGAAATTTACCAGTTCGATGCCGAACCTGTCCATTTCTGTCTGGATAAACTGTTTGCATTTTTGCGCGAGAATATCCAGATGTGTGGACGCGTCAAGAATGGAGAGTTTTTCTTCAATGAACGCCTTGCCCAGTACCACGTTGACTGTATGGACCAGCAATCCGGTAAAGTATTCTACGATCTTGGCAGCGGTGAAAACCTTCGCGGTTCCGGTAAGGACTTCAAAAAATTTGTGCGCATCACTGATCTTGAAACCATACTGGCCAAACGCGCGAACCGGAACGACCAGACCATACTTGGGATCTTCCAACTGGATAGGACGAATCGTTCCCCACTTGTTATCCAGTTTGCTGATCAGATTCACAAACCAGACCTCCGCCTGAAATGGCGTATTACCGCCAAAGGGCAGACTCAGCAAGCCAGTCAGCATGGGCAGATTATTGGTTTCCAGCGTCAGAGTGCCTTCGCGTACTTCATCACAGATTTTTCCGCGGGAAACAAAGAAAGCGACCTGCCCCGGTTTCACGACCAGCTGAGAACCTCTTCTCAGATTTTCCGATGGAAACTTCCAGACAAACTCCTGGTCATTGCCATCCCATTTGATAATATCTATCAACGGCATATTTTATGGATTTAATTGATGCTGTGTGAATTCCACTAACTTTCTTTTTTATCATTGGCTGAATTTTCACTATTATTTGGAGGATTTTTCTCTTCAGAATTATCAGCTTGATTATCACCGCTATTAATGGCATTTACATCTTTTGTATCTTTGTTTTCAGCTTCTTTTGCTTCATTTTCTTTAGATTTTAAATAGTTTTTTCTTCCAAAATAGCCAATAAAAATTCCTACAATAGCAGCAAGCCAAAGAAAACATACAACTCCACTTGGAATATCTTTTGCATTATCTCCTGCTGCTAAAACAATTAAACCAAAAAGCACTACTGGGATAAGAAATCCTGCACATCCAAATCTAAATGAACTTTGCTCTTTTGCTTCTTTTTCACTCTTTTCTGCCGCTCGTTTTGCCGCTTCTTCTTCCTTTTTCTTTTGTTCTTCAATTTCTTTTTCAAATTCTGTCTTATAAACAGGGTCAATTTCCAATAATAATGACACATATTTTGCTTTTAATGCCTCTATCGGCTTAACGAGTTTATATGTAGCAGCACTTATTGTTGATTTTATTGATTCCTGAGTATTTAAAATATCCACTAATCCCCCTATACCACTAAGAGCTTTTGAGAAATCACTTTTTCCAATTCTGTCGATTTCACGCAAATCACTTCGTCTTTGAAGATCTCGTAGAGCATTTTCTCTTATATTTTGAGATACTACACCACTTGCAGATTTAAGTACTTTATCACAAAGTACTATGGCATTTCTTATAATAATAGGATTTTTATCGAGCTGTACCGCGTAATCCATAGCAGATTCAAGTGTGATAAAGCGACTGAGATGTTCTGAAAGCGCATCATCAACAGTGCGAAATTTCAGGAAATGATTTTCCAAAACAGGATAAAAATCAGTAACCACATTGTTGATTTCTAAAGCGACCCTTTTCTTCATTGGCTCAGGCTTTTTGGCCCATTTCATAGCTGCTTTCCAAGAGCCTATAGCCTCAGAGATTTTAAGATCACCAATAGTGGACATTCTTACCATAGCAATACCTTTTTTTAACCAGGCATCCGCAAAAGTCGGTGACATTTCAATCACCTTATTGTAATAGGTATAAGCTTCTGAATTATTACCACCTTCTAAGGCTGTATCAGCAATCAAAAGCAAACTGCCATAAGGAGCTTTGCTGACTTCCTCAAATTCATGCGTTGCTTCCTCATTTTTAACAAGCGTTTTGCAGTATTCGCATTGAACTTCATTAACACCTTCTGGAACATTAACTGTAGCTCCGCAATTGGGACATAAACCGTTACTCATATTGGATTTTCTTTCTGTTCAACACAAATATGAAAAACAAAAACAGTCGGAAGAAATAAGAAGAATTTCAGCGGGGAAAGTGAGAGGGGTATATTGCCTGTGAGAGCAATTTAGGAAATGCATCAGCGATGCACCGATACCAAGGAACTCTCCCTGTCCCCTCAAGAAGGTTCCACCACAGACCCTATACCAAGGACAGCAAGGCATACACCCCGAATGGGGGTGTCTTGGTATCGTCGGTCGGTCGGTAAAATTTTGGTGGAATTTTCTTGAGACCGTCAGTGCTTTAACATTCGTGTTAAAGCTATTTTGATATAATTAATACTCTAGTTCTTTATGCTCAGCAAATTCCAAAGATGCCAAGCGGTTTTATTCTTCAAAAAAAAGGCAAGCCTGTAAAGAGAAAAATAAAAAAATTAGAAGCCCGGATCCCGCCTTAAAATCGAAGTGTTTTACAAAACAGAGAACGAAGCTCTGTCACCCCTGGCAGAACCGGATAGGAAAAAAGACGCGGGGTTTCCGCGTCTCTA
>DBVN01000061.1:4036-30531 GCA_002308515.1 Verrucomicrobia bacterium UBA1263 | reverse complement strand
CAGGACTTGTAGTTTTCGTGGCAGGCGGCACCGGTCTGCTCCACTTTGACCAGCAGTGTATCCCCGTCACAGTCAAAGGCCAGCGAAACGACTTTCTGGAAGTGGCCGCTGGTTTCCCCCTTGACCCAGTATTTTTGGCGGGAACGGCTCCAGAAGACCGTATGACCTTCCTTGAGAGTTCTCTGCACAGATTCTTTGTTCATCCAGGCCATCATCAGCACTTGACCATTCTGCGCGTCCTGCACGATCGCAGGGATGAGGCCGTCGGCGTTAAATTTCAACAAGTCAATAAAACTCATCACAGACATCTAATCAGTTTTGGGCAGAAAAGTAAAGAATACAGCCGCGATAATGCAAAGAAAAGCGACCAGGTGGTTCCAATGGATCTTTTCGTGCATATAGGTCATGGCAAAAATGGAAAAGACCACAATCGTCAGAAACTCTTGAATGATCTTGAGTTCCGTCACGGAAAAGACCTCATTGCCGATCCGGTTGGCCGGTATCATGAAACAGTATTCCAACCCCGCGATGCCCCAGCTGATCAGGATCACCAGGAAAAGAGATGCCGTCTTGAATTTTAAGTGACCATACCAGGCAAAGGTCATCAAAATATTGGAAATGATCAACAGAACTATGCTTAAAAAACGCGGAGATGTCAGAAAGCTCATATATGTAATACTTATTTCTCTCCTGAAACGGGATAGAAGTCTTCGGCCATAAGGCTCAAGGTACACTTAGAGCCGCAGAGGAAATGACCCCTTTCAAGAGCGACCGCTCTCTTTTACACCTTTCAGGGGTGAAATTCAATTTTTTTCTAAAGGAAACTCAGTCCCGGCGCATCACGATCCCTTTGGAGGAAAGGTATTCCTTGACCTGGGAGACCGTATAAGTTCCGTAATGGAAAATGCTTGCGGCCAGAACTGCCGCCGCGTGGCCTTTTTGGACGACTTCCACCATGTGATCCAGATTGCCGGCTCCGCCGCTGGCTACCACAGGTACCGGGATGGAATCGGCGATGCGACGCGTCAACTCCACGTCATAACCGGCCTTGGTGCCGTCACCGTCTATGCTGTTCAGAACGATCTCTCCCGCACCCAGTTCCACCGCGCGCTGAGCCCATTCGATGGCATTCAGACCGGTGTTTTTGCGACCACCCTGGACAAAGACTTCCCAGCTTTCAGGCCCGGTGCGCTTGGCATCAATGGAAACCACGATACACTGCGAGCCGAATTTCTCCGCTCCCTGGCGGATCAGATCGGGATTGGAGACTGCCGAGGAATTGATGCTGGTCTTATCCGCGCCAGCCTTGAGCAGTTCCCGCATATCCTCCACCGTGCGAACACCTCCGCCCACCGTCAGCGGCATGAAACAGCGTTCCGCTACCCGGCGGATCACATCCACCATCGTCGCGCGGCCATGGGCGCTGGCAGTGATGTCGTAGAAAACCATTTCATCGGCTCCCTGAGCGTCATAACGGATGGCCATTTCGACGGGATCGCCCACGTTCTTCAGCTCACCGGACTCTGCCTTGCCAAACTGGATACCACGGGTCACATTGCCCGCGTGAACATCCAGACAAGGAATAACTCTGACAGCTAACATGGCGTTTGCTCCTATTGAACAGGGATCTTGATCTCCTGCCCTATCTGGAGTTTGGTTGGATTCACATCGGGATTGAGCTTGACCAGCTCTTCCGGCTTCACGTTATAACGGCGCGCCAGTTTGGCGAAAGTATCACCGCTCTGGATCTCGTAGATCTCGATCTTCTTTTGAGTCTTGGGAAGCTCAACAGGCGGGACCGGACTGGCAGGAACATTCGCCGTCAGCATCTCTGTATTGAGATTCGGCACAGTTGGACGACTGATCGCCGCGGCATTAGTCCCCAGCGAAGCCTGTGCCTTGGCCAGAGCAATATCCTGCTGCTGGAGTTTTGACAACAAATTGGTATAGTCGCTGCGCAGCTGTTCATAAGCCACAGTCAGCTTGGTAACAGAATCCTCCAGGCTCTGTTTATCCTTCAGCAGCTGATCCAGTTTCTTCTGATAAGCCGGCGAATCCGGATTGATGTCCGACTGGGTGATCAGCTCGCGCATACACTCGGTGACACGGCTCTTGATCAGCGGATCATCCTCTTTTTCATTCAGTTTGAGGTAATTGCGGTAATGATAAACAGCTGTGACATAATCCCGGTAATGATCTTCGTTGATGATGCCCAGCTCCTTATGCGCGGCGGCATTGCGCGGACTGCCGTCCAGAACACGGCGCAGCGACTCCGCAGCGCCAGCGTAATCCTTCCGCTGGATCTGATCCATCGCCTTCATGTAATAGGGATCCTTTTTATCATCGGCGGGAGTACTGGTATTATAGTTACAACCCACTATCAGAAAGGATGTAGTCAAACAAATAAAGCCAAGAGATATAAGCCGCGACCTCATGCCTTTAATCCTAGTCCAGCCATACAAAAAGAGCAACGCTTTTTCAGCATGAGAGCTAAAAAAATGGATCTACTTTTTCTTTGTCTTTTTTGTTCCCTGTTTGGGCAACGAGAAAGAGGCTTTGATGGGACGATGGTCAGAGGCGGTTCCCCAGTTCGGAACTACCACGACCTCTGAGTTTTCCGCCTGGAATTGATCTCTCATGCCGGGGCTGTACAGAATGTAGTCCAGCCGTGAATAAGAATCCTCCGTGCTGTAAAAATGAGTCCACGCCACGGAACGGAACCGCCCCCGTGTGCGGTTCTCCGGCAAGCTGTCTCCATTGGGCTCGATCGGCCGGGAATCGACCATGCGCGGATGCGATGTTCTTGTTCCGATCAGGGTCTGGATGGGCATATTATTGTACTTGTCATTCATATCCCCCATCAGAATGAAATCCTCTTTGGAATTCTTTTCCAGCATCGGATCAATGATTTTTTCCCGGATCAGCTGCGCCTCTTTCAGACGGATCTCCGCCTGATCGGCATACCGCACCTCGACCTGGGATTTCAAATGTGTCAGCAGCACCGTGAAAGTATAGTTATCCGTCACCTGGACATGGGTTTCCAGAACACCGCGCTTCAAGGTGTACATCCTTTGATTCAGACTATATTTATCCTTTTTGTGATGAACGGTTTGTTTCAAAGGATAGCGGGAAATCACCACCAGATTCAAATTAGTGTCATTGCTCGGCATCCATTCCACATAAGGATAGGAGACATTCTTCTTTTTCAGCTCTTTCGTTAAATAGTTCAGGCTGTCTTTATCTCCCATTTCCACCAATCCAACGACATCCGCGTTCATGCGCTGGATGGTCTCCACTATTTTCGCGGACTTCGCCTTGAAGTCATCGGTCTCCTCAAAGTTGTACTTTTCCAGATTATAAGTCCCCACCGTGAAAGAGGTTTGAGCAGTCACACTCAGAAGACAGCCCAAGAACACTAAACCAGAGAAAAAATAACGACAAAAATCCATAATACTTTCTGAAATAAAAACTTTGTTAGTTCAACCGTTCTACCCGTACCGACTCCTTCAAACGGAAAATATCCTCACGTGACGGCAGCAGACCCGCCGCGCAGGCGACTGCCGAGGTACTGGTCGCGATAGCCAGCTGGAGAGCTTCCACCGGCGGCATCTGCCGGGTGACCGCGTAAGAGATGCCCGCCAGAAGAGAATCCCCGGCGCCGATCTTATTCAGCACCTTCACCTGAGGCGAATAAACCCGATACTCCCCTTGGCTGCCAACCATCAAGGCTCCGTCCGCGCCCAGCGAAACCAGTACATTCCCCTGCGTGGCCGCCGACAGATCTTTGGCCGCGGACTGTATGCTGGCCATGTCCGGCAATTCATGCCCGGCCCATTGAGCCAGCTCAAACTCGTTTGGTTTGACCAGGAAAGGATGACCGTCAACACCTTGCGCAAAAGCTTCACCGTCGCAATCCAGGATCGTTTTGATCGAACGGGAGGAAAAAATTTCCAAAAGTTTTCGATACGTGTCTTTGGGAGCTTTACGGGGCAAGGCTCCGGAAAAAATAGCCAGCTTGACATCCTGTGTTTCCCGCGCGAAGCGAAACAGTGAATCCCATTCTTCTGAAGTCAATTCAGGTCCCAGCGGATTGAACCGCAGCTGCCGCTTGTCGTCCGTCGTCACGATGATATTGGCGCGGGTGGAATCTTTCAGCGGAAAAGTGCGGAAAGCGATCCCGTCCCGTGTAAGATACTCCTCCATCTCGCGACCGGTCAGACCGCCCAAGGGGATCACTAACTGACTTGCTTCCCCGGTATCACCGCTCAACAGACGGAACCAGCGAGCCACATTGACTCCCTTGCCTCCGGCCCAGCGGCGTTCCGAAAGGATGTTGTTCTTCTCTTCCCAAAGTACCTTCGGAACGATCCACTCCACATCCACCGCGGGATTCAGAGAAAATATCAATGTCTTTCCCGTCACGCTCATCGTCTCAGTCAGTCCTCTCTAACGAGTTCTCCTGACACGGAAGAACTTCATCGGTGTATTCTCCTGTAAAGGAATACGTATTTCGTAAGAACCATCCTGTGCCACTGTATGCTCACCACCGCTCTGGTTCCAAAGGATCATATCATCCGAATAGAAGAGCTCCAGGACATCGCCCGCCTTGGATTCGACCACAATGATGATCACACCATCCACCAGTCGGATCTGAGGCACTAAATCTTCTCCCGGTTCAGGATCCGGATCCGTGTCCGCTTTGCCCAGCGGTGTCACATAGAAGTGAGAACCTTCCGTCAACGAGACCTTGTACTCTTCATTGACAGAATCCGCGATGATGGTATCGATCTCATTCAGCACACCGTCCTTGGACGCGGAGATACGATACTTATTCCCGATGACCGCGTTCCAGCGCAGAACGACCTCCATCGTCTCGGAATCGATTTCCTGACGCAGATCGATCTCTTCACTGGTACCGGATGTTCCGATGCTGAACCACGTGCAGTCCGCGTTCTCCGCCGGTTTCAGGCGATAGACACATTCCTCTGTCTCGGCTACGATCTGCGCCAGATCCTTGCCTGACAGATCACCCAGATTCGTCCAGCCTTTGACAATGTATTCAGAACCGATCACGGCATTCCAGCGCAGAACGATCTCACCGGAATCGCTGTCATAAGACGCGACCGTATGGATGCAGTCTGGTGTCACGCCGCCCTCCGGTGTGACACGGATCAGCTCGTACTCACTGCCGAACGGTCTGGAATAAACCGGAAGCGCTGCCTGATTGACCTGCGTTTGCAGTGCCGTCCAATCAGTATCCTCAGAAGACTTCTTGCCTTCGACGATATAGGTCGAGTCCAACTTCGCCGTCCAGCTGATATTCAGGGTCTCCTCCAGCGCGTTATAATTCACATAAGTCGTGATATTTTCAGCGGTCGGCCGATCCGGCTTCGAGACCAGCTTCACAGAGAAGAAGACATATTGCTCCATCAATTCCCGCGTCAGCTGATAACGGGTAACCGTTTCCGTTGCCGTCACCTGATCAAAGACTTCCCATTTGACCGGATTTTCAAAGGCGTTATAAGTACCCTGGATAGCATAGACCGCGTCGATCTCACTGGCCCAGACCAAGGTCAGCAGTCCGGTTTCAGGATCATATTCAAAGCCGGTATCGATCGGCTGATCTATGTCCGCGGAACCTTCTTCACTGGCCCAGATATCATAACTCACAGGTCCGACAGAAGTATTCTCGACCACAACATACCAGTCGCCCGGTGTCAGCGGCACCGGAGAATCCTCCAGATTCAAGACGATCTGCGCGCCGAACGGTCCGACCCAGCTCAGCGGATAAATGGAGACTCTCGGTCCATCCGCCGGCGAAGCATCCAGCAGATAGACAGAAACCAGATCCGTCACATTCGTGATGGTGAAGATCAGCTCCGTCGGATTCTCGCTCGTCGTATAGCGGAAGTAGCTTTCCGAATAAATCGGGGCGTTATTGACGCGAACCGGATAATCATTCACCAGATTGACGATGCTGGTTTCGTCCGGAGCCTCAAACTCTGAAGCCCGGATCTCATACGTGACACTCGTCATTTCCTCAACAGGCACATCCTGGCTCTCTTCGTTCATCGTCGTGAAGAACCAGTACCCCGGAGTCAGCTCACCGCTCCAGGCGCTCAGGCGTGTATAGGCATTCGTCAGACCTTCGGAGGCCAGATACCAGTAGTAGTAATTTCTGGGATCAGGCAGTCTGCCGGGCATCGTGTAAAGTGCCACATTTCCATTGGTGCGGTTGAATACCTCAAACAAACTTCCGACCGCGTTTTCGGATACATCGAATCCATAGTAAACCTTGTCATTACCGTCCGGCAGCAATCCGACCGTATTCGTTTCGGCAATGCCGTTCTTCAGCCAAATGATAGAACTCGGATCAGCGGAGAATTCCGTCGCGCGGATCCTGTATGTCACTGCCACACTGTTCGTATTCTCCACCGCGTAGTACCACCCGCCGGAACGCAGCGGATACGGATCGGTCGTTGTCGTCAGCCACCAGTCTAAACCTGTCTCCGGATCAATATCCAGGAATTCATAGAACCGGCTGGCCGGACCGGGCAGCGGCAGACCAAACTTGTTATAGAGATTCAAGTTGCCGCCGTCTATCTGATCCAGTTCAGTCCAAAGCGAGATCGCGTTTGTGCTGACATAGTACAGATAGTAATGCGTTTCACCCGGTTTCAAAGTCTTCGAGACCGGACGTCCGCTGGAAAGCTCTTCCGGTGTCGGGATCTCGTCCGTATATTCTGTCACAACGATCTTATAACTGACCGGATCAAAGTTTTCCGTTGAGCTGTAAGCACCGTTATACACACCAATGAACCAATCGCCCGCGGTCAAAGCCACCGGCACCGAATTGGTATAGATCATCACCTGTGTATAGCCCTGAGTCCCTGTCGCGCCTCTGTAATCATGATTCTGCTCAGTCGGCAGAGGCAGTCCGTGGCCGATCACCATTGTCACATTCGTGGTCGCGTCATAGACCATGAACGACGCGGCGATCGCTTCCTCAGAAATACTGAAGTGATAGTAATCCACACTGCTGGAACCGCCGCCATTTTCAGGATCAACGATGTACGGAACACTGTTCGTCAAAGTGATCACACCCTCGGGGATGCCTCCATCATGTTTGCCAAAGTCCACTTGCAAATCATAAGTGGTCGTGTTCGTCGTCCACGGCTGATTTCTCAAGGCCAGGTAATAGCGGCCGCCGGGGATCAGCGGAGCCTGTGACGAGATATTGGTCGTGATGACATAATTGGTCGCCTCCTGCGGTGTATTATACAGCCACAGATAATCATCCAGACCGCGGTCGAATTTCGGGATACCGCTCCAGCGTCCAGCCATCAGCATATCCGCGCTGCCGGTCAGGATATTCGTCGCGCTCGCTGCCCATTCCGGAACAAATACCCGGAAATAGGTGATCATGCTTTCGAGTGTCTCTTCATCATCCGTCAGTCTGCCGGAATAGCTGTAGTTATTTTCCTCTGTCAGGTCAATGACCTTCACATTCGTGGCCGTATAGCCCAGATCCAGTGTCCAGCTCAGCAGCGCGGGAACCGGATTCGTCGCGCCAACACGTGTATCCTGGATAAGGAGCGTCCAGTCGCCTTTCGCGTTTTCACCTCTCAGATTATTGAGTGAAACTTCCGGCTCATAAGCAAATCCCTGTGTTGTCACAGCAAGATCATCAAACGCCACCCCGCCGCTGGTCACATCGATCAGCAGTTCATAAACCATATTGGTTTCGGTCACATTGCCGTCTTCATCATACTCTAATGGCAGAGTTTGGAACCGGCCTTTGCCGACTTGCCATTCCTCTGTGATATCGGGCAGAGATGCCTCGAACAAATTCGTTGTCCCGCCCAGCTGACGCAGGGTCACCTTGGCACGGACCGGGACAGAGATCGGAGGATGTGCCATTCCGGCCTTGCCGCTGGAACCGGCCTCGGCGATCTCCAGTATCTCCTCTTCGTCCAGAGCGCGTGAATACCATGAGAATTCATCCATGCCGCCTGTGAATGTTCCGGGATAATACACACCGGTCGTGCCGATACTGTAGCCCAGTTCATTTCCATAACCCAGGTTGAAGTCCAGAGTGGTATTCGGCGTGATATAGCCGTGATTCCACGTCTCTTCCTTCATCAGCTTGCCATTGGAATAAACGCGCAGAACGTCACCCTTCGGATCCGCCTGGAACGAGATAGCCAGATGGACCCAGTTCGTAAAGGTTTGCAGATATTCATCCGCGGTAGGTGTGGTGTTCGCGTTGGCCAGATTGACCATCGTACTAACGATCTGCCCATCCGACGCTTCACCCAGTTCCAGCATCATCGTGCCATGCGGCAGCCATCTCTGGTAACCATTCGTCCAGATCGTGCCTTTCATCCAAGCGGACATACCGCGTACACGCTCCACGTCCACATAGACCTCTTCCTGTTCCTCTTCATCTATTACAACGATATTGGTCCAGTAATTCGTGACCAGCTGAGTGAATTCAAACAAAGGCATAGTCGGACCACCGGCGCGGTTCGCGTAATTCTGCACGATATCCTGATTCATCTTGAACCAGCCTTCGACCGTGAAGTTGGTACTGATCGTACTCAGGATGTTCGTTGATTTAGCCGTCAGGCACGCGTTCGTCATACCGAACGCAACGCCTTCCAGACCGTTCGTGTCAAACTGCGGCCAGCTGTATCCGCTGGCGGGTTCCAAAGGCAGATTCCATTCCGTATCCAGATAGTCATTATTGGCTCTCCACCAGGTGACCATTCCTTCCAGCGGACGTGGACGCTTGAACGGGATACGCAGGATATAATTCGTATCCGGTATTAAATTAGATAATGTCGTTTGCAGGACGGTTCTGTTGGCGATGATGAAATTCGTCCCCTGATAGGCTTCACTGACATCATCCCAGACCCATGTTCTGAAATTCGTTTGGGTCACCAGATTGGTCCTCATCACCTCCAGATCCTCATCCCAGACAATGTTGGTATTGGTAGAACCGCTCAGCATCCACTGAAAATCATCGGAGTCCAGAATACTATTCGTTCTGTTATAGACCGCCGGACTGACATCCTCAAAGGTAGATTGATAAACGACCGTTCCTTTGCCATTGTTGGTATAAGGCGGCAGCTCGAATTTGATCGGCAACAGGGTGTAGTTCGTGTCACTGCTGAAGAACGCGTAATTCAAGACCGTATTGGTCGTCCCCGAACCATAAACAGAATTATTCTTATCGTTGGGGATCAGATCCACTTCATTGGGATTCGCGTTGGTAGCGCCCCAGCCGCGGTTTTCCGACAACAGCACCGATGTGCCCGCGGGACTTACCAGAGAAATGGACAAGTCCGAAATACGCGGATGATCGATGCGGACACCCACATTCACATTCTTGACTTCACGATCATCATTCACCGTGATGACAGAATCGCGGATCACTTCGACCTTGTTGGTCATGTCGCCGTCTTCACCGGGTTCCACAACATCTGCCGTCACCACTTCATAAATCGAATAAGCGTCATCCTGCAAAGTCAGCGGCGTATTCCTGGAAGGTGTTCCCTGATCGTCGCCAAGAGTGAACCCATGAACATACTCGATATTCAACAGGTATTTCACATCCACCGCGTTGGGATTATAAATACCCAGCCAGTAACGTCCGGTTTCCAGCGCGGGAATATCCTCACGAGTGATGGTGATGGTACGACCCGGCGGATTCACCGTCTCTTTGTAATCATAGAACCTTTGTGTCGGCCGTGTATCCTTCTGGATATAGGCTTCCAGAGGATACTCCGGATCAATATCCGAGATCGTGATATTCACCGCGATCACATCATCCTCCACATCAAAGGAGTGATACATGAAGGAATACGGATTCACCGTGAACCAGGCATTGTTGTAGCGCGGAACGATATACAAACTCGACCCCACACGGTTGGTATGGTTCAGTGCGTTGTCCACCAGTGTCAACAGCCATAATCCACTGCCGTCATATCCCTCAAAGTCCATCAAGCTACCGGGACCGTCCGAAGTGCGAACATTTTTCCCGGTCAAGCCGTTGTCATTATAAGCAATGACGACTTCATTCGTTTCGATCGGATTCAGCGTATCCTCAAAGAAAGAGTGATTGTGCAGCACCACGATATTATCATTGATGCTGTCAGACGCGTGACTCAGGGCAACAAACAGATCGCCCGGATTCTGCGCCAGGTAAGTATTGGTGACAAAAATCGATCTGACCGTGATAGGATCCGTCGCGATCGCGAACAGATACTCTCCGCCGGGTTCATCCGCGGAACCATCCGGCACCCAGACAGACCCCGGATTGAAACGGACTAAACGATTGCCGTTGTCGTTCTCGTCAAACGGATTCTGACTGGAAATCCCCACAAAACCATATTCAGCGGCTTTTTGATCTTCCGACTTGATGCCGACATAGAAAACCTGATTCTCCAACGCGTTTGTGATGTAGAACAGCTCACTGCCGCCTTGTTTACGGCTGGCCCAGCNNTCCAGCCGTTTTCTACCGCTTCCGCGATCACATCCGCGTCAATATTGGTCAGCGCGGAATTTGTGGAAACGTACATATCCAGATCCGCGTTGTTCAAGCGGCTCGGCGAGGCCATGTTCGGTGGCAGGAATGTCGCGAATGCCACATTCGGACCGCCCACGCTCACTCTTTCCACTGGTTCCGGTTCGTCACCTTCTTCACCTTCACCCGTGCTGGATGAAGAATTTGTGGAAGGTGTGTTTATGCTCCTCCACCAGACATTGGTGAAGACATAGAAATGCCATTGAGACGGAACACCATTCGTCATGCGGTTGGTCACGCTGCCGGTCACAAGCGGTGTATTCGCGCCGACACGCTGATGGAGCATCGCCATGCTGTTGGTCACGACATCCACCTGCGCTGTCCAGACATTCGTACCAAGGATACCTTTATCGTCATCCTCGATCTCAAACTTATTAGTACTGCTGAAATAACCATCAGGCGTACTCTGGAAAGCCACCGTCAGAGCGAAATCCTGAACGATGCCGTCCTTGTGCGCTGTCACCGCGTTCACATTCACACGACGTGCTTGCACGGATATGACATAATTCGTATCCAGAGGGCCTTTGATCACGACTGTCTCCACGTTATTGACAAAGTCGCGCGCGGATTCAATGGAAGATAAAAGCATCTGCGTGTTCGTATCGCCTGTCGAACCTGAAGAATTGGTCGTCGTGTTTTCACTCAGGACATAAGCGTTGTTATAATCCGAATTCGCCGGAAAATCATTTCCCACATAGACCTGTTTCGAGACCTTATTGGAAACGATCAGATCCAGGTCATTGACCAGCTTGATGGCCGACACCGGGTTGCCGGCGGGATCCGTCCAAACCAGTGTCACCTTCATGGTGCCCTCATTGAAATTCGTGGGGACTGTTACGGCTTGTTCCCAGCTCTCGCCGGTCGCCAGAGCGTTGCTCACACTTTGATCCACGAACCACAGCGGCCAGCTGTCCTTATTAGCGGAATTGGTCAGCACAGCGGGTATGATGTTCGTCATATTGGGAACACCCCATCCCTGATAGTTCACGCCATAAGGCTCTTTGCGGCTGTAGCGGTTGCCCGCTGGATTAGAGCCGTTGATCAGCAAAGCCTTCAGCAGCGCGGGCGACGGTGTCGTCACACCGGCCGGCGCGTAGGTCTCAAAAAATTCCTGAACCAGAAGCAAGGAACCTGTCACCGCCGCGGCCGCCATACTGGTGCCGCTCTCATAACGATAGTACTCACCCAGATTTTCACTCGCCGTGGCCAGATCCTCATAGTATTCCTTCTCTTCATCACTGTATTCCATCTCCAGTGTGATCAGCAAATCATAGGACGTAGTCGCGTTGGTCGGGCCGATCACGGTCAGATACCAGTCACCGTAACCGCTGCTCCAGTTCTTTTCACCCTGTTGGTTATTTTCATTCTCATTGTCACCGGATTCATCCTCTTTATCCACATCTGAATTCGCGACAAAGTTGGTGGAATAGCTGTTGTCCGCCACATAATCATACAGCGTCGGACGTCCGCCCTTCTTCAGATAGAGCTTTACATCCGGCACCTTCAAGGTTTCCTTGTCCAGGGAAGCGATGACATCGATCTTCAGCCCAACCAGATTGGTCTGGCCAAAGAACGCGTAATTATTCGTTTCGCCGTAATCCAGGAACTGATCCGTATAAGCCTGAACCTCTTCGTATGTCTCAGGCGTTTCATCCTTCAGGGTCTGCCCTCTGGTGGAAACAACGAATGAACCGGCCGCGACCACATCGGGTTTGCGGCGGCCGTTGGAACCTTCCGTTCCGATGCCCACATTGCCTCTGGAAGAATAACTGGCTACCTGCTGTTCATCATCAGAAGCCTTGTACAAAGTTGAGTTGGTGGAAACGACCAGGTTTGTAACGACCTCAAGCACTCCGGTCTCATCTACATAATTTGTGACAACGACCTCATTCGTATGAACGACTGCCACATGGCGAGATGTCTCCAGCGCGCCGACCGTAATGACGTTCTTGCCTGTCGCCGGAGAAAGGATCGAACCCGAATTACCCGTTCCGCCTTCTTGATCCCCGTGACCTTCATTGCCCGCGCTGAACACGAACAACATTGGCTGTGAACCCGGCACATCTTCCATCGCGTCGCGCACGGCACCGTCAAAGATCGCCGCCGACAGATCATAATCAGCCGTTTGAGCGAAATTCCAACTGTTATTGGAAACCAAAACATTCGTCCGCTTTCTGGCGATATAATTCGTTTCCGCCGCCCAGTAGATAATACTAGAATCCAGCACAGCCGACTTGACTCCTTCAAAAATCGGCAGGTAAAGCGCCGTAGCGTTCGTGGCCGCTCCTTTGAACAGCAGTCCCGATTCCTCCGAAGAACCATCCGCGTTGCCGGCAACAGATGCGGACTCCGCCCCATTGCCCAGGATCGTTCCCATCACATGCGTACCGTGAGCCATCTCCTGATCTTCATACGGAATGATGCGGTCACCATACTCATCCTCGGCAAAGAACACTCTCCCGGTCAAGGCCGGATGCTTATCATCCACCATGCTGTCATTGACATTCACCAGAATATCCTTGCCGGACAATCCCAGATAAGAATCCGTATTCAATTCATTGGTCGCGATACCGATACGGATCATGGAAAGATCATTTGCCAGTGTTTTCGGATGGCAGACACTCATCAAATGGACACTGGGAGACTGAGCCAAAGCAATGACCTGCTCCTTATCCGGCTGCACCATGACCACCTGGCCAAACTGCGTATTGCCTTTGGAAAGGATCGTCAGACCTTCCTGACGGACTTCCTCCGTAAAAGATTCCTCACGTCCCGGCGCGACAGCCACCTGAACGATCGTTCCCGCGCGGAACGGTTTCTCATTCTCACCCATCGCCAAAGTCAGCAATTCTGAATCCAGCTTGTAATAAGGATGATACGGCAGAACAGAAGCAAACAGTTTCTCGTTCGCGTCTGCCTGTTCCGGTGTCATGGATACCAGCACCGCGTTGTTCGGGATATAAGAAATTACCTGAACACCAGCCTCTTCCAGCTGCTGATAAAACTCACGGGTGATGTGTCCCTTCGACTGAACGATATAGCAGCCCGGATCCGCTCCGGCTGTCAAATGCGACGGGATCATCAGCGGGGCGGAACTCTTGGTATCGATCCGCGCATTCCTCAGCAGAACAGCGCTTTCTGAACGCGCCAGATCATCAATGCTTTGAGTCGTATTGGCCGCTACCCAGCCATTCTCACGGGTCGGCTTCTGGTACAGTGCTTCCCCCGCGGCTCCTTCACTTTGAAGCTCCGCGCGTGAAAACACTCCATTGCTCACCAGCAAATTCTCCTGTGTCAGCACGGTTCCGCCCGACACAGCGGCCGCTGTGTTCCCGGAAGCTGCCNNAGGCCATTCCATATCTGTGCTGCAGTCTTGTGACGGGATCCCCGGCCATATAATGCCAGCCTAAGATGCCCAAGACAGCGAGGAAACCTCCCCACATCCAAATCTTCTTGCGACGCATACTAATAACCTTCCTACTCCATCGGTAATATATCGAAACTGTCAATGACCACCTTCGGGTTCAGCGGAGCATTCTCAACCCTGAATACAGTCTTAGTCGCGTATTCGGCCGTCACAACATAGTTCGTTGCCATTCCTCTGTATTTGCCGGGTGCCAACACGATAGCACCGGGCGCAGGCACTAATGCCTGTCCATAAGCATACACCAAATATGCCGGTTTGTCTTCCCTCAGCAGCGACATAATCTGCATGGGGATCCATTCCATCACCGCGTCGTTAACATCCGAGGTGACAGTTGAGCCCAAATAAGGAGACTGGGTCGTTAAACTCTTTGCGGACAAAATCTCGCCTTGATACCGGAAAGCGCCTCCCGGCAAAGCGTTGCGGGTCGCATTGATTTCCTGTACCAACTTGTGGAATTTCTCGCTCTGCGGCTCGATCGTTACCGGGTCATTTGTAGAGGTCAGGGCCTGCACTCCGCACAATACAGCCGCCCAGGCCGCCATATTGGTCTGATTCACAGAAAGAAGCCCTCTGGCCGCGTTCTTATTGATCGCCGTTGTAAAGGTATCCATCAGCCGCCAGTCATTGGTCGGATGTGATTCGGAACGACCGGACCATTTCCTCCAGGTCTCGTCAGAGACAGTGTCCGCCTTCAGATAAACCGTCTGCCACGGTGTACCGCGATGGACCTTGCCCAGCCATCCGATCGTCGGATACGCGTAAGGCCGTCCATAGTAATTTGTTGGGAAATCCCAGTCATCCGAGCAGGTCACATTCGGATCTTTCAGTCCTACCTGATTCACGGACTCTCTGTACCCGGTAATATCCTTGTCCGGATTTCCGCCCCAGGGCACATAGAACGTATTGATCAGACCGATATTGCTGGGATCCTCCTGTGTATTTTCCTGATTCGCTCTCAGCGGAGTGAATACATTAGTGAAATTCACCAGATCGCCCAGATGATAGTGAACCAGAGGATCATTTGCCTGCAGGGATTCAATGATCAGCTTGTGGACAGTCGGATTATACGGAGTTTGTCTGTAGGCTCCCTGCTGATCCGGTACCCCTGACGCTGTCAGGCTGTTGGTCAGACCGCAGAACTGACGGAATCCCTGGATCTGATACGCACGTTCATTCTGGTATCCGCCGCCATACTCGGCCCACGTATCCTGATCATCCACATTGCCCAGAGAGATTTCGATCTGTCTCTGGATACCGAAGTTCGGATCCCACAACATCTTGTTCAGGCCGTTGTCGTTCGAATCTGTCCCAGACATGACCGTATTGCCCTGAATCAATCCCGTAATGTTGAAGAGATTCGTCTTTTCGATATTGACATAATCCACCAGCCAGTTGTTCTCCGCATCGATCGCGATATATGTGATCCGGTTCGTCATCGTCATGTAAAGCGGACCTCCGGCCAGGAAGTTCGCCCCCTGATAAAAGGTCGCGGGATTCTTCGGCTCCAGTGTCACGATGCCTGAATTGGTGCTGTAGGCAGCGCCGCCGCTCTGGTGCGTCTCAATGATGGAAGACGGAACAAAAACCAGATTGCTGGAGGTCATCGTTTTGAAAGTTCCCTCTTCCCATGTTCTCAAATCATTTGCCGTGATATTAGTGGATAATATCCGGGAAACATAATTGCTGTAGCGGGTTGGCACCCCGTAATTATTTGTCGCGGTACTGACTTTTATCACGTTCCCGTTCTTCCACAGGGCTGTCGTCACCTGATTGGTCATCATTATCTTCAGCGGACGTTTGAACTCATACCGCTGATCCAGGTAGGAGTTCCATCCCTCAAAGGCTAAACGATTGGAAATACTCAGGATATACTGCACCCACATATCCTGCACATTGAAGATCGCGCCCACATTCCGGCGGGTCAGACCGATCTTGCGTGTCAGCTGGATATCTGTCAGCACTTCCTGTTCATTGAAATTAGGATATCCCTTGCGGGCCGCGATGATCCACGGCATCCCGATCAGGTTCATGCGGATCTTGCCGTCAGTATCCGTATAGCCCTGGAAAGTCGAAACTGTCACATTCGGATGACGGACAGAATCTCCCGCACCGGAAATCGTTGGGACGATCTTCACAAACGTGTCTTTGTCCAGCAGATCATCCACATTATTGGTCACCACTTCATAGCTGTCCAGATAGACACGACCGTTCTCCACACGATAGATCGGACGGAACACCGAGGGCAGAGCCGGTCCCCTTCCGCTGGAAGGAGCCTGATTCGTCATCGCGTCATAGATATTGGCCGTCAGCTGCAAAAGCTGATGCACTCCCGCCGTGTATTGATTGGTCGGATAGATCTGGACATCCTTCAAATTCTTGCTGAACTGCTGCTGCAGCAGACGGTTCGCCGTGATCTGGAAGAAATTGGATGCCGTCAAAGCGTTTGCCGTCCAGGGAATGAAATTCGTATATCCCGGACTGGCCACTGTCGTGTAATTCAGCGGGATACGGTCATCCGCCGTATAAACGGAATCCGCACTCAGCTGCGAAAGCAAACGGTAAAACGCCACATCGTTCGTCAGATAATGCTGCTGATCCGTAAAGGATTTGTTTTTATAAGTCCCCTGCAGACGAGCCACCATATCCTGGCTGAATTTGGAATCATCCACCAGCTCCTGGATATCAAAAAACTTCCTCGGATTATCGCTCCCGGCCCAGTGGTCATTCAAACGGTTCCGATCCTCATTGTCCCAGGCATCCCAGTCCGCGGAACTGCTGCCGGTCCTGTAAGCCGTCAGCTGCAGCGGACCATCCGAATAAGTATCAGCCAAGTCATATTTGAAACGATCCAGCACATCGGTCCGCTCGATGTTCAGGTTATTCCCTTTGAAGATCAGCTGTCCCATCCGGTCATAAGCCGACTGACGCGGGATCCATGTTTCATCCGAAAGAGCCGCCAAATTGTCATAATTATCTTTATAACGATACTTCAGCACTTCCAGCGCGTCCGAAAAAGCCAGACCTCGGTTGTAAGTATTCTCATCTGAATAATAGATGTAATCCTCACTCTCCCACTGGAGCGGATTCAGCTCGCGGAAGAATGCCGCCAGGTTAATCTCCCAGCTGCCCACACCCTGACCGCGCTGATAACCGTAGTTGTTCAGCTCCTGGGTCTCTTTCTTCGTGTTATTATTGATATAATTGATATCCAGCGTCTTTCCAACAGGGACACCCACATAAGCGAAACGCCCGATAAAGCGGTTGCTCGGTGAGTGAGGCAGATTGGGATTTTCCAGCACGCCGACCCACTGCGGATCGCCCCATTGCAGGGTACGGACCATTCCCGTGCCACCGTCATTGGTCTGGCGGGTCATATCGAAACGGCCATTCCGGTTGAAATCCAGATAAAAACGGAAGTCATTCGTATGGCGGTTGTTCTCCACCACATCATAAAAGACGGGCGCCACCGGAGCCACCTGCAGATTACCCAGGGAAACACGCAGATTTTCCGCGCTCCATTGGATGGGCATACCGTTCGTATCGTACAGACTGACATTGGTCAGATACCCGTCATAAGGATAAGCCACACGAGCCTTGAACTCATTCCTTTCGGGATTGTTCAGGTTTGTCGAGATCTGCAGATCATAGGAACCCGCGTTCGTATAAGTCAGAATATTCGCGATGACCTTCGCCTTCAGATGATCGAAAGCCGCCTCCGCCATCAGACGGGCGCGGTTCTGCTCCTCTGCCGCGTTGATAGAGGACTGTTCGCGGCGGCTCATGGCCAAATACGCTACGGCTAAAAATGTTACAACGGCCAGCATGATCAACGTGATCACCAGAGCCACACCGCTTTGTTCTCTATCTCTTAAAATCCTCATTTTCATTGCAATGCCATTCGTACAGGGATCCTCTTACGGAACAAATGCACTTGTCCCGAATTTCTCAGTAAATACTGCCGGCGGGCATCCGGATTGCCGATCGCCTTGACCCGCTCTATCGCCTGCGGTTCCAGCAGTCCCAACTCGATCTCGATATAAGATGGGATCGCGTTGCTCATAAACAGGTTATCCGTCACGACTGACCGGGTTCCTGTTCCTATCATTTGTCCCAGGATCACCAAATTAGTGGCCATATCCACATCATTGGTCGGGAACAACAGCTTGGAATTGATCCTCCAGGTTCCCGCGTAATCCAGATAATTCTCCACCAGATCGTCCATCTTCAGATCCGGATTCGGTATCTTCGTGTAAATATTGAAATCCGATTGCGGAGTGCCGTTCGTTCTGCGGATCCCGGCTGAATCCCAGTAGATACGATCCCAGTCGCTCACATTCGGACGGTAGTAATTCGTGTACTCGATATACTGCCCCGCCCCGTCATAACATCTGATCGCGAAATGCACCACACCTTCCGCCAGCAGATTCGCATTCGTATGGTAGTATCCGCGCGCGGACCCGTCATCGATCCCGCGGAATTGCTGGATCCATCCGTAAGCCGTATTCGTGCTGTACTCTGTGGAAGGTTCCGACTCACCCAGCTCATTCAGCTTGGAGAAGCCCATGCGGTAGAGTCCGCCGATGCCGTTGGAATTGACCTGATAGACCGCGTTGGTCGCGCGGTTATTCGTTACGATCGTCGTATCTCCCACAAAATAAGCGCAGGGCACCCAGCAGTTGCTCTGTTTCTGCAGGAAGAACATATCCTGCATGAAATTCGTCCTGTACGGTCCATTGGTGTCGCCCGGCACCGTTGCCTGGATCATCGGCAGACTGCGGTTATAACGGGTGCTGGGATAATCATAAGGATAACTCAACAGTGTCAGGAAATTAGCCCCGTTCTCCGTATTGCAGGCGGCCAGCAGCTCGATATCCCGTGTGATCACATCCAGCGCCATACGGCCCGTGGTCATCACATCCACCTGCGCGTTGTTCGCGCGGAAGGACTTCTGGGTCTGATTGAACATACTGTACAGACCGTAGATGATGATCGTCATCATCACAGAAACCATCAAAACCTCTAAAAGCGAAAAACCGAGTGTCGGCCTTCCTCCGAGAACTCGTTCCTTCTCACATGAAGTTGAAACACTTACTGCGTTTTCTCGTCGCTGTTGCCTTAATAAAATCATAACATACTTTTCTCCACGCAACTATCGTACCAACTGATCATAAAAGATCCCGTTATTGGTCACAGAAAAGTTATTTTTGTCAAAATACCACAGATTGACCTTGCGGGTACCGACACCGGGTATCTCCATATTTTTCGATGTACGGTTCAGTGACCCTGAGACCACCGTATGGAATTCCTGAGAATACTCACCGGCTTTGTAGCCGCCGCGGGCAGCCTTCTGCACCGGCCAGCCCAAAGTCAAATTCACCTGCCAGGAACACTGCGACATAGAACGCTCACGCTGCATTTGATCAGTCAAACTCTTATCGTTCTTAATGTTCCGCATATCCATATAATTGGTGGCCACCGGCAGGATCTGCGCTTCCACCAGATAACTCATCCCGAAATCTCGATTGGCTTCCAGCGTATTCTTATCGGCCGCCGTTCCGTTCATGGAGCGTACCTTCATCTTGCAAGTCATGTTCGTGTAATAGTTATTCCCCAAAATCTCGTTATTGTTCAGATAATTAGGAACCCAC
Organism: Verrucomicrobia bacterium UBA1263; assembly: GCA_002308515.1. GTDB lineage: Bacteria > Verrucomicrobiota > Verrucomicrobiia > Limisphaerales > UBA1412 > UBA1412. The sequence continues at coordinate 10,868 of DBVN01000061.1, read as the reverse complement.
ACATTGCTGCTGGTCATCAGGAATTGAGGCGCGCTCAGCAGTCCCACGATCTCCTTTGTGCCCCAGTAAACTCCGCCGGAAACATTGTTTTCAATAACGACCGGATCCGCGTCGGGTTTCGCATAAAGCAAGATCTCATCCACATAAAGCCCCAGATCATCATACCCTTTGGTACCATTGCGGATCGCTTCCAACAGGTAATTCCCGTCCTGCAGACTGAGTGTGCTCTCACGGTTCTTTTTCTGAACCTGGCCGCCCAGCGGAAGAACACCCATGATCACCACCATGGAAAAACCCACAATAGCCAAACAAAGCGCGATCTCGATCATGGTAAAACCATGTTCACGCTTTATGCTCCGACTTGCTCTATTGGAAAAAAACTTCATCACTAAAACTCATCTTTCAACGCGGTCACTTTGCCCGTCTTGCCGTCGATCTTGATACGCAGCAGAGGATCCTTATCGACCGCCGTTTTAGGAGTGATTTCAACTGTCTCTACCGGAGTAGAATAAAAACCGCTGGCCTTGATAATGGGCAGCTGTTCAAAATTGTATTCCACTGGAACATTCAAAATAGAAGGTGTCGTATTATTCCCTTCCAGATACGGGAAAAACAGCTCACCCCGGTAATTGAACGCGATACAGGGAAAATGGAATTCCGGTCCCTTGGAATTCGGGAATCTGAAGGTCATCTGCGGCAAGGGCGCTTCCACTCCCTGCGCTCTGTAGCGATTGGTTTTCAATGACATCCAGTCGCTCATCGTCAGATTATTGGTCAGCTTATAAGGATGGAACATGACACCTTCGGGCAGCGTCTTCCACTCCGTCAAATAGCGGGGACGCTTCTGCGAAGGCTGATCTCCCACAGTGCGGTCCGCGTAAATGGCGTAAGCCGTGTACTGCTGCTGGATCAGGTTCGTCCAAAGCAGTTTGGAACTTTGCAGAAAACGCTCCGTTTCCGCGGCGGGTTGTTCCCTGGCCGCCAGATTCAGCCCCGTCTGGAAATTGTTCCGTTCCCAATAAACATTGGTCGTGACAAAGAACATATAAACATTGCAGCGGTCACTGATCGCGCGGGCGCGGGCATAGTTGATGTCATCGGTCAGCTGACGAATGACACTGTTGACCAGATTGCCCTGACCAAACCCCTTCAGAGCCGGCATACTCAGTGCCGCCATCAGCCCGATGATCGTCACTACCACCAGGATCTCTATCAGCGTAAAGCCGGGAAGCGATCGTTCCCTGCTTCTGTCGCGGTCCTTGTTATGTTCACCTAAGCAAAACATGCTGAGTGCAAACCTTGTATTTTATGATTAACGCCAGCTGACTACGTTGTCTTTATTGACACCAACATTGGCCTTGAGGGTCGGATCCGCTTTGCCGTCCGGTCCCATGGACCAGATCATCACACTGGCTCTGACACCAAATGTATTCGCGCTGCCGGGCAGCTGATAATCCGGAACCAGCACCAGTCCCTGGATGCCCATTCTCACGTTGCTGGAATCGGCTCCCACTGCCATCTTTCCATACATCCAGTCCACTGTATAATCATCATAATTCATGTCCAGGGAGATGAAATACGGATTGCCCCAGGGATCACGGTACACACCCGTCGGATCCACCGCCGAAGGCGTACCGATCTTGTTGCTGTCCTTCACATTCAGAAAAACTTCCTTGCGGGGATTGCGCTGATGCTGATAGTTCGGCGTTTTCAGACCGTTGCCGTAGTATTCCATATCACGCAGGATGGCGATCACCTCCGCGTTGTTGGTCTTATAGCCGCTCTGGCAAGGCAGATCCAAATTCAAATCGTTATAGCTCTTTCCTTCGGGCGGCTGCACATTGAAGATGCCATAGGTAAAGTCGTATATTCCCGCTTTATCACTGGTTTCCTTGGAGGTGGGCAGCTTGCCGTAAGAGCTTTGATACTGCGAAATAGCACCCATCAGGTTGGACATTTCCACCTGAGCCTGTTTGATTTTGACCTTGGCCTTTCCCTTCACCACAGCCGGGAAAGTCATTCCGGCCAGGATGCCGATGATGGCGATCACTACCAAAAGTTCGATCAGCGTAAAAGCTTTATTTCTACTTGTTTTTATCTTCATATATAAAATCTAATTTAAATAGTCTCTTCTCAGTTCGGGTTTCATTCCGTTCCAGTTCCCGATCACATAATACTCCACATACCGGCGGCCGTTTTCATCCGTCTGCACATTGCCCTGACGAGCCAGCTGGAACTCTGCCCATAAATCAAATTTGCCGGGATTATTTGTTGGATCCGAGGAATTATAGTGCCACGGATTGTTCATCTCCATCTTGCGCCAGCCTTTGCCGCGGGATTCTAGCTCCTGCCGGTAAAGCGGAGCCTGCACCGGGACCCGGAAAATATCAAATGTCACCGTGCGATTGGCATTGGTGATCTTTCCCAGCTTGCTGCTGCTGTAGTTATTCAGGAAATTGCGTACCTTGGCAGGCTTCTCCGACGCGTTCAGGATACCGTCCGCGGCACCGCCAAACAGCGGTCTCATCTCCGCCGCGGTCAGCAAATGCAGACTGCCGTTCGGAGTGCGGGAATGAGGTGAAGAAAAAGCCATGTTCGTAACGATGCAGCCCGTCAGCTCCAGAACCAGCTGATTCGTAGCGGAAGAACCGGGTATCCTGTTCCCGTTGGCGTACTTCAGCTGATTATCCGGAGGATAGACCTTATATTTATCCTTATAGAACTCGATCGCGGTCACCAGGTGGGACAGCTCGCCCTGCACGCGGGCAATGCGCATCTTGCTGCTGGCCAGTCCGGAAAGTCCCAGGATCATCCCCGCAAGGATGCCGATCAGTGCGATCACAGTCAGCAATTCAATCATCGTAAAGCCAACGATCTGCCTGGCAGAGGCGATCCCGTTCTGCTTTTCCAATTCACTGTATATCTTACTGCTAAACACTTTAACTTTCTTCAGATAAATATGTTAATCAAATAATCCAAGCTCTTTTCAGAACTCTGTCTGGTACTCGCAACTTTCATGCCAAATTGTAAAAAGTATTTCCACCTTACGTTTTGGCCCGCTTCGGGCACCAGACCGCGTGTCTTCTAATCTCCGCCTGTACCTTCACTGCCCATACCATCCATCAATGCGATCAGAGGCATGAACATAGCAATAACGATACTGCCGACGATCACAGCCAGGAAGACGATCATCACCGGTTCCAGCAAAGAGGTCATAGCCGCCACGGCGTTATCCACTTCTTCATCGTAATTGTCAGCGATCTTCATCAACATCTCAGGCAGCGCGCCGGTCTGCTCACCTACGTCCACCATAGATATCACCATTGGCGGAAAGATCTTAGACGCTTCCAGAGGCCCCGTGATCGTCTCACCTTCCTTCACGCTCTCGTGAATATCACGCACCGCGTTGGCCACGATCACATTGCCGGAAGTCTCGCGCACGATCGTCAGAGACTGCAAGATCGGCACACCGGAATTGACCAGCGTACCCAGGGTACGGGTGAAACGCGCGATGGCTACCTTGCTCAACACCGGACCGAATACCGGCACGACCAGCTTGAACTTGTCGAACAGCAAACGGCCGGTCTTGGTCTTGACCAGCAGTCTGAAAATAACAAAGCACACAAAAATGGTCGCGCAAGTTTCCAGAAAGTGATGCTGGACCGTTTCGGAAACACCCAGAACAAATTCCGTAAATGCCGGTAATCCTTGACCTTGGACCAGGTCGGAGAAGATTTCCTTGAATTTCGGGATGACGACCACCATCAAAACGCCCATGATGACCACAGCCACGATCAGCACCGCCACCGGATAGAACATAGCGGCAATGACTTTGCCTTTGATCTTCTGCGCTTTCTCCATGAACTCCGCCAGACGCAGCAAAACGACTTCCAGCACACCGCCCATCTCACCGGCTTTCACCATGGAAATGAACAGTTTGTTGAAAACTTTGGGGTGCATGGCCAGCGCTTCGGAGAAGGTACCGCCACCTTCGACCGCCACACCGATCTTCTGGATGGTCTCCTTCAGGGTCGGGTTTTTCTCCTGTCTTTCCAAGACACGCAGACCACGCAGCAGCGGCAGACCGGCATCGATCAGTGTTGCCAGCTGGCGTGTGAATGTACAAAGTACTTTGGAACCTACGCCGCCCAGACCGGGGATCTTATGGAAAGGAATGTTGATTTCCTTCCTGGCTCCTTTGCCTCCACCCTTGCCGCCTTTGGCCGCTTTTGCTTTACCTTTTTTGGCTCCCTTGCCCTTGGCCGCGGCTGCTTGCTGAGCTTCCACGACCTTGGTCGGGAAGAGCTTCATTTCCTGCAGGCGCGCCAACGCTTCACCTTGGTTCTTCGCGTCCAGGCTGCCCTTGGTCTCCTTGCCTTGGGCATCCATCGCGATATAATTAAACTTGGGCATAACTCAAATGTTAAAACGCGGATCGCGAAGGTTTCTTTCCTAAGCGACCCAATTCTTTCATTAGGTATATTTTAATACTTCTTCTATGGTTACTTCACCATCAAAAATTCCACGGATACCGTCCCGGCGCAGCGATGTCATTCCGTCTTCGATCGCCTTGTCGCGCAGCACCGCTGTCGGCACACGATCATTGATCATCGCGCGGATCGGATCATTCACGACCAGCAGCTCGTAAATACCTTTACGTCCCTTATATCCTGTATCATTGCAGGAAGGACAACCACGGCCGTAACAGAAGGTCCGATCTCCCACTTCTGCCGGGGTCAGTCCCAGCATAGAGAGCTGATTTTCCGTCGGCTCAAAGGATGTCTTGCACTTCTTGCAGATAGTACGCACCAGACGTTGAGCCAGCACCGCCAGCAGTGTGGACGAGATCAGGAACGGTTCCGCTCCGATATCCACCATACGAACGACCGCGCTGGGCGCGTCATTCGTGTGCAGGGTCGTCAGCACCAAGTGACCTGTCAGAGAAGCCTGGATCGCGATCTGTGTCGTCTCCAGGTCACGCATTTCTCCGACCATCACGATGTCCGGGTCCTGACGCAGGAAGGCGCGCAGCGCGCTGCTGAAGGTCATACCCACGGACTCATGGACGGGCACCTGCATAATGCCTTCGATATCATACTCAACCGGATCCTCTACCGTCAACAGCTTAGAAGAGGGATCATTGATCCGGTTCAGCGCGGAGTAAAGTGTCGTCGTCTTGCCGGAACCTGTTGGGCCGGTGACGATAATAATGCCGTTAGGCTGTGTGATGATCTCGCCGAAACGCTCCAGCACGTGCGTGGGCATTCCCAGCTTGTCCAGCTCCAGCTTCTGCGCGCTGCGGTCCAGCACACGAAGCACCACGGATTCACCGAATTGCGTGGGAAGGCAGGAAATACGAAGATCGATCGGCTTGCCCGCGATCGTCATACTGATACGACCGTCCTGAGGCAGACGGCGCTCGGAAATATCCAGGTTGGCGATGATCTTCAAACGCGAGATCACCGGCAGCGCCAGGTGCTTAGGCGGCGGCGCCATTTCATAGAGGGCACCGTCCACACGGTAACGGATCTTGAAAACATCCTCGAACGGCTCAAAGTGAATGTCAGAAGCACGATCCTGAACGGCCTGCTGGAGAACCAGATTGACGAACTTGACGATCGGCGTGTCATTGGCCATATCGGTCAGGTCATCCCCTCCCAGCTCCATATCCGCCAGATCCGCCTCGTAACTTTCCGAATCCAATCCCAGCTCTTTCAGCACATCGCCCATCGAGTCGGCCACTTCATTGCCGCCTCCACCGCCGTAATACTGCTGGATAGCCGCTTCGACCTGAGCCGGATCCGCCACAACGACAATGATCTCCTTGCCAATCGCGAAACCGATCTCATCCACCGCCGCAGGATTGAACGGATCTTCAAAGGCCACCTGCAGCACTGTTCCAAACAGCTCCACCGGGATACACCGGTAGGAATTGGCAGTCTCAGCCGGCATCGCGGCGATCGTTTCTGCCGGGATCGTTCCCATAGATTCCAGATCGACCACCTGGGTCGCCAGATTATCCGCCATCGTCTGGAGCAACAGCTGGCGGTCCACCAGTCCCATCTCCACAATGATGTCGAAAACGCGTTTGCCCGTGCGGTCGGCCTCCTGGATGATCTGATCTATCTGGAGATCATCCAAATAAGAATTGTCCCTTAAAAGGATCAGCAGCGGAAAGTTAGATATATCGGTCATCTGTCAAAAATTACTCTGCGTTCTTCATTGCGCGGATAGCGTCCAGTTCCTGGATCTTGACCATCGCGGTCGATGGATCCTGAGCCTTGGTGATTACTTCTTCCTGCGAGATCAATCCCTGGTCATATTTCTCCAGCAGACAGGCATCCAGCGCCACCATACCATATTTAGCGCCCGTCTGGATGTCGGAACCGATACGGAATGTCTTATTATCACGGATCAGAGCCGCGATAGAAGGCGTATTGACCATGATCTCGAACACGGCCACACGGCCGGGCTTGTCGCATCTGGGGATCAGCAGCTGTGAAATAACTGCCTGAAGCACAGTGGAAAGCTGGATTCGGATCTGCTCCTGCTGGGTCACCGGGAAGGCGTTCACGATACGGTCGATCGTCTTGGCCGCGCCCGTGGTGTGCAGAGTTCCAAAGACCAAGTGACCTGTTTCAGCCGCGGCGATAGCCGCTTCCATCGTTTCAAGGTCACGCAGCTCACCGACCAGGATGATATCCGGGTCCTGACGCAAGGCGCGGCGCAGAGCTTCCGCGAAACTCGGCACGTCCACGTGGACCTCACGCTGGGTCACGACCGCCTGTTTGTGATGGTGATAGTATTCGATCGGGTCTTCCACCGTAATGAT
>DBVN01000061.1:0-4005 GCA_002308515.1 Verrucomicrobia bacterium UBA1263 | reverse complement strand
GTGGTGGACTTGCCGGAACCGGTCGGCCCCGTCACCAGCACCAGACCTCTGGGTTTATAAAGGAGTTCGCGCACGGATGCCGGCAGACCGATCTGCTCCATAGACAGCAGCTTATTGGGGATCTGACGAAGCACCATGGCAAAGTTGCCGCGCTCCTTGAACACACTGACACGGAAACGCGCCATCTCACCGAACGCGAAACCGAAGTCGGCGCCGCCCTGCTCACGAACGGCTTGAATATGATCTTCAGAGGTGATACTGCGGGAGAGTTCCTCAGTATCTTCCGGAGACAGCGGCGGGCCATCCACACGGTTCAGACGACCGTGAACACGAATGACCGGCGGGATCCCCACACGCAAGTGCAAGTCAGACGCTCCCTCGGAGACTGACAACTGCAGCAAATCAGACATTGAATACATATTCTTAACCTATCCTTCTAATTTTTTGATCCGTACCCTATTACAAATTCTCTTTTTACTGTTCAAAATCGCTGACTGTCGTTTGGATGACCTCTTCGGCGGAAGTCATTCCGGCCAGGATCTTTCTGATGCCGTCCTCACGCAGGGTCCTCATGCCCAGCTCGCGCGCCTTCTGGCGCAGCACCGACGCAGACAGTTTTTGATAAATCAGCTTGCGGGCCTCATCCCCCACCTGGAAGATCTCAAAGATGCCCAGACGGCCGCGGTATCCATTCTTGCAGTTCGGACACCCTTTGCCCAGCATGACGTTGCCGGCTTTTTCCGTGGCCTCGTCAATACCCAGTACCGTCCTCTCGTGTTCGGTCAGACTGGCCGGGGCTCCGCACTTCTTACAGATCTTACGCACAAGACGCTGTGCCATGAACGCACGCGCAGAAGTCGCGATCAAGAAGGGTTTTACACCGATATCGATCAAACGGGTCACGGCGCTGGGCGCGTCATTCGTGTGCAGTGTGGAGAATACCAAGTGACCTGTCAGGGAGGCATTGATCGCGATGGAGGCTGTCTCCAGGTCACGAATTTCACCCACCATGATGATGTTCGGCGCCTGACGCAGGATCGCTCTCAGCGCAGCACTGAAACTCAACCCTACCGCGTCATTGACATGCACCTGATTGATACCGCTCAGCACGTATTCCACCGGGTCTTCCACCGTAATGATCTTGCGGTCGGGGCGGTTGATGTAGTTCAAACAGGCGTAAAGGGTTGTCGTCTTGCCGGAACCGGTCGGTCCCGTCACCAGCAGGATGCCGTCAGGCAAACTGATCAAATGCTCGAACACCTGCTGATCGTCTGTCAAAAATCCTAACTCGGCCAGACCCAGTTTGATGCCTTCCTTATCCAAGATACGCATGACGATGCTCTCGCCGTGCGTCGTGGGCAGACAGGAAACACGAAAGTCCAGCGACTTGCCGCCGATGTTCATCTGGATACGGCCGTCCTGCGGGATGCGCTTCTCCGAAATGGACATATTGGACTGGATCTTCAAACGGGTGATCACCGAAGACTGCAAGCGCTTCGGCGGGCCTTTCACTTCGTGCAGGTTACCATCGATGCGGTACCTCACGCGGAACGTCTTGGCCATCGGTTCCAGATGGATATCAGACGCGCGCGACTTGAACGCGTCCACGATGATGCTGTTCACCAGCTTGATGATCGGCGCGTCAGCGTCCACCGTCGAACCGTCATCAGCCGCCGCCAGAATACCGCCAGGACCTTCCAGATCCACCTCACCTTCAGTGATTTCCTGGATCATTTTGCCCAGCGAGTTATCATTGGAACCGTAGTAGTTCTCGATCGTTTCCTCGATCTCCTGCGGCAGTGCCACACGCACTTCTACCTCCGTGTTCAGCAGCATACGCAGACTGTCGATCGCCTCCAGATCCGAGGGATCCGCCACGGCCACGATCACGCCGCCGCCTTCGGTCTTGCCGATGGGAACTACATTGTATTTTTTAGCTAAATGTCTGGGTACCAGAGAAATAATATCATCTGACAAGCGCATTCCCGTCAACTCCACCAGCTCCGTTCCGTAGTAGGTGGCCATGGCTCTTGTCACATCTATCGGCTGCAAAACACCTTGCTGCACCAAGGTATCCACAACACCTTCTCCATTCAGATTTGCCAACTCCTGAGCGCTGTCCAGCTGCTCCTGGGTCACCTGACCCATGCCTACCAGCAAATCAATTAAAAAGTCGTCTTTAGCTGCCACAAAATTCCTATAATTACTTCTCTGTATGAGAGATACATTACCCCTCATCAAAACTTAACATCAAAGGAAAGACAATTCCGCACACAATGAATGGCGAAATGTCACACCTCTGCTCCACATAGTTTACTTTAAATCCCCCCTTGCTCCAAGGCTTTTTTCTCCGCTCAAACTCCTTTCTCCGCCCGAAACCTGTCCCAAACCCTTTGAACGGCAACGGGAAAAATAAGTATAATATTTAGAAATAAAACAGGTTGCGCTAAAAATAAAAGTTTCCTTCCTGTCTTGGACTTCGCTCAAAAAAAAGACGAGTTTTTAGAATCTCGTCTTTTTGTGCTCAAAGCGTGTCAGCGCGGAAGATTTGTTTTGTTATTTCATCGTTTTGATATCATGTTTGCTGACACAAACTCGAAAACCTAAACTGGTTCCTTTAGAATTGGCAGAAATAAAATTTTTAGCGGCAGAACGACAATGTCCTTCTTCATAAAAACATTCAAAAAATGAATAATGACCAACACCTCCACCTCTTACAATCTTCAATTTTTCTTTATTGTTACTTTCTAACAGTCCTATTGGATTTATGTTTTTGTTTGATCTATAATTGGTTATTAATTGTCCGTCACTCATATTATAATCTCTTGTTCCCCAATCCAAACACCATTCCCACACATTTCCATGCATATCATAAAGTCCCCATGCGTTAGGCTGTTTCAAACCAACTTCGTGCACTAATGCACCACTATTAACATTTGACCATCCTACTTTTTTCAGATGCGGACAAGGAATATGTCCCCAGAAAAGATAAATTAAATTATACCCATTATTCAGAGAAGTGGTTGTTCCAGCACGACATGTATATTCCCATTGGGCTTCTGTTGGCAAAGTATAAGAGTATCCCATAATCATTCTTCCACCGCGTTTTTCTTCTAAAAGCGTAAGTTTTTCGCAAAATTCAGCCGCTTCATTCCAATCTAAATTTGTAACCGGCAAATTATCTCCCAAGTAATAAGAATTGTTATATCCCATAACTGATTTCCATTGTGCCTGAGTGACTTCATATTTACCGATCCAAAATCCATCTGTCAATGTTACCTCATGCAATATTTCATCACTTTTTCGGTATAATTCATCATTAGGACTCCCCATCATAAATGAACCAGGAGGTATATACACCAATTCCAGAGGTACATCCCCTGGCAATAAAACTGTCTTCTCTGTCATTTGGACAGGCAAAACAACTTCATGCCTTTTCCAATCATTATATGGAACTTCTCCCAATATGAGAAATAAAACAAATCCGCTAATGAACACAAAAATAATTATAGCAAAGCCAAGAAAGACTTTTGTTTTTAAAGACAATTTTTTTATTTCCATCATTTAAATCTAAAATTTCTTAAAAACTCAACAAACCGGCAACAATGACAGCAGCAAGCCGATCCCGCACAAGATCAAAGCCATGTTTTTCAAACGGATATTCTTCCATACCAGGATGATCCCGCTCACATAAAGCAGCACCAGACAAATACCCGTCGCGACTCCAAAGATCTTGCAGCACTATCTCGATATGTATTCGATGAACAAGTCTTCAGGTTTTTCCCCAGGGACATAATACACTCGTCTGGTAGTATCAGGTTCTTGGTTTACATAGACAATTCCCTGTTGTGGGCGGCAATCAGAACCTGAAACACTGTTTACAAGGAAATTTACTATACTATCTGCACTGGTCCCATATAAATCATCATGAGGTATTTTTTGCGTACCAAACTCCAAGCGCATGGTATCAGAAGTAATAGGAATAGCATGAACGGAGTTAAAACC
>DBVN01000036.1 GCA_002308515.1 Verrucomicrobia bacterium UBA1263 | reverse complement strand
AACATTCAACGCGCTGCCGGGATCACACTCGCTGAGAACTGCCCAGACGAGTTATAACCACGTGTGTTGTATTTGTTCCCTGCACGATAGATACCATTTGTGATTACTAAATCAATATTCTGCTTCTATGGGTATAAAACTAAGACCGTCATGTGGTTGACTGCATAATGCTTTTCTAACAACATTATCAACAACAAGTTTATTAGCACATTGTTCAGCTTTTATTCGGAATATATGAATGTTTTTTGGTATGTTCTTCTCAATTAAAATAGTATTCAATATGAAACCACTTTTTAGCGCAACAGACTTGTTGGATATAATACTTCTACCAAATGTCTTTAACGCATTGATCACATAAAAATCATCTCTTATCACCTTCTCCCCTTTTTGATCATAAAGCGGTATAGGTAACAGTTCCACATCATTAGGATAAAGAACCTTTTTCAATGTTTCTGCTAAACGCTTGGAAATAATTATCCATGACATTCCATTTACTGCAACATCAAAATCCATCTTTTTAAGAGGTTCCGTTTCTATCATTAATTTACATTCAGTCGGAAAATGATCTATCTTTATTCCTTGATGAAGATGAATTGTAAAAAAGTCATCAGGTAACACTGAATGATCTACAAATGCAGCTGTTCCTCTGGTTGTAGCAACCATATCATCATATAATGTATAAAACTTCCTTTTCATTTTTACTTTTCTAGATCTATGGGATAAACATGCTTTTTGTGATAAAGTGGAATACTTCCGTCTGTAATTCCCTCACGAATTTCATTACAAACCCGCAAATAGGCATCCTTTGCTGTTATTTTCTTATTCATTACATCTATTAAAGCATTATTAAGCAATTCATCTACCTTTTCTTCATAACTTTTGATATGTCTTCCCTGATGATTAATTATATCTATTAAGTTATTTTGATCTTTTACTATGTCTATTCCAGCCATTTTAATTAATCTATGTTCTTTAAATCTCTTTTTAGGAATAAGATGGTGTCGCTGTATATGTAAAGCTTGTAAATAGACACAAGTGGTTATTTCACCACATTGAATTGTAGCTTTTTTCCCTACAACTTTTATAATTCTAAAACCATTTCGTTGAAAATTAAGAGGAAGTGTTCCTATATCAATAATACGAGTTCCAATTCCAACTCTTTCTCCTGTTAAATCTTCACCAAAAACAATCTCTGAGAAAACTGCCTGTGGAGAAAAACTGGCAATTGTTTCCCCTGTATTAGATACTGTTTTACAAAAACCTCTAATACTAGATCCTCTTGCAAGTAAGTTATTTATCTGACTATCAATTTCTTCTTGAAAACCATAATCAATTCCTTCTTCCACCAAAATTACATCAGGGGCAATCACTAAAGGAGGTTGATAGTCTACATCGGTCCATGGCCAAAAATACTCCCAGAAATTTCCTAGTGTATCAAACCCTGAATTAGGATCATTGGGACCATAGCTATATAGATTGAATCCACCACTTTCACCAGATAGATCCCGGGAGAGCCAGCGGCCCATGTCGGGTAAGTAGTAGCGATAACCGTAGTAGTACAGACCGGTTTCGTTGTCTCTGTATTTTGTGGAAAAACGGATGGGATTTGAACCAGCCATTGTACCGGTCGCTGTGACCAGCTCGCCATAAGGCAGATACTCATACTGCGCACAGACTGTTCCGTCCGTAGCTTTGACCAAGCCCATCACATTGCCGTTCGGATCATACGCCGGGAAGTAAACGCCATTGCTGTCGGAAATCATCCTCAGCGTTCCGGGTACTCCCTGCGTTTCCGGCCCCCAGCTGTAAGTCCTGACCACCGCGTTACTGCTTTTAGCGTTCAGCTCCGCTATCAGGTTCCAACCGTCATAGATATATTTCAGGTAAGTAGTTGGTGTCCCTGTTCCAGTCGTATTGTTCCAGACTTTCTTCTCAATCCTTCTGCCCTGGTAATCGTAAGTAAAGGCGAGTGTCTTTGTCAGATTCGTTGAGACCATCCGTGTCAGCCTGTTCTCTCCATCCCAGGTATATGTCCACACGCCATCTGTCAACAGGTTTCCATCACCATCATAAGTCAGATTCTGTGAGTTTATCGCCGTGTACTGATTTACATTATTGGCGGTATAATTCGTAGAACTATTGACAGTAATACGATTGCCTATTTCATCCTGGTCATAAGTGAATTGCCTGCCGCTGATCTGTGCCCCGGCAGAGGTGTGTTTGCCACCGCTGTCCAACTGCCCCAAATCATCATAAGTGTAATTCCAGTAGGAACCATCCTCTAATGTTGTCCGTGTCCGTTGGTTGACTTGATTATAGGCTGCTGTATAACTCCACGGTGTTTGACCAGCTCCCGAAGGTGTTGAAAGAATATTGGTCATCCGGTTCAGCTGGTCATAGCCCATAGATGTCGTCAACCGTGTGGCCGAACCCTGCTTAAACAAGATTTGACTGACCAGAGGCGAGTTGGTCGTGTAGCTGTAATTAGCCGAATAATTGCCATTGGCTAAGGCCGCCACTCTCCCGGCTGTGTCATAGCTGTAAGTATTAGTCAACACACCCGGCACACGCAGCTGGCTCAGTCTCATCAGGCTGTCATAGCTGTAATTTACAGAGAACCCATTCAGTGTTCCTCCTGTATAGGTTTCACTGAGCAACTGTCCCGCATGATCATAACTGCGTGTCGTTGTGTTTGTTCCCTGTGTGATTCCGGTCAGAAGTCCCAGCCGGTTATAGGTATTTGTGATTCCCGGTGTCGACCACAAAGAATTCCGAACAGATATTAAGTCTCCTGCGGTGTTGTAGCTGTAGGATACCTCCACCCAGTCTCCATAACTGCTTGTGATCTGGCGTCCTATCTTGCTGGCCAGTTTTCCTCCCGCAGTGTAGGTGTATGCTATACGGCTTTGATCCGCGTAAACTTTGTTTGTTAAAAATCCACGGTTGGAGAACTGCCACTGTGTCACCCGCGCACCGCTGCCGGGATACTCCGTCCAGTTGGTCATGCTGGTTACTCTGCCCAGCCGGTCATAACCGTATCCCACCGGAAACTGACGCGAACCATAACTCAGAGCCAGATTTCCCTTTGTGTCATAGACATTGGTCAGGCTGCCCCCGTCCGGATAGTCCACCTTCCAGACCCGGCCCAGAATGTCATAATGATTAGTCGTAACCAGTGAAAGCGGGTTAGTGGTTGTCACAACCCGGTCTGCAGCGTCATAAGTGACCGTTGTCGTTCCATTCCGCAGATCTGTTATCGTGTTCTGCCGTCCGTAACTGTCATAGCCATAGCTGGTTTGCGTTACGATACCTCCATTGGCATCCTTTTCGATCATCTGGGTCAGCAGACCGTTTTCATATTCGCTGATGCTCTTAGTCCCATCGGCTTTGGTCACCGTCACCCGTTTGCTGATGCCCGCTGACGGCTGGTACTCCGTTTCTGTCCGGTTCGTGATGGACGAACTGCCGTTCCAGATGATCGTCTGCTGGCTCAGGCTGTCACTGTCCACGGTTGCGATCTTTGTCGAGCTGTTGACATTGTTCGTGCCCCAGACATAAGTTTCCCGGCGTGTCTTGCCTCCGGCCAGATAGCTCCTTACATTCCGCGTGATCCGATCGGTGCCGTTGAAATCAATCACACCGTTCGTGTTCACATCCACCGCTGTGTATTCCAGCTCTCCCAGGGCATTATACTGATAGAGCGTAACGACTCCATCCGCATCCCGTGAACGGATCTTCTGACCTTTCTCATTATAAGTTTCTTCATCATAAATGCTTGTTGATGAATAAACAGTCTTGTAATCCCGTCCGGCCATATCAGTGTATGTGCCGGTCGATTCTGTCGCGTTGCCGCTGTAGAGATAGTTATAGGTCACTAATCCTTCTGAAGTTGAAGTATAGTTGTAGAATTGATACTGATCTCCGTTCTTAAAATACCGGAATGGTCTTCCATCCTTGAAATACCAAACCGCGTTCGTAATGGCTGAACTGGTTCCGTATCCTTCTATAGTCTCTTCGATGCGGTAAGTGGCATTGGTCGTGTAATTGAACCGGGTATATTTTCCCATTCCGTTGCCTTCCAGAATCTTTCGTCCGGCTGTGTCATAAAAGGCTGTGAAATTGGTCAGCCGTGCCGCGTAGTTATTGGTCGGGAACCGGAGACTGAGCAGAATGTTGCCGTCCGCGTCCAGGACATTACTGGTGCAGACTCCGTTGCGTGTCGTCTTGACCAACCGTCTCAGCTGGTCATAGTCATAATGGGTGACAACTCCTTCTTTATCCTTCTCCCACTTCACACCGCAGAAGACATTGCTCCGGCTGGTCTCTGTGCCGTCCAGATAAGTTGTCTTGATCACACGTCCCAGTGAATCCAGCACATTCGTCTGCGCAGAAAGCAGGATATCCCCGTTCAGGCTCATTGTAGAGGAGGACAGTACCTGACCCAGTTCGTTCTTGATGGTTTCGGTCTTTATATCCGCGTACTGCACTGTTTCGGTCACGATGCCATTCGTTACATAGCTGTAAAGCTCCTGTGTCCCATCCGGATGCAGTACGGAGGAGACCTTCAGAGGATATTCACCCGGTATGTATGTTGTCTGGGTGAGCAGATTATTGGTCGCGGTCAGATCCGCTCCTGCGGTCTGGCAGACAATATCTTTGCGGATGTTTCCATTCCAAACCGTGTAATTTCGTCCGACTTCATAGTTTCGGCATTTTATTACTTCCAGCCGTGTGGGCGGATTCGTTCCGTTGGCTGTGTAGGTGTAAGTCGTTACATTATTGACTGTGTCCGCTGAGGTAATAGCCAGGTTGAGCATCTGGGTGACCTTCTTGGAGATCAGACCGTTAGTGCCGTATTCATACCGTTCCCAATAGCCGTTTTCATCCATGTAGGTGGCCAGTCTGCCGTAGTTGTTGGTATTCAGGAGATTCGTTGTGGAATAATAGGTCCAGGTCTCCGTCAAAGCATTCGTTCCGGTTCCTCTGGTTCGGCTGACCAGCTCCTTTCCCCAGGGGAATAAGGCCCGGACTTCTGTGGTCTGAGAAATCAGGTTGGTTCCGTTCAATGACTTAAACGTATCCACCCGGTTCGTTCCGTTCCAGACAGACGAGCTGACATGCCGGACATCGGTTCCATCGGCTTCCATCGTCCAGTTTTTCTCGCTGGCATTGTAGGTGAACAGCTTTGTCCGGGAAGAATTTCCGGTCGTCTCAACGATCTGGAGCTGGTTGTCGTTGTTATTATATTTGCCGACCGTGATGGTCTTGAGTGGTGTGTTGTCCAGCAGGTAAAACTTAACGGAGTATTGGGTTGAAGAGGTATTTGTGACGACAACCTTTCCTTGTGAGAATGTTCTTTGCCAAGGAGAACGAGAAAGATAAGCACTTGCTGTAGCTCCATCTCCGTAATATCTCAGACTGGATAACTGGAAAAGTTTAGCACTGGGAAGCGATTCCTGACACAACAGGATCCCGGCCCGTTTGCCGCCTGTGGTTTCGCCCAGATTGAAGCCAAAACTCAGCTGTCCCTGAGTAGTTGACCCGGCATTGAAGGAACCAAAACTGCCGCAGGTACAGCAGTCCGTTTCATCAGGCCGGGTGTTCCATCTGGGTTTGGTCTGTACCTGTGTTCCTATATACCAGCCATTTGTTAAAGAATAGTATTCACCCGTTCCTGGTGTTGGAAAATCGGTAGGAGTTTCGGTTCCAAAGTAACGGCTAAAATAGATGCTACCACCATTCGTTTTCTCTAAGAGGTGATATTTCTGATCAGAGTGGAGATATGAAGGCAAATTCATAAAACCATCCTGCAAAGGATAAGATATGAGATAGATTTCCATCTGATCCTCTTCTGATCGCGAAGTGAAATCTCCATAAAGTTTTCCTCTGCCTGCCCCACATGTCGCATAACAGAAAAACTCTCCCTCTGAAACTTTTAAGTGATTTATAGTATTCGTCATGCCTATCCCTACTCCTTCATGGGGATTTGGAGGAGTATGCCAGATATTGGTGGAAAAATCGTAAAGTGCTATTCCTCCGGATCCTGAACAAAAACATCTTACGCTTGGCTGATTCGTATTAGATCCATCACCTATTTTCCCTTCACAATTAAGAGGTAAGAATTCACTGGTAGAATCTATTGATGTTTCAAAAACAATGTCTAAACCATTTCGCGGATATTCAAGCAAATAGATAGAGTCTTCTATCTGCTTTAAAACAGACATATAATTAGATGACGTTACGGTTGGAAATTGAAAATCTCCCCATTCGTAAAACATATTATAAGTAAAATCATCATCTGTTTTCCCTTCAAAAGATGATTTATAAAAGTCCGTATATAAACCATCTTCAAAGGCAGTTTTTAATGAATTGACCAACCGGACTCCTAATTCGGGATCCTCCTCAATATCCCCATAGAAACCATCTTTGGGATAGGACGGTGCAGGCCCTCCATAACAGTCCGGCCAGATATAAAAATTAGTACATACATAGTAATACCGAGCCTGAAACTCGCGCATCACCTTTTCAACATTGGTTCTGCCGTAAAGACTTAGGGGAACCAGCAAAAACAGGATCGCTAATAATCCTAGTCCTTTTATTTTAAATCTCTTAGTCATATCAATCTTCTTAAATTCAGTGTTGCTCAAACAACAAATATATTTGACCATTAAAAAATGCAAACGTCAAGTGATTTTTTGAAATTTTTTTAAATATTTTCAATACAATTTGAAAACGGGGACAAATCATGTTATAAGACAAGTGTGTTTGTTGCGGATATGAACTTTAAGAAAATCTTTTATTCCCTGCTGGTTGCAGCTGTTGCGCTTTCGTGCGCGGTTTCCTGCTGTCATACGCCTTGTAAATCAAAGGCCGATGCCGCGGACCGCTGTAAGATGAAGCAGTTCGACATCACCTATTTTTACGGTCCCAGAGACGCGGATCTGACAAAGCGGGAGACGATCGCCAATATCGCCGCCAGCGGCATCACCCTGATGCAGTTGTGCGGTTCGCCGGAAAGCGTGAAACAGGCTCTGCCGATCATGGCCGAGTATGGTCTGAGCGGCAATGTCTTTGACGACAGGATCATGAATCTGGTCAGCAAGAATGACCCCGCCGCGGTGGACGCGGTCGTGAAACAGGTCGTGGAGGAGTATAAGGATTTTGAGAACGTCATCGGCTGGGAGGTGACCGATGAACCGAACGCCGACCGCTTCCCCATCCTGGCGGAGATCACGAAGGCGTTCAATAAATACGCCCCCGGCAAGGATGTCATCATCAATCTTTTCCCGAATTACGCGGTACCGGCCCAGCTGGGCACAGAGGATTATATGACCTATCTGGAGAAGTTCGCCTCCACGGTCCCCACTGGCGTGCTGAGTTATGACCATTATCATTTCCTGGGCAGAGGCGACAGGAACCGGGTGCTGGATCTGAATGTGGATGAGCGGGAAAAACTGATCCGGCTGGCCGCGGAAAACACGGTGGACCGGGGCGGATTTTTTGAGAATATCGAGGACATCCGCAAGGTTGCGCTGGAATACGACATGGATCCCATGCTGATCGTGCTGCTGGTGGAGCACGGGGATTACCGGAACCTGACACGGGCGGAGATCCTGTGGGAGGTGAATATGTGTCTGGTTTACGGCATGAAGCGGCTATCCTATTTCACGTACTGGTGCCCCGGACCGGATAAACACTGGAAGTGGGACAACGCGATGTGCGACACGCAAGGCAACAAAATGCCGCATTGGTACGATGTGCAGGCCGTCAATGCCGAGGTCGCCGAGGTCGGCAAGTATCTCTTCAAGAGGAAATGCCAGTATGTGGCGCATATCGGCAATGTGGAAAAGGGTGCCGCGGAATTTGCCCCCTACGCCGGCATCAGCGCCGTGGAAGGCAAGGACGGGGTGATCTCCTTCTTTGATGACGGTTCTATCTATCTGGTGAACAAGGATTTCAAGAAAGAAGGCACCTTCACGGTCAAAAGTCGGAAACCCTTAAAACAATACACCAACGGCAAGTTCAAACGTCTGAACGGCGAGACGATCACACTCGGCCCCGGCCAGGGCATCCTGCTGAAATAAAAGAACCACGGATGGACAAGAAAAAGAACCACAGATACACACAGATAACTTATTGATTTATAATAAGATATGTTTTAGAGACGACTGATTCGGTCGTCTCTTTTGTTACAAAATTTGTAAGAACCGGACAGAACCCCTGAAAGAGCGTCTCAAGTATCTTTTGAAACATCGTTCATCGCGTCTTTGAAAGACGGATAGCGTTTGTATTTTTCCGGATGGGTTCGCATCAGCTCAAATTCCTTCAGAGCGGCTTCTGTTTCGCTGTTGTATTTCTCCCTCGCAATCCTGAAAGGAATAGACTGCTCTCGAAGGGACTGCTTGATGAAAAGCGTCACGGCCGTTGTCAGATCCATTCCCAGATCCGCGAACAATTCCTGCGCTTTCTTTTTCAAATCGGCATCCAGACTGATATTGGTACTTACTTTAGGCATGATAACCTCAATGTGCAAATATTATACATATTTTGTACGTGTTGTCAATATATTATATGCAAAATACACACATATATTATCTCCATCTATAGTTCTTTTACACAAAAAATCCCCGGCGGGAAATATCGTCGGGGATCTTTGTTTCAATGTTTTGTCTTTACGGAATAGCCGTCAGGGCTACACGGAATCCATACCAATATTCCCTGACATCCGGACCTTGCATATGCCAGTACGCTGAACGGCAGGAGTATGGCCAACTCTCCCAATCGCCTCCGCGTATAATATAAAGATCCTCATCTTCTCTTCCCTCTGGCTTGCTTGAAGTCCATTCATTCACGTTTCCGTGCATATCATACAAGCCCCAGGCGTTCGGCTTTTTCTGTCCCACAGTATGGACGGCACTATTGGAATTGTAGTCGTACCAACCCACTTGATCTAAGTTCGGACAAGGTTCAGTATAGGCTTGTTCTTCTGTCGGGATGTTTGTTCCGTTATTGAAAGCGGTGGTCGTTCCCGCGCGGCAGGCGTATTCCCACTCCGCGCTGGTAGGCAGTGTATATTTATACCCCGCCGGCAGCCGCCCGGCCTCTTTCTCTCGCGCGGTCAGTTTCTCGCAAAAGCTCATCGCGTCATACCAGCTCACGGTCTCAACAGGTTTACCGCTGCCGCTGAACTGCGAGGGATTTTCTCCCATGATCGCCTTATACTGTTCATGGGTCACTTCATATTTCCCCAGCCAGAATCCGTACCGGATCGTCTCGCTGTGCAGGTATTCTGCACCATCTCGACCTATTTCATTTTCAGGAGAACCCATCATAAAAGTACCCGGATCGATCCAGATCAAATCCATATCCACATCATCCGCCAGGGGAATGGTCATATTCTGATAAATGGGCACCCCGCCCTGAGTGCGGAAGAAAAGCATTTTCTCGCTCATCACCACTCTGTACGGACTGGACGCGTTCGCGACCTCCGTCCAGTTCACCGTGTCAGTGCTTTGATAAAGTGTTCCCGTGTAATTGATGACCAGCACATTGCCTTCGGCCTTGCAGCTGATAGTCGCAGGTTCTTCATCACCCCAGACCGCGGTCGGACGACCACAGAAAGTCGGACCCCATCCGGTCGTTCCTTTGCGGTAATAGACGATTGCGTTGGAAGTCTCCTCTTCATCCCAGAACGTGAATATATTCTCCGCTTCGGGAGCGTTGCCATTGAAATAAACTCCTTCCAGATTAGTACATCCAAGGAACATCTCTTCGCCCAAAGATTTAACACTGGCCGGGAATTCTACTTTGTTCAGAGACATACACAGACCGAAGAATCCTTGTCCGATTTCCTCAACGCCTTCCGGGATGATGACTTCTTTCAAAAAATCGCAGTGCCAGAACATTTGTCCAGCAAGACTTTTGATACTGGCGGGGAGTTTGATTTTTTCCAGATTCAGGCAGGAGCCAAACGCGCTGAATTCGATTTCGGTGACAGTGTCCGGGACATTGATCTCGGTAAGAGTCTCATTCCATGTGAAGGCATTGATCCCGATGGTCTTGACCGTGGAAGGAATCTCGTAAAAACTGCCTTCTTTGCCCTGGGGATAGTAGATGAGTCTGGTCTGTTCCTTATCCATCAGGAGGCCGCCGGGACTGCAAAACCAGGGATTGTCTTCCGAGACTTCCACTCCTTTGATCTCAACCATGTTGCCAATAGGCGGTTCAGGAATGAACTGAATGGTCTTGGGAATGAAGAAACGTGTGACAGGCACATCATACCAGGCAACGATGCCCCGACCGATTCCGACAACATCATAAGTATATTGTACTGTCTCGCCATCAAGGAAGTTTAAGCAGTGGGCCACTTCGGGAATGATGATTTCCGGCCGGGATTCCTGATTGAAACAGATTACAGAGACGGTTCCCGTTCTAGAGGATTTGTTTTCGGTGAGGACTTCATAAGTAAAGTCATCGTCCGAAACCAAATCGCCTATATCCGCTTGTACCGAAGCCGCAGCAAAAGTCATGAGCCCTGCGCCCATGAGTACGACCGCTGTTTTAGAAAGATTTCTGGTTTTCATAATTTTTATATCGCGGACATCCTTGATTTCCGCACAAAACAAGGAACTTATATCTGATATTCTTTAAGATGTAAAGGGGAAAACTTGTAGATACCAATACGCAGGATGAGAAGAGAGTTCAAGAAATCATTTCAGAGCCAGCCCGATCAGGCGGTCGGTGTGGTCTGCCAGGAACAGCGGGATGTTCAGAAGGCTGCCGTCCTTTTTCAGATTCTGGAGAGAAAAGCGCAGCTCCAGCTTGATCTTATCTTCAAACCGGCGAACAAAGTTTTTCAGGCTGGGACTTTCCACGGAACTGCCGGACTTGACCTCTACCGGAAAGATGTCGTTCTCTCTTTGCAGAAGGAATTCGACTTCATACGAAGGATTCAGGACTGACCAGTAGCGGGGCATCACTTCAAAGGAAGTCCGAAAAGTTTGCAGGATATAGTTCTCTGTCAGAGCACCTTTAAACTCTGTAAACAAGCGGTTCTGCTCAGCAAAAACGGAAGGTGAAAGCAACGCCATCCTCCGCAGCAGTCCCACGTCCATCATGTAAAGTTTGAACGCGCTCAGGTCATCATAAGCCGCCAGAGGCAGTCCCGGCGCGGTGCTTCGATAGACTTTGTAAGCCAGCCGCGCGTCGCACAGCCATTGCAGAGCATCCTCATATTCACGGGCGCGGGCACCGTTCTTGACGGCTTTGTAGAGGAACTTTTTGTTTTCCTTGCTCAGCTGGGACGGGATAGAACGCCAGATCATGGAAATCTTGGGAAAGTCACTCGGCTCCGTGTGTTTGGCAAAGTCGCTCTCATACGCCCGGAGGATCCCCTCCAGCACCTGCTGCATCCGCTCCACATCACGACCTTCTGTCCAGGCTTTGACCGATTCCGGCATCCCGCCCGTTACAAAATACATTTTCAGCTTCTCCAGCAGAGGATTAAAGAACGCGTCCGGGATCGGTTCCAATGTGGAGATCTGATCCAGATACGCGGCCAGATCCTCATCCCCGTTGGCCCAGAGGAACTCCGTGAAATTCATGGGGTAAATATCCAGGAAATCCACCTTGCCCACCGGAAATGAATGAGGACGGGACAATGCCACCCCCAAAAGCGATCCCGCGCAGGCAATGTGATATTCAGGGGCATTCTCGCAGAAATACTTCAGCGTGTTCAGAGCCTGTCCGCATTCCTGGATCTCATCAAAAATGATCAGCGTCGCGCCCGGTTCGATGGGAGCGCCTTTGGCCAGCGACAAGTTCTGAAGGATGCGGTGAACGTCTTTGGTCGTCTCAAAGAACTGACGATATTCCGGGTTTTCATCAAAATTGAAATAAGCCGTATTCTTATAATATTGGCGGCCTAATTCTTTCAGTGCCCAAGTCTTGCCCACCTGACGCGCGCCCGATAAAAGGAGCGGTTTGCGGCCGGAGGTATTCTTCCAATTCAATAATTTATTGATTATCAAACGCTTCATTCTATTTTGACCCCATTCTCAGGAGAAGGCACTCTTCCCTCTCTCACACAATTATACATAATTATGTGATTATAGTCACACTTTTATGTATAATTATGTGATTTTTATCACATTTTTATACTTTTGTCCCAATTCATCATCTGTAATATCGTCAAAATATGTGACAGCATAAGATATCGCAAACACGTTTGCGAAATTTCCATGTGAGTAATGGTAATGTAAAACTTACGAAAGCATCTTTATCCCAAAAACGCTATCATCAATAAAAAATTCTGAAATCACGCATCTGGATCTTTTATTGACAAACTCTGTCACCCCTTCAGGGTGAAGAAGTTGGGGGTAATTCGTACCGGGGGTTACGCTACGCTCACCCCCGGCTATTCTCTGGCAAGCCCTTCGGGCTTTCAAGTTA
>DBVN01000049.1:17122-19534 GCA_002308515.1 Verrucomicrobia bacterium UBA1263 | reverse complement strand
GCCGAACCCGCGGCGAAGTGATAACTCGCTTGACATTTGGGGACGCTTTCTTCAGACTGTGCCCGCGTTTTGATTGAATACGGTGCAGAAAGTCACCGTCTAATGAAACAGGAAACGAAAGGTTTTCGGAATGAAAAAACTATTCTTTACAACCGCAGTGCTGGCCGCAGTGGCCGCGCTCAATACAACGAACGTTCAAGCCGCTGAATTGCAGAACTACACCGAAACGGTGAAGGTGAGCGATTCCAAGAGCTTCAAGATCGAAATGATCGCCATCCCTGGCGGCAAATGCAAGATCGGTGCCTCCGCTGATGATGAAGATCGCGGCGAATATGATCTGGATCAGGAAGAAGTCGAGGTCAAGCCCTTCTATATGAGCAAGACCGAGGTCACCTGGGGCCAGTTTGAACCCTGGGTGTGGGACGGTGATATGCCCGTCAAACTGACCAAGGAAGTGAAGAAAAAGGAAAACGTGGATGGTCTCTGCCGTCCCAGCTCTCCTTATGGAACCATTTCCCGCGGTCTGGGCGACAGCAGAAAACATCCCGCTTTCGGTATGACCCGCTTCAGCGCGGAGAAATACTGCGAATGGCTGAGCAAGAAGACCGGCAAGAAANNAACGGCTACCGTCTGCCCACGGAAGCCGAATGGGAATATGCCGCCCGCGCGGGCAGCACGGATTCCTACTATTGGGGCAATGACGCTGAAGAAGCCGGTGAGTATGCCTGGTACGCGGACAATTCCGAGGCCGATACGCACCAAGTGGCTCAGAAGAAGCCCAATAAGTTCGGTCTTTATGACATGCTGGGCGGTGTAGGCGAATGGGTGCAGCCCAAGACCAAAGATCAGGAATGGGCCATCCTGCGCGGCGGTCACTGGGAATCCGAAGTAACGGCCATCCACAGCTACTCCCGCGATGAAGAGGGACCGGAGTGGAACGAAATGGATCCCAATCAGCCCAAGAGCATCTGGTGGTTGTCTTCCGCCAACTGGACCGGTATCCGTCTGGTCTGCGAGCCTGATGATGCTTCCTGCGAAGAAAAGAAGGAAGAGAAGAAATAAGGCTGAAAGAAAGTAGATTTTATTATTCAGTTGAATTAATAAGAAGGCGCTTCGGATGAGGCGCCTTACTTTTTTCTGAAATCGGGGAGAGATTATTTTTTCACCTTGCGCACACCGATGTGGTTGGCGTTGTTGCGCAGATAGCCTTTGATGTTCGCGTTGCCGATAGGGCTGTTCAAAACCTTTGTTTCACCTTCCGGGGTGCGGATGACCATGGTGGTGGAGCCGCCGCCGTCCAGATTCAGACCGTCCCAGGCACCTGCCTTTTTCAGCCACATGGCTTCGTTTTCCAAGGTCGCGCCGATGCTTTGCACCTGACGGCCGTCTATCGTCATAAAATACACGTAGCGATTATCTTTGGAGATGCCGACCGCTGTGCGCGGATGAACAGCTTCATCCCCTTGCTTCACGATCTCGCCATCCTTGAGGATGATCGGTTTGCCGGCGACCGCGGTGCGGATCCCATCCAGAGGATCTTCTTCTTTGATCGCGCGGATGGTCTTCACGCCGTTGGAGTTGACCGTAAAGCAGGGAGAGTTTCCCTCAGAGCTTGAAACCAGCACGCCGTCTGAGATCG
The DNA here is from genome assembly GCA_002308515.1 of Verrucomicrobia bacterium UBA1263. Classification (GTDB taxonomy): domain Bacteria; phylum Verrucomicrobiota; class Verrucomicrobiia; order Limisphaerales; family UBA1412; genus UBA1412. The sequence continues at coordinate 17,895 of DBVN01000049.1, read as the reverse complement.
CCAGCCCGATGACGTTGGACGGCCCGCGGGTCGTGCGTGTCGTCGCGTTGAAGGGACTGTAGAAATTGGCGTTGACGGCTGCCAGCATATCGTTTTCGTTCAGAAAATCCACCGCCGTTTCGCGCAGTGTTTCGCTTTCCTCGTCTTTGTAATCGGGATGGCGGCCTGTCGTGTAGAATTCCAGATCTTTGTTTTCCGTGTCGATGCGCAGGATGCACACCTTTTGGATGGGAGAGGTGGATTCGCAGCGCATGAAGTCTATCCCGTCATAAAGGGGGATCCACTCGTCTGTCTTTTGCAGTTTGGCCGGATCCGATTTGGGAGCCAGACGGATATGGGTGGCGTTCGTTTCCGTCGCGGCGGCAAAGAACAGCGCGGCGGCCAGTAACGGTAAAGTATATTTCAGGTATTTCATTTTCTATTGGTTTGAGGTCAAAAAGAACACCCATCTTTTCAGATGGGTGCCTTTATGGTCATATTAAATTAACAGGATAAATATGATGTATATGATTATGACAATGTTGGGAAATTCTAATAACCGGGGTTATTGCCCAGGTTCTGGAGCATGAACGAGGTCACCACACAGGCGATCGCTGTCAATGCCACCGCGATGGCCAGGATCTGATCGATCAGCTGGACCTTGCTGCCGCCGCTGGTCGTTTTCGCGGGCTGTTTGGCCGCGGTCACCGTCTTGCTGGGAGCGGGAGCCGCTGACATCTTCAGACCGCCAGCCTGAGCAGGAGCCGCCGGAGTGCCGGGAGCGGCATTGGCGG
>DBVN01000049.1:16398-17113 GCA_002308515.1 Verrucomicrobia bacterium UBA1263 | reverse complement strand
CCGCCGGCTTCGCTGCCGGTTTCGGCGGAAGACTGATGCGGATCGTTTCTTTCTTAGCCTGCGGTTTGGGTATAGAAGGGGCTGCGCCCGCTGCCGGAGCGGCGGAAGGGGCGGCTGTCGGCACGGACGGTGTTGCCGGCGTCGGATTGTTATTCAAATTTTCTGCCATACAAAAATCCGCAATCACTGTATCCTTTACAGCAGGGTCTTGTCAATGGAAATTCTCGCGGAAAATCGAAAGATGAAAATTTTTTTAAAAATTTCTTGTGTAATAAGAAAAATGTGCTATCTTTTTTCCCGTTCTCGATGTTCGCGCAGCACAGGAGAACATTTTTAAGATTATTTTTTTTATAACAAGGAACTTACAATGGAAAAAAACATCCCATATCATCTGAAGCAATATCGAAACACTCAACGAAACAAAACTGAAATGAAATACACTATCCAAACAAAATCAACTGTTTACAATTCCCAGGCCGACCGCGCCGATCTGGGCGGTCTGCTGGATTACATCCTCAGCGCTCCGGCGGAACAGCTTCCCGCGGCGGCGGAGACCGGGGCTCAGGAACCATCGGAACTGCTTTCGCCGAACCTGAATACTTTTCGCGGCAATTTGGTCAGTCATTATTTAGAACCGCTTTGCGAACGGGTGGAACTCAGCGGCGATCTGCGGGTAGGGCGGGTCTTCCGGTCGGATACCTTCCGGCTGCCGCTG
>DBVN01000049.1:5990-16369 GCA_002308515.1 Verrucomicrobia bacterium UBA1263 | reverse complement strand
ATTCTCCTTTCCTGGGATTTCTGCGCTGCTACCAGCTGATCTGCTGCGACGGAGGCGCGCCGCTGCGCCGCCGGTTCGTTCCCGATCCGGGGCTGTACTGCCGCAGTTTTCTCACGGTTTCCTGCCGTCTGAGGCTCTGGCTGGCACCGAAGGAAAGCTTTGGGGCGGTCTGGCTGCTGACCCCGGGGCCGCGAGCGCATCTGAGCGAACTCTCCCTGCGGGCGCGCCGTCTGGGTCACGCGCCGCTGATGCCCGGCGGACTTTACACCGCCGCTCACCGGTGGGTCCGCGCCGCGGAGGCCGATATCTACCACGCTCTGGGGCTGGAGTGGATACCGCCCCGTCAGAGACTGGTCCCGCTGTCCCGTTCCGGGAAGGAGGCACGGCATGGAGACCGGTAACGATCCGTCTCAGGAAGTCCGGGGCGCGCTGGTGGACCGCAAGACCGCCGCGCGGATCCTGGGAGTCAGCAAGATGCACATCTCCAACCTGATAGACACCGGCCAGCTGCGCGCCTTCGACGTGGCGGGTGCCGGTGCCCGTTACCGTCTGGTGCGCATACCCCTGAGAGAATTGAAAAAATTCCTCAGTACCAGGATGTTGTCCTGAAAAAAGGGATATGCCGCGCGGCAGGTACGGTTCCGGGGAGAGGATTTTTCTTTTTGCGAAAAAAATTGACTTTCACCGGGGATAGATGATAATAACCCCGTGTTCGTCGCGCGGCATTTCCTTTCTGTCGTTTGTTGCCGGAAAGTATCAGGCGGGTGCCTGTTGAAGTGTGCGTGACATAAAAATGCACAAATTAAACTACTTATATGACTAAAAAGTATGTACATGCAGCGTTAGCGCTAAGTATGGGACTGACACTCACCAGCTTTGCCGCTACCGAATTATTAACCACCGGTGAAAGTGTTATTGCTGTGGGCGGTCAGCTCGTCAACAATAGCCGTTATCCGGCCGCGGAATATCCGGGATGCATAGTGGATCAGAATATCGCTACTAAGTATCTGAATTATCAACCAGCAGGTTCAGGTTTCGTTGTTGTTCCTACTTACGGAGCGACGACCCTGAGATCCTTCCAAATGTCCACGGCCAATGACAAGCCGGAACGTGATCCGGCTTCCTATCAGATCTTTGGCTCCAATGACGAGATCACATGGGATGATCTCCAGGCTATGGACAACACCGCCGGTGACCAGAATAACTGGACGCTGATCGCTGAGGGTACACTCTCTCTGCCCGATGATCGTCAGGCAATGGGTGACTTTATCCCGGTCTCTAACGAGACATCCTATCTTGCCTACAAAGTGATCTTCCCGACGGTGAAAGACGCGTCTGAAGGACACATGCAGGTCGCGGACATCCAGTTCTATGAAGTGGAAGCCCCCGAACAGGATGTGGATTTGGGTTTCCTCTACGCTTCCGATATGGATTACACTGTCGCCGTGGCTGACCCGGTCTCGACCAATTCCAGCTACGCGACAAGCGACTGGGATACCAGCAAACCGGCCAAGATCTGCAATGGCAATCTGGAGGACCGCTACGCGAACTTCGCGATCAAGGATGTCGGTGTGGCTCTCTGGCCCGCGGTGGGACCGACCAAACTGGAAAGCTTCCAGCTTTGCACCTTCACCAATCTGGCCTGCTGCGATCCGACCGGTTACAAGATCTATGGAACCGAGGATTATCAGCTGAGTACTGACAACAGCCTGGGTGATCAGGAAAACTGGATCCTGCTGAGCGAAGGCTCGCTGAATCTGCCTCTGGATCGTCGGACCTGGGGCGACAAGGTGGAGGTCAACGCCAATGAATTCTATCGCGGCTATAAACTGATCTTCACGGACATCCGTGACGCGTCCGATCCGGAAGCGACCGTTGTCCATGTGGCGGAAATGCAGTTCTTCGGCACCAAACAGGCCAAAGATCTGGGTGAAGCTATCCTGCGTCCGGGCGATGTGGCCAGACCGGTCGACCCCGAAGGCGGTGACTGGTTCACCTATACTATCAAGTGCGATTATCCTGCCGCGGAAAATCCTTCCAATGCTCTGGATGGTGCAGTAGCCACCAAGTATTTGAACTATGATGTGAACAACCCTGGTTTCATCGTGACTCCTCTGGCCGGCAAGACCGTTGTCAAGAGCATGAAATTCTGGACAGCCAATGACGCTGAGGAACGTGATCCGAAGAGCTGGGCGCTGTACGGCACCAATGAGGAAATCAAGAGTACAGACAAGAGTCTCGGTACAGCTGAAGAATGGACGCTGATCGCCAGTGGTGATGTGACTCTGCCGGGTGATCGTCAGGTCGAAGGACCGCTGTTAGCGTTTGACAACGACACAGCTTACACCTCCTACAAACTGATCTTCACCGCTTTGAAGGGTACCGCTCTGTTCCAGATCGCTGACACTCTGTTCTACAAAGACAGTGAAGGAACCGATCCGATCTTCCAGTCCGGTGACACAGCTATTGCTGTATCTTCCGGTTACAATGTGAGCTACAGAGCGAAATACACGGAATCCACCCAGCATGCCATTGACGGCAACACGGATTCCAAGTATTGCGTCAATCCGGGTCAGGGCACGGGCATCATCTTTATTCCCAGTGCCAGCAGCTCTATCGCGACGGCTATGACCATCACTACCGCTAACGACGCGGAAGGTCGTGATCCTTCCAGCTATGTCCTCTATGGAACGACAGATACGGTGACCAGCGCTGACTTCAGCACCGGTACCTCTGAAAATTGGGTCAAGATCGCTGAAGGCGAACTCAATCTGCCTTCCGCTCGTAAGACCGCTATCGAGGAACCGATCGAGTTCGACAACGCGAGCGCTTACTCCGCTTACAAGATCATCTTCCCGACAGCGAAAAATACAGAACAGACACTGATCCAGTTCTCTGAGATCCAGCTTTACGGTGAAGTCCTGAAAGCCGCTCCGGTGAATCTGATCAGCAAGGACACTGATACGTTCATCGCGATCAGCACAGACATCAGATCGTCATCCTCTCATTATGATTATGAATCCGCGGCGATGCTGTTTGACAATAACACGGATACCAAGTATCTCAACCTGGGCAATTCTACGAATAACCTGGGTGTGATCGTGACTCCTTCCGTGAGCAAGGAACTCCAGTTCTTTGAATTCTACACCGCCAACGATTATCCTGAACGTGATCCGGCCAGCTATAAGCTCTATGGAACGAACGACGAGATCACCACTGTGGATAACGGCAGCGGCAATGAAGAAAACTGGACGCTGATTTCTGAAGGGACACTGGAGTTCCCTGAGGCGCGTTATGTTCAAGCCACTATGGTCACACTGGACAATCCGGTGACCTACAGCTCCTACAAGATGATCTTCCCGACCCGTAAAGGCGGTGATGGAAATGGTCTCCAGATCGCTGACCTCTGGTTGTATGATTCTCAATATATTCAGATCACTGATCCGTCCGACTTCGCGATCGCGGTGGGTGATTTTATGAGCGGCAGCAACTATCCCGCCCAGGAACCTCCTTACGCGGTGGCGGATGGTCAGATCAGGGTCAAATACCTGAATCGCGGCGGAGCCAAGAGCGGTTTCATCGTGACACCGGCCGAACAGGTCACTCCGACAGCGGTCATGTACACCAGAGCCAATGACTCTGAGGGACGTGATCCTGTGACCGTTGAGATCTACGGCACGAATGATCAGATCGTTGATCTGGACAACAGCGCGGGCGACAAAGAAAACTGGACCCTGGTGGGTGCCGGTACCTTTGAGTCCTCCGATTTCCGTTTCAGAAACAGCAACATCATTTACTTCACCAACACGGATGCTTTCAGCTCCTACATGGTGGTCTTCCCGACACTGAGGGCTGGTCCGGAAATGCAGATCGGTGAATTCTACTTCTTCGATCTGAGCGAACCCGAACCGCCGACACCGGTGACCTTCGACTTTGAAGGCGACGTGAACTACAGCGGTTCCGCCACTGGCAGCATCACTGCCGGAACGGTAGAAGGTTCTTACACCGTGAAGGGCAGCGGCGCTGACGTTTGGGGTGATAATGACCAATTCTTCTACGCGGCCAAGAAGGTCGAGGGCGACTTCGACTACACGGTCTGTGTTGAAAACTTTGACGGTAATTCCAGCGCCTGGGCCAAGGCCGGTATCATGGTTCGTGAAGCCAACGCGGACGACAATCAGATCGGCAATGCGCGCCGCTTCGCTCTGCAAGTGCAGACCGAAACCGGCAAGAGCGGTTCCAGCAGTGATTACTGGACCTCTTATCGTGATGTCGTGGGCGGCAGCGTGGGTGACGGACAATGTGTCCATCGCGGACCGTTTGTGTTCCCGCATCTGCAGCGTATCGCTTATGTGGACGGTGTACTCTATGGTATGATCAGTGAAGACCAGGGCGAGACCTGGGACGTGCTGGCAGTCATTGACACGAATACCTGGGCCGATGGCAGACTGGGCGCTGAACTGCCTCTGTACATTGGTATGTGGGTGACCTCTCACGAGGCCAACAGCAATGACGCGACCGCTGAATTCAGCGGAGTGACGCTGGTGAAGGACTTCGTTCCCGTGGAAGTCGTGGTCGATCCTGTCGCTGAACTCGCAGTGGAAGAAGGCTCCATCTTTGGACCTTCCGCCTTTGGCGCGATCGCCTTCGGTACAGACGCTGAATTCGTCTGGACCAAGAACGGCACAACTGTCAGCAGCGCTGACATCGAGACTTATTATGCTTCCAGCAAGATCGCCGGAACCTATCAGCTGCAAGGCAGACAGGGTAACGAGATCATCGTCTCCAGCGAATGCAATGTGAGCGTTGATCCGAGCACTGAACCTGGCAAGGTCCAGGTTTGGATCTATGACAGTCCGAATCCGGGCAGTCTGGCCGCCGTGGAAACAGCCTTCAATAACTTCAGAGTGGCCGATCAGGTTTACTACATGACGGATTATCTGGAGATCCCGGCTGACCGCGCTGATTATTACGGCTCTGCCTTTATCGGCTTGCTGACACCGGAAGAGACAGGCACATACTACTTCTATGTGGCTTCCGATGACGATAGTGATTTCTATCTGAGCACGGACGACACTCCGGAAAATCTGGTTAGGATCGGTGGTATCAACAGCGGCGACTGGACCAACAGCCGCGAATACACGAAGTATGACTATCAGAAGTCCGCTCCGATAACACTGGAAGGCGGCAAGAGCTATCTGTTCGTTGGACTCTTCAACGAAGCCACCGGCGGAGATAACTTCTCCGTGGCATGGGCAACTCCGAGCACGGGCGACGTGGTTCCGACCACTCCGATCCCGGCCAAGTACCTGAGCCAATACGGTGTACCTTCCGAGAAGGATCTGACCCTGAGCTACAGCGTTGAAGATACCGCCACAGGTGTCGAGCTGGTTCTTCGCTGGGCTGCTGACTCCGGCGCGGTGCTGGAAGTGGCTCCGACAGCCGACAGTGCCAGCTGGACGATCCTGGAAGGTGAACTCGTAGGCGGTGCCTGGCAGTTCAGAGCTCCGATGAGCGAAGCCGCGGGCTTCTATCGTCTGAAAGCTGAATAATCAACACACAGAGAGCGCGGGCGACGCAGGCCGCCCGCGCCCTTGTGCTGCAAAGAAGACAATGAAAGCATTAAATAATAAAACAGGTCTTAGCAAGGCGTTCACGCTGATTGAATTGTTGGTAGTCATCGCGATTATCGCCATTCTGGCCGGTATGATCTTGCCTGCGCTGAGCAAAGCAAAGGCAAAAGCACAGGGTACCTCCTGCATGAACAACGGTAAGCAGATGATGCTGGGCGTCAGCCTGTTTACCAACGATCATGATGACTGGCTGCCCTGCAATCCGACCGGCGGCGGCGACCCGGACGCGAACGCGACCGAGTGGTGCCAGGGCACGATGGATTTCAACCGTGCCAATACGGATAACACCAACACCATGATGCTGATGGATCCGAGCAGATGCCAGCTGGCTGATTATATCGGCAAGAACCCGAAGCTGTTCAAATGTCCGGCGGACAAGAGCAGAACTGACCGCGGTCCCCGCGTTCGTTCCTTTGCCATGAATCAGGCGGTGGGTTCCTATGAAGTCGGTAATGTCGGCAGCGGCAGCTATCGGACCGTCCACAGTGACTGGCTGAACGGCGGCAATAACGCCAGCGGCGCTTTCTTGTGTTATGGCAAGATGTCGAGCTTTACCCGTCCGGGACCGAGCCGTACATGGGTGATGGTGGATGAAGACCAGTATTCCATCAACGACGCTAATTTCGGTGTGGAAACGCAGCTGAGCGAATACCGCGCGGGTGCCAGTACAGATACGGCTTCCGGCCGCTGGGTGGATCTTCCGTCCATTGAACACGGCGGCGCTTGCGGTTTTGGTTTTGCTGACGGCCACTCTGAGATCAAGAAGTGGAGGGATTCCCGCACAGTCGCGATGGTCAAAAAAGGTCATATTTCCGGCAATGTGGGGCAGATCTCCCAGGAGACTCATGCCAGCAGCGCGGATATCCGCTGGCTGTTCGACAGAACATCCGCTCCGGCCAACTAAGCATGTGATTTGTTAGAAGCGAGATCTGTTCAGGGGCAGCCCGGCAGATCTGTAATAAAGGGCGTGTGAAGATGATTTCGCGCGCTCTTTATTTTTTATTTACATTTCTTTTATTCCAATGTATTCTTTTTCCGTCCCTAGTGATAGGGGCCCATAATTTTTTTTTATATACATAAATTTAGGGCGGTATCGGGTGATACCGCTTTTTTTGTTAAAATAATAGACTTACAAAGGTTTTGAAGTTAAAATTCTGGCAGTTATGACACAATCGCTGATTGTGGACTAAATTAAAAATAGTTATAAGAAGTTATTATGAGACAGTTCCAAATTATTTTCACGCCCGTGGCCGCGGCCGAGCTGGGCAAGATGCCTAAGGACTTGCAGTTGAACATTCTGGGTGAGTTCCGGGGACTGCCTCAGCAGGTCTATCAGGATGACGAGAGTTTTGGCCGTCTGGAGCGGGACGGAAGGATCCTGCACCGCTACCGTCTGGGGGATTACCGCGTTTATTTCGAGAAGCATGAGCTGGGCGTGCTGATCCACCGTATCCTGAGCCGCAACACATTGAAGGACTTCTGCTTCCGCTCCAAGATCAGCCTGATCGGCGAGGATGAGGATCTGGAGGATAATCCGCACTTCTGGGAGCTGATCGAAGCCGGTAAACAGCACGCCGGCAACGCCGTGCCGCCCGTTAAGATCCAGCCCCGGCAGTCATAATCGTGTGGGAAAGAACCACAGATAGACGCAGATCAACACAGATGAATCAATACAATGACGCGCGTTCCGCGTCATTTTTCATTTTCGGGGCTTTGATTTGAATGATTTTTACCGCTGTTTGGCTTTGCCGGAGAGGGATTCCACGGAGTTGCCGTTCTCTTTGTCCGCCGGGATATGGACGGACTGCAGGGGGATACCATTTTCATCCACAACGACATCTACCGGAACCTGGACGACCCGGCCATCAGCTGTGGTAACGGTCTGCCACTGGCGGACGACATAAGTCCGGTTATTGAAGACCTGCCCGGTAGCGGCCGCGGCGCCTTCGCCGACACCGGCTACAAAACCGGCGGTATTNNCCGCTCCGCCTACAGTACGGCCGGCAGCCGGACCCGGCTGCTGCGGATTGGTGATGCCCATTTTATTGGGATCAGAGGCGCAGCCCGCAGTGAATACAGCGGCCGCAAGAGCCGCGAACAAGATTTGAGAAAGATTCTGTTTCATGACCTTTTCTATCACCGCCAGCAGTGTAGCAATGAGCGGGGCCGGGAGACAATCTTAAAAGATAATGAAGAAGGATGCTTGCCAAAACGCGGGAGAAAGGCGCATAATAAGGCTCAAGGAAAGCATAGATGGTTTTCTGAATTATAAGAATGTACAAAAGAGAGAGATAGAATGAAGAACAGATTGAAAAAATATGGGATCCTGGCCGCGCTGACGGTCGGACTGGCGGCAATGCCTTCGCTGGCGAAAGCGGCTTCATCATATAATGTGGATATCAGCATTTCGTTTGGCCCCACCGCTTCTGTCATTATGAAGCACGCTCATCACAGCAGCCATCCGATGCTTGGTCCCAATCACGGCGATCCCAGAGTGACCCGTGAATTGAAGAAAGATCCGAAGTTTGATCCCAGGAAGCCCATGCCTCAACCGAAGCCTTTGCCTCCGATGACCCCCAAAGGGAAAGATAAAAAGAAAGTAGAACCGCTGAAGTCTGTCAAACCAGAACCTCAAAAAGCTCAGCCTAAACAGCCGGAACCCAAACAAACGGCTCCTAAAGCACCGGCTCCCCGNNTTCGCAAGCCCCTGCGCCGCGAGGTGAAAGGGGCTTTTTTATCGCTGTTTCGGTTTGAACGCGTATTGCGGATTGAAAAAGGGGAGGATTTTTTCTAATCTATGGGGGAATCGTATCGGAGTGTACGGAATATGAAGAAAGTTAAAGCATTATTTTGGGCGGCTGTGATGGTGTTCGCGGTCGCGGTAACGACAGCGGGAAAAGCCGAAGGAACGGATCCGGCGGCTGGCAGTGAGTTTGTGAAGTTCCGTTTTGCCCATTGGAATATCGGGCATTTTTCTTATTATGACGGCGCGAACGGAAAAGATCAGACGACTATCAGCGCGGAGAAAGCCGATGAAATGGCTCTGCGCTACAAGAAGGTGATCAATGAAGTCAGCCCTGATGTGATGGGCGTGGCGGAGTATAACCCGGAATTCGCGCTGGATGGACGGCTGGCCAAGGACGTGATCTTCCAGAACTTCAAAAATCAGTATATCGGGACGAAGTACTCGTATAACTGCAACAGCATATTCATGAACGGGATGGCGGCCTTGTCCGAGAAAGAGGTCAAGTTCACCAAGATGGTGCAGACCCGGTACTACAAGGTCGTGGAAGTGAAGCTGAAGGGCAAGATCGTGAAGATCGTGGAAACGCATACGGACTGGAATCAGGGTGAGAACGGAGCGGCCTACCGGGCGCTGCAGTTCAAAGAGATTCTGGAGGCGTTCGCGAAGGATGAGTATGTGATCCTGGCGGCGGACTGGAATGTGGATTCCAAGGTGGCGGCGCGGGAATATCAGCCGTTCATTGACGCGGGCTACACGATGGCCAACGGAGGTTATCTGGGGCTGCTGTCCACCTATCCGCGGGCCAAGAACGGCGGTTTTATTGATAATATCATGGTGAAGGGATTCTCCGTTTCCAATATCGGAGTGAGCGCGGAGTCGGGGAATTTGAGCGATCACCAGATGATCTACTGCGACCTGATCATGAATTAAGGGAGAACAGGAGATTTTGTCTGGAGCGCGTTTCACGCGGACGCGCTCTCAATACAGGGAGAAGCGATGGCGGAAAGATTGCCCATATACGAGATCGAACAGGAGCTGGTCAGCGCGGCCGGAAGATGCCGGCGGCTGATCATCCAGGCTCCCACCGGTTCCGGCAAATCCACACAGGTGCCGCGGATGCTGCTGAAGAGCGGTCTGCTGGGGAACGGGCAGGTCGTCATCCTTCAGCCCAGACGTTTGGCGGCGAGGATGCTGGCCGATCGTGTGGCCAAAGAAATGAAAGTCCCGCTGGGCGAGGAAGTGGGCTATCAGATACGCTTCGAGAGCCGGGTCTCTGCGCGGACAAGGATCCGTTATGTGACGGAAGGCGTGCTGCTGCGGCAGATGATCCAGAATCCCCGGCTGGAAGGAGTGAGCGCGCTGGTCTTTGACGAGTTTCACGAGCGGCATCTTTACGGAGATATCACGCTGGCACAGGCGCTGGAGCTTCAGGAGAAACATCGCCCGGATCTGCTGATCCTGGTGATGTCGGCGACCTTGGACGCGGCTGAGTTGAGAGGGTATCTGGCACCGTGCGAGGAACTGACTTCGCAGGGACGCACTTTCCCGGTGGAGATCAGTTATCTGCCCCAGCGTTCAAGGCCGGGACAGCCGGGCTGGCTGCCGGTGTGGGAGTACGCGGCGAGGGCTTTCAGCTATACCGCGCGGCAGGGACATGAAGGGGATACGCTGATCTTTATGCCGGGCGGTTTTGAGATTCACAAGACGCTGGAGGCATTGCGGAACTGCGCTGAGGCGAAGGGACACGTTCTGCTGCCGCTGCATGGGGAACTTTCCAGCGGAGATCAGGATGCCGCCGTCGCGCAGTATGACGCGCCTAAGATCGTTGTGGCGACCAATGTGGCGGAAACCTCTCTGACCATTGCCGGAGTGCGGCTGGTCATTGACAGCGGTCTGGCCAGGATGGCCCGTTATGACGCGGCCAGAGGCATCAATACACTGCTGATCGAGCGTGTCTCACAAGCATCCACCGATCAGCGTGCCGGACGCGCCGGACGTAC
>DBVN01000049.1:0-5954 GCA_002308515.1 Verrucomicrobia bacterium UBA1263 | reverse complement strand
CGGCTGCCGCAGGAACTGCCGGAAATTCGCCGTCTGGATCTGGCGGAAGTCATCCTGACGCTGAAAGCCGCCGGAGTGCGTGACTTGAAAAATTTCCGCTGGCTGGAACCGCCGGACGAGCTGAGCCTGTATCGCGCGGAATCGCTCCTTCGTGATCTGGGCGCGCTGGATGCACAGGGCGCGATCACGGAGACCGGGCGCAGGATGCTGGCCTTTCCGGTGCATCCGCGCTATTCCCGGATGCTGATCGCGGCCGAGGAATATCACTGTGTGCGCCAGGCGGCGATGATCGCGGCGCTGACTCAGGGCCGGGATCTGCTGCTGCGCAAGGTGGATCGCTCTGTGGAGCAGTTCCGGGAAGACCTGTTTGGCGAAGAGCAGGAATCGGACTTCTGGGTGATGATGCGGGCCTGGAATTACGCGGCCAAAAACAATTTCAATCTGGATGCCTGCCGCAGGATCGGCGTACACGGCATCACCGCGCGTCAGGTCAAACCGCTGCTGGATACGTTTCTGAAGATCGCGGAGCAGGAGGGACTGCATACCGATCACCCCATGCCATCGGATGACGAGATCCGCAAATGCGTGCTGGTCGGTTTCTCGGATCGTGTGGCAAAGCGGCTGGATTCGGGAACCCTGCGCTGCGCGCTCAGCCACGGACGGTTTGGCTTGCTCAGCCGGGACAGTGTGGTGCAGTCCGCGCCGTTCTTTGTGGCGGCGGAGATCAGCGAGATCGAAGGACGGGACAAGACCGTCAGCACACTGCTTTCCATGGCGACCGCGATCGAAACTGAGTGGCTGGAGGAACTCTATCCCGACGAGATCACCGCGCAGACTTTTGTGACCTATAACTCAACGGCACGGTGTGTGCAGGCGGAGGAGCAGCTTCTTTTCCGGGACATCCCGCTGGTGAAAAAAACGCTGGATCCGCAGAACAGCTCCAAAGGCATTTTGGCGAAAATGCCGGCGGATTTTGTGAACAAGGCGGCGGAGCTGCTGGCGGAGGAAGTTCTGGCCGGACGGCTGGTTTTGAAGAACTGGGATCATTCCGTGGATCAGTGGATACTGCGCCTGAACTGTCTGGCGCAATGGTGCCCGGAACTGGGACTGGCTCCGATCACCGATGAGGACCGCAAGGCGATCATTCAGGAAATTTGCCACGGTTCCTTCTCCTATAAGGATATCAAAGAGGCCGATGTCAAAACGGCGGTCAAGTCGTGGCTTTCCTATGAACAGCAGAGGATCTTGGAAAAACAAGCGCCGGAACGGCTGACGCTGCCCAATGGACGCAAGCCCAAGCTGACTTATGTGAGCGATGGTCTGCCATTTGTGGCGATGCGGATACAGGAACTTTTTGATGTGAAAGCGATGCCGAAGCTGGGCATGGGCCGGGTGCCGATCGTGCTGCATATCCTCGCGCCTAATATGCGTCCGGTGCAGGTGACACAGGATCTGGAGAATTTCTGGAAGGAACACTATCCGAAGATCAAATCCGAGATGCAGAGGAAATATCCTAAGCATCAGTGGCGGTAAGGCCGCTATTCTTTCGCGGCTGAAAGCTCGCGGCGTTTTTCCAGATTTTCCAGGAGCTGTTTTTTCAAAGTTTGATGCTGAGAGTATGTGACCGCGTCCAGCCATTTGAGCGCTTCATCGAATTGCTCATTCAATATGGCGACTCTGGCGTAATGCAGGATGATGCCTTGGCGTTCAGAATCATCAGAAGCCATCGTGTAAGCCTTTTCCCATGCGGCACGGGCCTTTTCCGAATCAAAAGGTGTGATGTAGTACCAGGTCTGCGCGAGCGAAGTGGCCAATACAAAATCATCGGGCTGGAGCAGTGACGCTTTCTGATACAGCGCCTGAGCCAGACGGAGTGCCTGCTGTTCGGTCAGATCGTAATACTCCATTGCCTCCTGGCGGTAGATATAGACCACGCTGGCCAGATTTTTAAGATAAAGAACTTCTTTAGGAGCCAGCCCGATCGCCTTTTCATAGTAGGGGAAGGCATCTTTGGGCGAGCCTTTTTGCGCGAAGTAATTCCCCAGATTGTTCCAGAGGACCGGATTATCGGGATACTGTTTTTGCAGTTTCAGCCATTCTCTGGCCGCGTCATTATCCTGTCCGATATCCGAAAGAAAACTGGCATAAGCCAGCCTCGCTTCCATATTGGTGGAATGGGTGAAGAGGTAATCCTCGTAAGCGGACTTGATGGAATCGAACCGCTCGCGGATGCGCAGGGGCAGTGTCGCGTCCTGAACCGCGTTCGTTTTGTTGAGAGCCTGATAATCCCTGATCCATTTATCCACTTCGATCTGCGCTTCATTGTCCTGATCAATGATCTTCTGAAGCTCCGGGTCTATCGTCACTTTAACGGCGATATTTGAAGAAGCCTGAGACGGTTCCGCGGAAAACAGTGTCGGAACATTCAGTGCCAAAAAGAGACACAGGATCAGAAGCGGACGGAGCGTTTTCATTTATCCTTTTCCACGTCTTCCACGGGAACATCAATGATGGTGCCTTTGCCCGCGTCTTTGCTGAAATCGCGCGGCGGAACTTTGTCCGTATAAACAGGCGGGACCGATGATCCTCCGGTGGATGTCGTCAATACGTCCGGTGTTTTGTCGGAGCTGCCAGGCTTGCGGATCGTTCCAAAGACCGCGATACTGCCCACCACCATGACCCAGAAAGGGAAGATGCCCATTCCCGGTATGGCTTCGGCGATCAGTGCCGGAAGCAGGATGATCCTCCAGCCCAGAACAACAAAGAGTGCCATTGCTACCATCAGATCAATGAAGAAACAGATCGGGCTCGCGTCCAAAGGTGTCAGGATCAGATCCGCGATGCCGGCGACAAAAAACGCCATCACCAGCTGAGCCTTGCTCACGGGGCTTCCCATGATTTTCTCTGTAAAACCGGTTCCGGTGTGATCTTGTTTTTTGCCGCTGCTCATGATGTGTTAATGCTTTTGGATCAGCTGCCGCAGTACATAAGGCAGGATGCCGCCGTGGCGGTAGTATTCCACCTCGATAGGCGTATCGATGCGGCAGGTCACTTGGATTTCCTGCACTGTGCCGTCTTTGCGTGTGACGCGGACGGTGATATCCTGCTGAGGACGCAGTTCGCTATCCAGTCCCAGAATGTCATACGTTTCCGTTCCATCCAGACCCAGTGTCTGAGCGAATACGCCTTCCTTGAATTGAAGCGGGAGGATGCCCATTCCGACCAGGTTGGAACGGTGGATGCGTTCAAAACTGCGAGCCAGAACGGCCTTGACTCCCAGCAGAGCAGTCCCTTTGGCGGCCCAGTCACGGGAGCTGCCTGTGCCGTATTCCAGACCGGCCAGAACGATAAGAGCTTTGCCCTCAGTCGCGTATTTCTGAGCGGCATCGTAAATGCTCATCTGCTCGCCGCTTGGCTGATATCGGGTCACACCGCCTTCCACACCGGGAACCATCAGGTTCTTGATGCGAACGTTGGCAAAGGTGCCGCGAGTCATGACACGGTCATTGCCGCGTCGTGAACCGTAGCTGTTGAATTCCGATTGCTTGACACCGTTCTCAATCAGATACCGTCCGGCGGGAGTCGTCGGAGCGAAAGCACCGGCCGGGGAAATATGATCGGTCGTTACACTGTCGCCAAAGATAGCCAGTGCGCGGGCTTCCCGGATGTTCTGTGTCGATGCCGGTTCCAGTGGGAAAGTATCGGACGCGCCGCTGCCTTTGAAGAAAGGCGGGTTTTGGATGTAAGTACTCTTCGGATCCCAGGCAAAGACTTTGCCCGTGGGTGCCGGGACCTCGTTCCACTTGGCGTTGCGTGTGGCATAGCCGGTATAGGTCGCTTTGAACACTTCCGGTTTCAGGGCTTCTTTGAAAAGGGCGTTGATCTCTTCAGAGGACGGCCAGAGATCTTTCAGGTAAACGGGTTTGCCGTCTTTGTCTGTCCCGATGGCTTCCGTGGTGATGTCGATATCCACACGGCCGGCCAGCGCGAACGCGACTACCAGCGGCGGTGACATCAGATAATTGGCCTTGATGCTGGGATGGACACGCGCTTCGAAATTGCGGTTGCCGGAAAGCACCGCGGCGCAGACATAATCCTGAGCTTTGACCACGGATTCGATCTCCGGATTCAGCGGGCCGGAGTTGCCGATACAGGTCATACAGCCATAGCCCACCGTATTGAATCCCAGTTGATCCAGATAGCTTTGAAGCCCGGTGCGTGTCAGATATTCACTGACGACACGTGAACCCGGAGCCAGGGAGGTCTTGACGTAAGCGGGGACTTTCATTCCCAGCTGGACAGCTTTCCTGGCCAGGAGTCCCGCGGCCAGCAGCAGTGTGGGGTTCGATGTATTGGTGCAGCTGGTGATGCTCGCGATCAGGATGCTGCCGTTGCCGATTCGGACTTTCTTGTCATTTGCCAAAGTGATTTCGGCCGCGGGTTTCTGCTGAGGGAACGCGGCGGCGAATTTCTGCTTCTGTTCCGCCAGTTTGACCTGATCCTGCGGACGTTTGGGACCGGCGATGCAGGGTTCCACCGTGCTGAGATCCAGCTCCACGACTTTGGAATAATCTACCTGTCCTTTGCGCGGGATGCCGAACATTCCCTGCGCCTTGTAGTAGGCTTCATAGAGGCGGATCATTTCTTCGGGACGGCCTGTCAGTCGAAGGAATTTGACGCATTCCTCATCCACGGGGAAGAATCCCATCGTGGCACCGTATTCCGGTGACATATTGGCGATCACAGCGCGCTCCGGCACAGCCAGCGCGGCGGCTCCTTCGCCGAAGTATTCCACGAATTTGCCGACCACTTTGGTCTCGCGCAGCAGGTGAGTCAGGGTCAGTGCCGCGTCTGTCGCGGTGACACCCGGCCGCAGACTGCCGGTCAAATGGACACCGACCACATCCGGTGTCAGGAAGTAAAGCGGTTGTCCCAGCATCCCGGCTTCGGCCTCGATGCCGCCTACGCCCCATCCGGCAATGCCCAAACCGTTGATCATGGTCGTGTGGGAGTCTGTGCCCACTAAGCTGTCAGGGAACACGACACCGTCACGCACCTGCACGCCGCTGGCCAGATGTTCCAGATTGACCTGGTGGATGATGCCCGTGGAAGGAGGGATGACACGGAACGTCTCGAAAGCCTGTGTGCCCCACTTGAGCAGCTGATAGCGTTCGGCGTTGCGTTTGAATTCCATGTCCAGATTCTGTTCCAGAGCCGTTGCTGTGCCTGAAAAATCGGTTTGAACGGAGTGATCCACGATGAGATCCACCGGGACGAGCGGTTCGATCATGCGGGGATCCTTGCCCAGTTCGGCAACGGCGGTGCGCATAGCCGCCAGATCCACCAGCAGGGGAACTCCCGTGAAATCCTGAAGGATGATGCGGGCCACCACAAAAGGGATCTCCTCGGTGCGGACAGCGGTCGGCTTCCAGTTGGCCAGGGCTTTGACATTCGCCTCTGTGATCCGCTTGCCGTCGCAGTGCCGCAAGACCGATTCCAGGATCATCCGGATGGAGACCGGCAGACGGCTTATATCCGCTATCCCGGCTTCTTTCAATGCCGGCAGACTGTAGTATTCGACTTCTGAATTTCCGTAGGAGAGTTTCCTCTTTGTGTTTTGTAATAGACTCATCTTATTCCGCGATCAATTTCACGGGGAAAACATCTTCCCCGCCTGAGAGATTTTACTCGAAAGCGATGCGGATTGACACAGAATTTTGCGGAAGCGGCTGTTTTGCCTCCATTTTGACGGGTTTTGTTCAATAGAAAACGGAATATTATATTGTGAATCAATAATTTATAAAAAATTCTCTTATTCCGGAAGAGTAGATCTGCCTGTGGAGAGGGACAGGTAGAAAATAGATTCAGAAAAAACAGGTTACAGGTATAAAATACCTTGCATTATTCCTGAATAGGAATAATATCATCTGCAAGGTGATTCATATCTTATGGAT
>DBVN01000030.1:49399-49528 GCA_002308515.1 Verrucomicrobia bacterium UBA1263 | reverse complement strand
GCTGTAGCGGTCAAACCTTCGATCACGACTCAGCCGAAGAGTCAAACCGTAAACGAAGGCAGTAATGTGACTTTCAGTGTGACGGCAATGGGAACAGCACCATTGAGCTATCAATGGAAGAAGAATGGT
>DBVN01000030.1:48868-49370 GCA_002308515.1 Verrucomicrobia bacterium UBA1263 | reverse complement strand
TATACCATCAGCAGTGCCAAGACCAGCGATGCCGGGAACTATACCGTAACAGTCAGCAACAGTGGCGGTAATGTGACCAGCAGCGCGGCGATATTGACAGTCAATGCCATCAAGCCGAGCATTACGACCCAGCCCAAGAGCCAGACGGTGAACGAAGGCAGCTCTGTGACTTTCAGCGTAGTCGCGACCGGAACAGCCCCGTTGACCTATCAGTGGAAGAAAGGCTCCAGCAATATTAGTGGAGCGACCAGTTCTAGTTATACTATTAGTAATACAAAAACTGGTGATGCCGGTACTTATTATGTGGTGGTAAGCAATACTGCAGGTAGCGTGACCAGCAGCACGGCAACTTTGACTGTGACTGCCAAGCCGACTATCACAACCCAACCGAAGAGCCAAACCGTGAACGAAGGCAGTTCGGTGACCTTCAGCGTGACAGCAACGGGGACAGGACTGAAATATCAATGGAAGAAAGGCGGCTCCAATATCAGCGGAGCGACTT
>DBVN01000030.1:48662-48855 GCA_002308515.1 Verrucomicrobia bacterium UBA1263 | reverse complement strand
GATGCCGGAAGTTATACAGTGACTGTGAGCAACAGTGCCGGTAGTGTAACCAGTAGCGCGGCGACTTTGACGGTGAACAAACAAGTTGTTCCGGATGGAACAGCTGTGCGCAGTATCAGGGTTGACGGCTTGACCGCGACAGTGACCTTGAAACTGACACCAAATGACGCTGTGAATGTGTACTTTGTGGAAG
>DBVN01000030.1:48312-48620 GCA_002308515.1 Verrucomicrobia bacterium UBA1263 | reverse complement strand
GCCTCGAAGAACGTCATCCGGTGGTCCTTCCTGGACAGCATCCCTCGAGAAGTGAGCTATACTGTTACGGTATCAAATAATTTGGATGAAGTCGCATACGTCAGCGGTGAAGTGGCTTTTGATACGACAGTCAAGACTATTACCGGGGACAATGAACTGGACTTCACGATCAAGACGCATCCGGCGGATACGAACGAGGACTTTGAGATTTCGATGCTGGAAATTTCCACTTACGCTGTGGCCTGGAAATTGGGTCAAAACTGGAGCAGAGAACCAGTGGATATCCCGATGAATTATGTATCGAGAGC
>DBVN01000030.1:37786-48238 GCA_002308515.1 Verrucomicrobia bacterium UBA1263 | reverse complement strand
CTACGGCCAGAGCCGCTTCTGTGGAACTGGCATCTGACAATAAGTGTGAACGCTTGGTCAGTCCGATGGGCGATCATTCTATCGTCACATTGACGATCTTGCCGCGAGAAGGAATCAGCGTCTATCTGGTAGAAGAACAACTGCCGGTGGGTGTTCCTCTGAACGTAACGGACATCAGTGAGGGTGGCAATTACATTCCTGAAAAGAATGTCATTCGCTGGTCATTCCTGGACGGAGAAATAAGGATGGTGGAGTATACACTCGAACCGAAAGACGGTTTTACAGGGACGATCTCGCTGAGCGGAGAAGTGATGTTTGATGAGGAAATTTGTCCCATTGAAGGCATTGATGAAGTGGAGTTCACCGCGGGACCGCTCATCCGGTATAATTTGCAACCCAATAATAAGTTGATCTTATACTTTACCGGAACTCTCTATGAAAGCGAGGATATGGTAAATTGGAATGTTGTGGAAGACGAGATGTCATTCTTTATTGTGGACATTTCCAAAGGCAAGAAATTCTACCGCTGTGTGAAATGATCCCAGTGGTGAGTTGAGATAAAAACGAATATCCCCGATGTGAAATACCACCGGGGATTTTTTTTCCATAGAAGAGGAATTTCTATTGGTAATTTTGGGTCTATAAAAAAAAGATTGCATCTTCCGGGGTTTTGGATAATCCTTTTGGTAGCCTGCATTTCGGGTTGTGGTATTGTCAAGCCGCGGCAAGATGCAGAAATTTAATATCTAAGTTGTTATGTTAAAAGAGTTCAAAGATTTCCTCTTAAGAGGTAATGTCATTGATTTGGCGGTTGGTGTCGTTATGGGCACCGCGTTCCAGAAGGTTGTCAGTTCTATCGTTGCTAACTTATTGACCCCGCTGATCGCGGCTGTCGCGAAAGTGCCTGATTTCTCAGCACTTGAGTTTACACTCAATGGCAGCAAATTCAGTTATGGTCTTCTGGTCAACGAAGTTATCTCCTTCATCCTGGTGGGTGCAGCGATCTTCTTCTTCGTTGTGAAGCCGGTCAATATGCTGACCAAGCTGACCAAGAAAGANNCTGCCGCCGCTCCGACGACCAAGAAGTGCCCCGAATGCTTAGGCGAGATCCCCATCGCTGCCAAGCGCTGCATGCACTGCGGTCAGCCGATCCACGAATAAGCTATTTTTTCAGTTTAGCATAATATCAGAATGAAGAAGTACAAGTACGTGCTCTGGACAGCAGTTGCGCTGTTCCTTCTTTTCATAGACATGATTCCGGGATTTGACACCGAAATCCGTGGAATTCCTCTGTGGCAGTACGTGGGCTTCCTCAGTTATCTGATTTTGGCTTTTATCGTAGCGAAGGTAATAGTCGCTGTCCTTTTTTCTCGTTTAAGAAAATATTTTCCTCAAACAGACGAAAGTAAGCTTTCGCAGATCGTTCTAGCCCATGTGTGCAAACCGGTTCAGATGATCCTGTCTGTGATCCTGCTGAAAATCGGTCTGGAGTTATGCAGTTCGGTATATCACTGGCCGGACTGGATGATGGGGATGCTGAACAAAGTTTTGGTGGTGGCGGTCGCGGTTTCTGTGACATATACCATTATCAAGCTGGTAGATATCTATTTTGCTATATGGGGACAGAAGAAAGAGATCGATCCCATGTTCAAAAGTCAGGTGATACCGCTTTTGAACCGGGTAGTGAAATGTGCTATCATTCTTGTCAGTTTGCTGATGATCACATCCAACCTGGGGATCAATATCTCTTCGGTTCTGGCTGTGGGTTCTGTCGGTGGTCTGGCGTTCAGCCTGGCGTTTCAGGATCTGCTGAATAATATGTTCAGCGGGATCGTGATCTTTCTGGATAAGCCGTTCCAGCTGGGGGACCGTATCGTGGTGGAAGGCAAAGACGGTGTGGTGGAATCCATCGGTCTGCGCAGCACCCGCATCCGCAGCTTTCTGGACGGTTATCTGGTTTCGATCCCGAACAAAACGATATGCAACACCCTGATCCAGAACATCAGCAAACGTCCGTCGATCAAAACCGAGATTAATATCGGTGTCACTTACGGTACATCAGCGGACAAACTGAAGCGTGCCATTGATTTGGTTTCGGAAGTCTATAGGAACAATCCTCAAACTGTGAATCTGGTGGTGAATTTTAACAAATTCAACGATTTTGCGCTGAATATCCAAGTTGTCCACTGGAATAAGGCGATTGCCTGGGCTCTGTATGTGAAGAATATTGAATCCATGAACCTGGAATTGAAACACCGGTTCGATGAGGAACAGATCGAGTTTGCTTATCCGACTCAGACCTTGTATGTGAAACAGGACTCCAGCTGGCAGGTGGATCAATCCAAATAGTTGATTTTCTGTTTATTGAAAGAGGGGAATACATATCGTGTTCCTCTCTTTTGTTTTTGCGGCTGGATTAGGATTGATTCTTTTGTCTGTATGCGGTAGGCTCATGCGCATGAGCAAGAGGGCATGGTGTATAAGCGTTTTATTGTTTTGCGCGGGATGCTGGCTGAGTGTTCAGGCGGAGCAGGTTTTGACCTATCCTGATCTGGTCAGGCGTATTACCGGTTTAGAACAGCTGGCAGTATTGCCGGAACCGGGGGAAAAATGTCTCCAGTGGTCCAGCTATGACCGTGCCAGCAAGTATGAAGACGGACATTATCTGGCCTGGGACGCGAATGGGGATCATAACGGTTGTCTGCGCAAGGAAGGCGATTTAGAGGTTTGGGGTGAGATGGATGGTCCCGGCTGTATCTGGCGGATCTGGTCAGCGGCACCGGGTGAGGGACATGTGAAGATCTACATTGACGGATTTTCGGTTCCAGCAGTAGATCTACCTTTTGCAGAATATTTTAACTGCACACAGATTCCCTTCAATTACTCTGAGCTGAATCATGTCGCGGCCAAAGGGTGGAACTGCTATGTGCCGATCCCGTTCCAGAAATCGTGCAAGATCGTGGCGGAACCGGGCTGGGGAAGTTATTACCATGTCACCTACAGTCTTTATGATCAGGAGACACGTGTTCCTTCATTCAGCAGAGATCTGGATCCGGACAGTCTGCTGGCACTGATGAACGCGAATGAAACGCTCAAAAGCCGCGGTGTGAAACCTGTTTACGCGGAGAATAGAAAAGAAGGTATTCTGGACGCGGATCTGGCTCCGGGTGACTGTTTGACTGTCGCGAAATTAAAGGGACCGCGGGCCATTACCGCATTGCGCGTGAAGATCAAACTGGACGCGGACGAGGAGATAGTGCGCAATACATTGCGTGAACTCATCCTCAGGATCACCTGGGATGATGACAAGGAACCCGCGGTCTGGGTGCCCATCGGGGATTTCTTCGGGACTGCTCCGGGTGCCAATGAATATCGTTCACTCCCATCTGGTTTGATAGATCAGGAGTGGTATTCCTACTGGTATATGCCGTTTGAAAAATCCGCCAAGGTGGAAGTTATCAATGAAGGTACTCGCTCCCAGGTCGTTTTCATTCGGGTGGAACATTCCGCTCTGACCCGGCCTGTCGAAAAACTGGGCCGTTTTCATGCCAAATGGCATCGGGACGCTTTTCTGCCGGAATCTCCGGAGCGGAAGATAGACTGGCCGATGCTGATAACAGAGGGGCAGGGCCGTTTCTGCGGAGTGATGCTTCATGTTTGGAACCCTAAAGGCAGCTGGTGGGGTGAAGGAGATGAGAAGTTCTTTGTGGATGGAGAACCGTTTCCATCTACATTTGGCACCGGCTCAGAGGATTACTTTGGATATGCCTGGTGTGATCCAACACTTTTCCAGCATGGACTGCATAATCAGACGCTTTGCACCAAGAATAAAGGACATATTTCCGTAAATCGCTGGCATATAGCGGATAATATCCCTTTCCAAACCCGATTTGAAGGGTACATTGAAAAGTATTTTCCGAATGATCGCCCTACACTTTACGCGGCAACAGTTTACTGGTATCTGGCTCCGGGAGGAAAAGATCCCTATCAGGCTGTTCCCGCAGAGGAAAGACTGGGATATTGGTATCCTCTTGTTTCAAATGGTGTGAAGGGTGCTGTCGAGGGCGAGTCGCTGAAGGTCGTTTCCTGCACCGGAGGACAGTGTACAGTACAGGATATGTCCGGATTCACAGAAGGCGAATGGAGCCGGGATGAACATTTGTGGTGGCGAGATGCTAAAGAAGGACAGAAACTTACTGTTGAATTTAACGTGGAGAAAACTCAGATTTATCTTGTGAGGCTGGCGATGACCAAAGCTCCTGACTATGGTATTTTTCAGGTATATTTAGACGGACATAAAGCAGGGGAACCGATAGATCTTTATGATAAAGTGGTTACATCTACCGGCCCCATGGAACTGACAGTCTTGTCTCTCAAGAAGGGAAAACATCACCTGACTTTTGAATTAGTGGGCAACAATCCCAAGTCTATCCCCAGCCACATGCTGGGCTTGGATTATATTCTCCTTGAGAATGAGTAAGTTATAGATCAAATCTTTATTTTTTCTGAATCAGAGTCCCTTTTGCCGAACGTATTCAAATGGCAGGGGGGCTTTTATTATTCTTGACTTGAAAGGGAAGTGTGATGGATGATAGGTCAGTTTTGTGTGACGATTTGCCGTCACACGGCGATTACTCAAAAGAAAGTTAGTTATGTCAAGAAGTCGTTTAGATTTGTTGAAACGTCTGCTGCCGGCTCTGATGCTGGCCGCGGTTGGTGTTTTGTGTGCTCACGCGAGCGAAGCTGATATCAATCTGCCTGATTTGAAATCGGCGGCATTCAATGTCTTTGGGAATTCCATCAGCGGAATGACGCTCATGTACATTGGGTTGGTCGTATGTGTCCTGGGCGGAGCCTATGGACTGTTCCAGTACGCGCAGACCAAGAGTCTGCCGGTGCATGAAGCCATGAGAAATGTTTCCGGATTGATTTACGAAACCTGTAAGACATATCTCCAGCAGCAGGGCAAGTTCTTGATGATCTTGTGGGTGCTGATCGCTATTTGTATTTATTATTATTTCGGTATTTTGGAAAAGAAGAGCATGTCCCAGATCATTATGATCCTGGGATGTTCTGTTTTTGGTATCCTGGGTTCCTACGGTGTGGCCTGGTTCGGCATCAAGATCAATACTCAAGCCAACAGCCGTACCGCGTTCTCCGCCTTCCGCGCGAACCCTTTGGCTACCTTGAACATTCCGCTGCGTTCCGGTATGAGCGTGGGCTTGCTGCTGGTCTGCATCGAGCTGCTGTTCATGATCGCCATCCTCTCCTTCCTGCCGAAGGAACTGGTGGGACCGTGCTTCATCGGTTTCGCTATTGGTGAGTCACTGGGCGCGAGCGCGTTGCGTATTTGCGGCGGTATCT
The DNA here is from genome assembly GCA_002308515.1 of Verrucomicrobia bacterium UBA1263. Classification (GTDB taxonomy): domain Bacteria; phylum Verrucomicrobiota; class Verrucomicrobiia; order Limisphaerales; family UBA1412; genus UBA1412. The sequence continues at coordinate 42,874 of DBVN01000030.1, read as the reverse complement.
TCACCAAGATCGCGGACATCGGTTCCGACCTGATGAAGATCGTGTTCAAACTGCCGGAAGACGATCCCAAGAATCCGGGCGTCATTGCCGACTGCACGGGCGACAACGCCGGTGACAGTGTGGGACCGACCGCGGACGGTTTTGAAACCTACGGTGTGACCGGTGTGGCACTGGTGACATTCCTGGCCGTTTCTCTGGCTGTCAGCCCGGTGCTGTGCGCTCAGCTGATCATCTGGATCTTCGCGATGCGCGCCTTGATGATCGTGACCTCTCTGGTTTCCTATTACATCAATCAGGTCCTGAGCAATATGCTCTTTTCCGGCAAGAAGGATTTTGACTTCGAGCAGCCGCTGACTCATCTGGTTTGGGTGACGAGTGCTGTTTCCATCTTGGCTACATTCGGTGCCAGTTATCTGCTCCTGGGCAATCTGGAAATCAAGGATCCCACTCTGCTGGCCAGCGGTTACGCGAAAGTGGCTGGAAGCCTTTGGTGGGTCCTGTCAGTAATCATCAGCTGCGGTACTGTGGCCGGCGCGGTGATTCCTGAATTTACTAAGGTGTTCACTTCTACCAATTCACGTCACGTGCAGGAAGTGGTAAACGCTTCCCGTCAGGGCGGTGCTTCTCTGAACATCCTCTCCGGTCTGGTCGCGGGCAATTTCTCCGCTTTCTGGAAAGGCGGCTGCATCATGGTGCTGATGCTGATCTCCTTCCTGGTGACCGTTTCTAATCAGTCTCTGACCGGGATGCTGCCTCCGCAGTTTGCTTTCGCGGCTCCGATCTTTGCTTTCGGTCTGGTCGCTTTCGGTTTCCTGAGCATGGGACCTGTGACGATCGCGGTGGACAGCTATGGCCCTGTTACCGATAACGCCCAGTCTGTGTACGAGTTGAGCCAGGTGGACGCGATCCCGACCCTGAAAGAAGATATTCAAAAGGAATTTGGTTTCGCTCCTGATACGGAAACAGCCAAGTACCTCTTGGAAAAGGGTGACGGTGCGGGCAATACCTTCAAGGCAACCGCGAAGCCGGTGCTGATCGGTACAGCCGTTGTCGGCGCGACTACGATGATCTTCGGTATCATCATGCTGCTGATCAACACCTATGGTGGTAATGTCGTGATGGCGAAGTTGAGTTTGGTGGCTCCTCCGATCCTGTTCGGTCTGCTGATTGGCGGCGCGATCATCTACTGGTTCACAGGCGCGTCCATCCAGGCGGTGGTGACAGGCGCTTATCAGGCGGTGGTCTATATCAAAGAGAATATCAAGCTGGATTCCAGCAAGGCTTCTGTAAAGGACAGCAAGGAAGTCGTGAAGATCTGCACCCAGTACGCCCAAAGAGGTATGTGGAACATCTTCATCGTCATCTTCTGTATGGCACTGGCTCTGCCGTTCTTTGATCCGTTCTTCTTTATTGGTTATCTGATCTCGATCGCGTTCTTCGGTCTGTTCCAGGCGATCTTTATGGCGAATGCCGGCGGTGCCTGGGATAACGCCAAGAAGATCGTGGAAGTGGATCTGCGCGCGAAGAATACCGATCTGCACGCGGCGACCGTTGTGGGTGATACTGTGGGCGATCCGTTCAAAGATACATCCTCTGTTTCACTGAACCCGGTCATCAAGTTCACGACACTGTTCGGTCTGCTGGCTGTGGAGATCGCCGTGACGATGCAGAACGCGGCCGCGAAGTACGCGATCGGCGGTTTGTTCCTGGTGATCGCTTTGGTCTTTGTGTACCGCTCATTCTTCGCGATGAGGATCCCGGAAGAAGTGAAGAAATAATCTGAACGATACCTGACATGGAACCTTTATTAAGTTTAGAACTGCCCGGCATCAAAAAGGTCAAGAGCGGCAAAGTCCGTGAAGTCTTTGACCTGGGAGAGCATCTTCTGTTTGTGGCGACGGACCGCATTTCGGCCTTCGACTGCATCATGCCGAATGGTATTCCTAATAAAGGCAAGGCGTTGACGCAGATGAGCCACTACTGGTTCGATGAGACTGAGTCCATCATCAAGAATCACCGTGTGGCTCGTGCGGACGCTCCTTTGCCGCCGGAGCTGAAACCTTTTGAGGCGAAGCTGGCGGGACGTTCGATGATCGTGCTGAAGGCGAAGCCTTTGGCCATCGAATGCGTGGTGCGCGGTTATCTGGCCGGTTCCGGATGGAAAGAGTATAAAAAGAGCCAGTCGGTGTGCGGAGTCGCTCTGCCGGCGGGATTGCTGGAATCTTCGGAATTGCCGGAGCCTATCTTCACTCCGTCCACTAAAGCGGAAGAGGGACATGACGAGAATATCAGTTTTGAACAAGCGGAGAAGATCGTTGGTTCCGATATTGCCAGGACGGTGCGTGATGCCAGCATCCGGCTTTACAGCTGGGCGCGAGATCATGCCCGCAAGCGCGGCATCATCATCGCGGATACGAAATTCGAGTTTGGTCTTTTTAATGGGGAAGTGATCCTCATTGACGAGGTTCTGACACCGGATTCTTCCCGGTTCTGGCCTATGTCTGAGTATCAGCCCGGACGCGGACAATCCAGTTTTGATAAGCAGTTTGTGCGTGATTATCTGGAGAATTTAGGCTGGAACAAGCAGCCGCCCGCTCCGAAACTGCCGGCGGATGTCGTTGCCAGGACCGCGGAGAAATACGCGGAGGCATACCGCTGCCTGACCGGCAAAGAGTTGTAGAAGATACACGGAGGAATGGAACATCTGCTGGATGAGTTCCTGTTGTATCTGCGCCATGAACGCGGAGCATCCGAACGCACTCAGGTGACCTATTCCACTGTTTTGCACCGGCTTTTGAATTGGGCGCAAGACCGCCGCATCCAAAGCTGGCAAGAATTTACCCTGTCGGATCTGACAGAGTATCTTAATGATGAGAAGGCCCGCCAGGTGGAAGACCGCCCCGGCGGGCCTCTTCATGAACTCAGTGTCTCAACACTTTATCTGGAGATCGCCGCAATGAAAGCGTTCTTCAAATTCTGTGAGGCTGAGAAGATCATCCCTCTCAATATCGCTGAAAACCTTTCTCTGCCCAGACGCTGGAAGGAACTTCCCAAGGCTTTAGACTCCAGTCAGATAGATCGTCTTTTGGCCAAACCGGCGAAGATGGCTCCGAAGGACTACTGCGACCAGGCCGTTCTGGAGCTGGCTTATTCCTGTGGTCTGCGTTTGTCGGAGCTGTGCGGTCTGCGTCTGGAACAGCTTCATCTGGAGGATTCTTTTGTGACGGTGATAGGCAAGGGGAGCAAGGAACGTGTCGTGCCGCTGGGTAAGATCGCCGTGGAGACTCTGGAAGAGTATTTAAGCCAGGGCCGTCCCGCTCTGGTCAAGCCCAAGTCTCCTGGCAATGTTTTTCTGACAACGCGCGGTTCTAAATTTGCCCCTGTTACTTTATGGCTGAGGATCAAGAACCGGGTCAGGGCAGCCGGTATCCCGGAGAGCATCACCCCTCATTGTTTGCGCCACAGTTTCGCGACCCATCTGTTGGAACACGGAGCGGACTTGCGTGTGATCCAGGAGCTTCTGGGTCATGCCAGCATCAGTACGACCGAAGTTTATACGCATGTCGCCTCCGCCCGTCTGCGCCAGGTCCATCAGCGTTTTCATCCCCGGTCTTAGAGTATAAAAAATCCCCGATGAAAAATACCGGGGATCTTTGCACTTTTAGTTCAAATATCTTGTTTAGGATCCGATTTTCGAGCGGAAGAACAGTTTTTCCTTTTCGATTTTGACTTGGTAAGGACTGACCGCGGATTCCACTTTTGTCCAATTCACGGAGTTTGCACTTTGGTAAAGTGTTCCGGTAAAGGTCAATGTCAAAACGCCATTTTGATAATCATAGCTGAGTTTTGCTGTGGCCGGAGAGGGCGGATCCCAAGGAGCGGTTCCTCTTGTTTGCCATTGGCCATCCACGATCGCGGCTTTCCAGGAAGCGTTGTCATTGGGATAGTAGCTGATCAATGTTTCCGGAGTGGCGCCATATATACCAGACCATGGATAGCTATCCACTTTTGGCAAATCTCCTTTGTAATAAACTTGTTCCAACTGTTCACAACCCATGAAAGCGTGATCTCCGATGGTGGTTACGGTTTCGGGAATCGTAATATTTGGCAGACTGCTGCATTCAGCGAACGCGTATTCTCCAATTGAGGTCAATCTGTTTGGAAGAGTTATGTTTGTCAAACCACGGCAACTCGTAAACGCAGATGAATCAATTTCCGTCACGTTGTTTGGGATTGTTATTTCAGTCAGACTGCGGCATCCGGAGAATGTTCCATATCCAATAATGGTGACACCATCGCCTATGATGGCACTTTTCAGACTCTTGCATTTGTAGAATGTATTTTCTCCCAAGTCTGTTACACTATCCGGGATCGTAATGCTGAGCAGGTCTTCGCATTCTTCAAACGCGTAGTTCCCAATGGTTTTCACATTGTTTCCTATAACGATATTCGTCATACTCTCGCAGCTGTAGAACGCGTCGTTGCTGATCGTGATCACGCTGTCCGGGATCGTTATATATTGTAACGCACAGCCGGCAAACGCCGCGTATTCAATAGTGATCACACTGTCGGGAATCGTAATAGTGGGCATTTGTGCGTGCTGAAACGCGTATTCACCGATCGTGGTCACAGTGTAAGTGATGCCGCCATTTTCAACAGTGGATGGGATCGAAACATTTTGGGCAGAGTAGTTATTGAGTTTGACCGAGACAGTACCGGAGGAACCGTCTTCGGTAAGGACTGTGTATTCTAAATCTCCTTCAATAAACTTATTTCCTACAGCCGCTTGGGATTGAGAGGCGTTGAGCATCATCAAAGAAGCCGCCAGACAAACAGCTCCAAGTGTTTTATGATCAGATATCTTTATCATATTATATGTACATCGCTATTTTTTAATAATTGGGCTTTTCCCATTCTTGTGGAGGGTTGTACCACAAGGAACAGGGCAGTATCCTAGAGTGTATTCCGCCAGAAATCAAGACCTGGTTATTAAGGAATTCAGGAAAGAGTCTTATGGATTTCTATTCTGTTTCTGATCCGGTCTGCTCCTAAACTAATTGAAAATCAGGTATTTTTTTTTTTTTTTTT
>DBVN01000030.1:0-37770 GCA_002308515.1 Verrucomicrobia bacterium UBA1263 | reverse complement strand
CGGCCGTTATATGCTATACTAACCTTGTCTTTTGCGGTGTGTTGCCGCGAGTTTAATAAAAATTATTTAATAACCTATTCATAAGTTATTTATGAAGTTCAGCAGAACTAATAAGATGGTCATCGCCTCTGTGGTGATGAGTTTAATTGCCGCGGCCACGGTGATGGCCGACGATGAAGTTGTAGCTCCGGTGATCGTGGATCAGCCCAAGAGCGTGAATGTCAAGGCGGGTGCCCGTGTGACTTTTTCTGTCAACGCGGTGGAAACCACAGACTCCCGTGAGGATTTTACGGTAAATTTGGAGACTGCTACGCTGGATATGATCTATTGCGCTCCCGGTTCCTTCACGATGGGAAGCCCTGAAGATGAATTGGGTCGTATTGATAAGGAAGATCTTCACAAGGTGACCTTGACCCAGGGATTCTGGCTGGGCAAATATGAAGTCACTCAAGGGCAATACAAGGCTGTGATGGGCGGTGAATATCCTAAAAACTTCAAGGTCACAGATGGAGATGGTGTGACTAATCCTTATGTGGATGATAACAAACCGGTCGTCTATGTTACTTGGCGTGAAGCTCTGGATTTCTGCGCGAAGCTGACCGAACAGCAGCAGGCCGCCGGGGCGCTGTCCAAGTTCTATAAATACACACTGCCGACGGAAGCGCAGTGGGAATATGCCTGCCGCGCAGGCACTCAGACTCCGTTATACAGCGGAGCGGAGTTGACTAGCACGGGTACCTGTCCAAATGTGGACGCACTGGCCTGGTATAGTGGAAATGAGAGATCCCTCCATCTGGTTGGGCTGAAAGAGGCGAACTGCTGGGGATTCTATGATATGCTGGGCAACGCGGAAGAAATGTGCCTGGATTATTGGGTTGATCATTTAGGTATAGGCGCTGCGACAGATCCTTATTATGTTGCGGGTGAGAGTTCCATTGCCTGTCGTGGCGGAAATTTTGATTCATGGTGGGGTTATAGTTGGGAATATGCCAGGACCTGCCGCAGCGCGTTTCGCAGATCAGGTAGTTCTACAGGATATTATGGGAATACAGGTTTCCGTGTGGCGTTAGTTCCGAACGAATACAAGGTCCGCAAACCGACTGTCCCGGTACTGCCGGAGCCGGAGGAATAGACGGAACAGAGTTTTATAAAACCGCAACTGTAAAGATAAGCTAACGGCTTGTCAAAGAGACGCGGGGGAGAGAGTGCCCTCAAGTCTCAGCAGGAGGAAGATGAATGAATAGAAATTCAATAAAAACAGCCGGGATCTTCGCGATGCTGCTGTCGGTGAGTTTCTTCTTTGTTCCCACGCTGTTCGCGGCCGCGGACAGTGAGGAAGGTGACGGCCTGATCTATCAATGGTACAAGAACGGGAAGGCGATCTTTGGCGCGACCGGTCCGGAATATACGATCGAGTCAGCCGATGAGGCGGATATCGGAACTTATACCGTGAAGGTCATTAACCGGGTAGGTGAAGAGATCAGTATGGGAGCCGAGCTGACAGTGGAAGGCGCGGTGCCCTACGAAAAGAAGGATCTGTCCTATCAATGGTACAAGAACGGCAAGAAGATATTTGGTGCGACAAAGCCCGACTATACGATCGAATCTGTGGGGCAGGGCGATGTTGCCTCTTATGCCGTGGAAGTCATCAACCGTTGGGGAGAAGCACTCAGCGATGAAGTAGCGCTGGTCGTGTCGGATCTGCTGGATTACAGCGAGCTGGATATGACCTATCAGTGGTACAAAGACGGCAAGAAGATATTTGGCGCGACAGAGAAAACCTATACGATCGCTTCTGCCGAACAGAGCGATGTTGGCACATATACCGTCAAGGTGGCCTGCCGTACTGGTGAGGAAATCAGCAGACCGGTCACTTTGAAACTGAAAGATGGTCTCGCTTATGAAGAGATGGGTATAGTCTATCAATGGTACAAGGACGGTAAGGCGATTTTTGGCGCGACCGGCCCGGAATATACGATCGAGTCTGCGGAAAAGAGTGATATTGGTCTTTATACAGTGAAGGTCGTCAACCGCCTGGATACGGAAACCAGCGCGGGAGCCTGGTTGACTATTGATTCGGGTTTTGCCTATCAATGGTACAAAGACGGCAATGCCATCCCCGGTGCGACCGATTCGACATACGTGATCGAGTCTGCGGCCCTGGATGATTCCGGCGATTACACGGTGCTGGTCAGCAATGAAGTTGGCAGTACACTGAGCGCGAATGCTTTGCTGACTGTGGAGAAATTGCTGCGGAAGCTGATCGTCAGAGCGGATGATCTGGCCCGCATCTACGGTCTGGTGAATCCGGAATTGACCTACACCATTACCGACCTGGACGGCAATAAAGTGTGGGTGGACGGTGAACCGGACATCAGTACGCCTGCCGTTTGGGACAGCCCGGTCGGAACATATCCGATCATCATCGCACAAGGCACACTGCCTGACGAGGATTATGAATATAACTATGAGTATATATTCGAGAACGGTGTTCTGACGGTGAAGGAAGTTCTGCCGCCTATCGGCTTTGAGATGCTGAGTGATGGTTCCGGTATGGTATTGACTTATACGAAAGGAACACTCTACGAAAGTGATGACACTGTGACCTGGACACTGGTCGAGAACGCGGAGTCGCCTTTCGTGATGAAGTTCACTGAAAAAATGAAGTTTTATCGCTTAGAAAAGTAATTCATTGCGATAGTTGAGATAAATACAAAAGCGCGGTCCGTTTGGATCGCGCTTTTTCAATTTTCTAAAGGATGGTTTTAGATGTAATCCGGTACTACGAACGGATAGCGGTAATCCCGTGTCATCATAGCGTTGGCCTTGTCATTGCCGACGAATAATTCCATTCCTTCATACATTTCCAGGACGGGACCCAGATAAGTTTTTTCCCGATTCAGGTCTATATTGTTGGCCTGCAGGTGTTCCCACATACGCTGACCGGCTTCGGCCATGTTGGGCAGACTGTTCAGCACATCCGCCACCTGTTTCGGAGAAGCCAGCTGCCCCATGCGATAGGAGATGTTGCCGGTGTGGCAAAGAGCGCTGGAGATATGGCCTTCTATGATGTCTGAGTTCAGATCGCTGACCTTGCGGCTGCGCACAGCGTCCAGCCAGTTGGCATGATGATTGCCGCCGCCGTTGAACTTCCTGATCTCGTTGCCGTCATTGTCATAGGCGGTCGCGCTGGTGTAGCTGGGGTTGACCATATAGCCGCCTTCGCATTCGATGATCACACCGATGCTGGCGCCTTTGAGGTTATCCATTTTGCCGTCTGTGGAAGAAGCGGGCAGACCGCGGACTTCAAAAATCAGGGATTTCTTTCCGTAATCGTGATAAATCAGCTGAGTGTTAGGCGTTTCGCCGTCATCAATGTAGCCATAGCGTCCGCCGACGCTCCCAACCCGGCGGGAGAGAGTATTCACACCCAAAGCCCAGCGGGCGATATCCATTTGATGGATGCCCTGATTGCCCAAATCGCCGCATCCGGTAGCCCAGACCCAGTGCCAGTCATAATGTAGTTGTTTACGTGTGAGAGGCGGCATGGGAGCCGGACCGCACCAGAGGTTATAGTCTATATGAGAGGGAATAGGTTGAGCCAGGTGGACATTCCCGATCGTGTCGCGGCGTTTATAGCAGAGTCCGCGGGCAACTTTGATCTTACCCAGGTTGCCTTCTTTCAGCCACGCGATGGCCTCCTGTAGCCCGACGCTGGAGCGGCACTGTGTACCGGTCTGGACGATGCGCTCATACTTGCGGGCGGCTTCGACCATGCGTCTGCCTTCGTTTACGTTATGGGAGACCGGTTTCTCTACATAGACATCCTTGCCGGCCTGACAGGCCCAGATGGTGCCCAGCGAATGCCAGTGGTTAGGAGTTGCCATAGAGACGGCATCCACTTCCGGATCATCGAAAACATCACGCATATCAATGTATTTCTTGACCTTGATGCCTTTCTGATCCAGCTGGGCGACACGCTGATCCAGGACCTTGGTATCAACATCGCACAAGGCCACGATGCGCACGCCCTTGCACCGCAGCAGATCATTGATATGGTCATTGCCGCGGCTGCGCAGACCGATCACGGCTACGCGGATATCACTATTTACTCCGATGGGATTATCTATCGGTGTCTGTGCGTGAAGGTTATTTATCCAGGAAGGTATTGCCAGTGCACTGACTCCCAGCAAGGAGGTTTTCAGAAAGTTTCTGCGATTCAATTTGCTCATAACAATCTTGTTCTATAGCTGGGGAAATTTTAGCTTTTTCATGGCCGTTTTCACAAGAAACTTTTTTCCGGCAGGTGATTTTTTTATGGTATCACGGCAGGTCATTGCCGGAACAGAGGCTTTTCGGGGTGAGTATCCGCTGAAATGGATTGTCAAGAAGGCTGTAAAAGGTTAGCTTGGTGTCCGCAGCGGCAGAGATCCGCTCAAGAGAGTTTTACTGTTTATGACGACCGCAGTTTATCCGGGCAGTTTTGACCCGATCCATAATGGGCATATCGATGTGATCCGCCGTGCGGCGCGGATTTTTGACAAAGTCATTGTGACGATCGCGAATAATGAGGCCAAGTCTCCGTGTTTCACCTTCGCGGAAAGAAAGGAGCTGGTGGAGAAATCATTAGCAGATTGTCCTAATGTGGAAGTGGATACACTGAATGGCCTGCTGATCGAGTACGTCCGCAAACGGGGAGCGAATGTGATCGTCCGCGGTTTGAGAGCCGTGAGCGATTTTGAATATGAATTCCAGATGGCCATGATGAACCGGCGTTTGAATGGAAGTATCGAGACATTTTTTCTGGTTCCATCTGAGGATCATACGTTTATCAGCTCCCGTCTGGTCAAGGAGATCACGAGTCTGGGCGGGAATGTGGATTCCTTTGTGCCGCCGCACGTGAAGGCCAAGCTGATCGAAAAACTGCTGAAAGCTGAAAAATAGGATCATCAACCGCAAAAAAAGGTTAAAATATGGGAATTTTGATACGACTGAAAGATTTGAGGGATGAGGATATGATCCTGGAGGGGGAATTGACCCCGGAGGAATTGGAAATGCCCCATGATGACGAATGTGTGGATATGAAGGAAAATCTTCATTACTACCTCACAATCAACCGTCAAGGAGATGATATCCTGGTGCGCGGCACTCTCAGGACAGCTCTGGATTGTGTTTGTGTCCGCTGTCTGAAAGCATTCAAAATGCCTTTGAATATCCGGTTCGATGACCTTTTGGCTTTGGAAGGTGAGGACAAAGTTGAAGTAAAAGATGATTGCATAGACTTGACTTACCGCGTCAGAGAGGATACTCTCTTGGCCTATCCGCAGCATCCGCTGTGTGAGAAAGGATGTGACCGGTTACCCAATGATCCGTCACATCGTGTTGATTATCAAAAATTGGGTTCTGACGCCGAAATGCGAGAATCTTCATCGGCGTGGAATGAATTGGATAAGTTGAAGTTGGAATAGGAAAAGTATATGGCTGTACCAAAAAGGAAACCGTCTCATAGCCGTCAGCGCATGCGTCGCGCTTACAATAGCGTTTTAAAACTCCCCGAGCTGGGTGTATGTCCGCAGTGCGCGGCTCCTTACCTTTCCCACAGGGTATGTCCTTCATGTGGGTATTATAAAGGACGCCAGGTTGTTACCGTCTCTCCTCTAGGCTAGAGGCAAAATCTTGGTCGAAGTGCGGGAGTGCGAAGGATAATCGAATCGCATCCCGCTCGTCTCTTTTATTATGCGGGTTGCTGTAGATGCAATGGGCAGCGATAACGGGCCATCAGTGGTGGTTCGTGGTGTTCAGCGGGCTCTGGGGTCTGTATATTCTATTTCCAAGCTCTATTTAGTGGGTGACCAAAAGGAGTTGGAAAAAGAATTAAAGGCTTGTGACTGTAATGATTCTCGTGTTGAGATCTATCACGCGTCACAGGTGCTTTCTATGACAGACAAACCGGTGGACGGTCTGAGGCACAAAAAAGATTGTTCCATTGCGCGTGCTACGGAACTGGTCAAAAAGGGTGAGGCACAGGTATTGATTTCCGCGGGGAATACCGGCGGAGTCGTGGCAGCGGCGCATATTCGTCTGCGTCCTCTGAAAGGAGTGGAACGTCCTGCCATTGCCGCGGTTATACCCGCGCGGGATAATTCTTTTGTGCTGCTGGACGCGGGCGGTTTTATTGACAGCCGTCCATCGCATTTGATGCAGTATGGCATCATGGGCAGTGTTTATTCCCGCGAAGTCCTGGGTTACGCGCGGCCTCGTGTGGGTGTGCTGAACATTGGGACTGAGGATGTAAAAGGGAATGAACTGACTCATGGAGCTTTCAATCTGCTGTCGAAAGTGCATGAAGCGGGGATCATCAATTTCATCGGCAACGTCGAAGGACATGATTTGTTTGAGAATCGTGTAGATGTTGTTGTTTGCGATGGTTTTATGGGAAATGTTGTCCTGAAGACCTGCGAAAGTTTCGGAGGACATCTGCTGAAATGGATCGAGCATGAGATCAAACGCAGTCCAACGAGAGTGATCGGAGCGATGCTGGCTCAGGGCGCTTTTAAATCTATCAAGAACCGATTAGACCCGGAGAGTACAGGCGGCGCGCCGATCCTGGGGCTGAACGGTGTAGTGATGAAGTCCCACGGATCCGCCAAAGAAAAAGCCATCTATAATGCTATCCGCCTGGGTGTGAATGCCGCGAATCAGAATATCAATCAAATCATTATTGATGAAATAGCGGCGGCGGCATCCCTTGTGTCTGAAAAAGAAATAACGGACTAAAACTATTTTGTTTGAAGTAGTTTTAGCTATCTGATCAAAAATGGAGAATCCAGGAATCCAAGAAGAAACTCTGCATTTGTGCAGAATAGCCGGGACGGGCTCTTATGTCCCGGAGCGTGTTGTCACAAACGCTGATTTTGAAAAAATAGTAGATACCAGCAATGAGTGGATCGTGGAGCGTACCGGTATCAGGGAAAGACGTTTTGCCGCGGAGAATGAATTTACGTCCGATATGGCAACAGCAGCTGCCCGCAAGGCGATAAAGGATGCCGGGATCACCGCGGAGGATATTGACCTGATCATTGTCGCAACAGTCTCTCCTGATAACATTTTCCCCTCGACGGCAGCTCGTGTGCAGAATAATCTGGGAGCTGTCAACGCGATTGGGTTTGATTTGGAATCTGCTTGCGCCGGTCTTATTTACGGTATCGAAGTGGGAAGGCGCTTTATCGCTACCGGGTTCAAAAACATTTTGGTGATCGGTGCCGAGAAGCTTTCCGGAATGGTTGATATGCAGGATCGCAATACGTGCATCCTCTTTGGCGATGGAGCCGGAGCGGTGATCTTGCAGAGAGCGAACAAGGATACGGGAAGGATTCTGACGACAGAGTTAGGATTAGAGGGAAGCAGAGCGGAAATGCTTCAGGTTCCCGCGGGCGGCAGCCGGCTGCGCCCGACACACGAGGTGCTGGATGCGCGAAAGCATTATATGGCGATGAGAGGAAAGGAAACTTTCCGCTACGCGGTGACTTATATGGTGGACTGCGCGCGCAAGGTTTTTGAAAAAGCGAATTGCCTCGTGGAGAAACTGACCCTGGCTATTCCGCATCAAGCTAATTTGAGGATCATCCAGGCGGCGGCTGAAAGACTGGGGTTGAGAGAAGATCAGGTTTTTCTGAATGTGGCCAAATATGGCAATACTTCCTCCGCGTCGGTAGGGATCGCCTTGGATGAGGCTGTTACTTCCGGAAGGATCCATCGCGGTGATATCGTCTTGCTGGTGGCTTTCGGATCTGGTTTCAGCTGGGGGGCGGTTTTGCTGGAATGGTAGGTTGTTCCTACCAGATCGAGTCCACGATCAAAGCCAGAAAGAGCGCCGGCACATAGGAAAAAAGCGTTCCTGTCTTGTTCCAGCCCAGAAGTATAAGTGAGCTGTGCAGACAGAGATAGGCAATGACCAGCCCGACAGTGGTCATACCGGTAGTGATATGAGTACTGGCGAGGCATCCAAACAGCTGCACCAGTATGAATTGAAGGATGATGACCGGAAGAATGACCGCGATGGCTTTTATTTTGAGTGTTCGTGTAAAAACAAAGACTCCCAGAAGATCCATCACCCCTTTGGCGATGAAGAGCCGTGGATCGGCATAGCATCCGAATAAGGCGGAAGCGGCAAAGGTCAAAGGTGTCAGACTGAAAAAAGCTGTTCCGATCAGCAGTGTGGTCTTCCAGGTGCCGTGTTTTTTCGCCTGTGAGACAAAGCGGGTTTTCGCTGTGTGAGTGAGAGCCGATATTTTTTGAGGAACCGGACTTCTGCGGAAGAGAGCCGCGCCAAGGATCAGGCAGAGCCAGCAGAAGATGCCGGAGATAAGAAAATGCGAGAAGCTCGCGAGGGCTTCATAAATAACGATCCGTCCCGCGATATAAAGAATGAACGCGGCCAGCAGGGTATGGATCCAGTTTTGTGTCTTTTGGGGAATATCTTTCGGATAGAAGATACCGATGAGTATCCCCAGAAGAATGGCCGCGGGATTGATAGTGATTCCTTCGATGATTTCAATCACGGAGTGGATTATGACAGCAAAGATGGAGTCGTATCAATTTTTTTTGGTTTCATAATAGGTGTTTTGTGAGAAAATGATCGCGCTATGAGTAAGATGGCGAAAATAGACATAGATGGAAAGTCTTATGAGTTTCCGTATATAACAGGAACGGAGAATGAGAAAGGTATCGATATTTCCACCTTGCGTGCCAAAACCGGGTGTATCGCTTATGATGAAGGGTATGCCAATACGGGTTCATGCAAAAGTGCCATCACTTATATAGATGGAGAAAAGGGGATACTTCGTTATCGGGGCATTCCTATTGAGGAGCTGGCGGAGAAAGCGTCTTTTGTGGAAGTGGCTTATTTGCTCATTATGAACAAACTGCCCAACGGCACAGAGCTTCGCAGATTCTCCGATTTGCTGACCCGCAATGAGATGATCCATGAGGATATGAAGGTGCACTTTGAGGGATTTCCTTCGACTGCTCATCCGATGGCGATCCTCTCGGCAATGATCAACGCGGCAGGCTGTTTCTATCCGGAACTGGTCCATTCCTATAGCGAAGAAAGTTTTGAGATCCAGGCGGCTCGCTTGATCGCTCAGGTCAGGACTATCGCGGCGTTTTCCTATCGGAAATCACGCGGTCTGCCCATTATTTATCCCAAGCCGTTTTACCGCTATACCGCGAACTTTCTTCACATGATGTTCTCAGAGCCGTATCAGGATTATGAAATGGATCCGGAGGCGATACGCGCTTTGGATATGATCTTTATCCTTCACGCGGATCATGAACAGAATTGCTCCACTTCCACGGTGAGGATGGTGGCTTCCAGCCACGCGAATCTGTTTGCCAGCGCGGCCGCGGGTGTTTGTGCCTTGTGGGGGCCTCGTCATGGCGGCGCGAACCAAGCCGTGATCGAGATGCTGCAAAATATCTATAAATCCGGCGATGATGGCACAGCCTTTATGGAAGCTGTGAAGAATCGTCAGGAAGGAAAACGCCTGATGGGATTTGGGCATCGTGTTTATAAGAATTATGATCCCCGCGCAAAGATCATCAAGCAGACCTGCAATGATCTGCTGAGAAATCTGCATGTGGATGATCCTCTGCTGGATATCGCTCAGCGTCTGGAAGACAAAGCATTGAATGATCCTTATTTCATTGAACGTAAACTGTATCCGAACGTGGATTTCTACAGTGGAATCATCATGCGTGCCATAGGGATCCCGCTGGAGATGTTTACGGTCATTTTTGCTATTGGCCGTATGCCGGGATGGATCGCGAATTATAAGGAAGTCCGGGAAGATCTGAAGGGGCGCATCTATCGTCCGAGACAGATCTATGTGGGAAATCCGCTGAGTGAATATACCCCGATAAAGGATAGAAACTAGATAATAAGTATTTTTTTGATTTAAATGAATTCTTTTTGGAATAAGTCTGACAAAACGGAACGCCGTTCCTCTCATCAATTTCACGGAGAGAGAAGATCACGTCCGGAGAGACGTTCGCGTTTTGATGAAGAACGTTCTTTTGAGCGTTCGGATCGTCCTAAACGCTCTTTTGGCGAAGTTCGTTTCGGCCGTTCACGTTTTGATGATAAACCGCGTTTTGGAGAAAAACGTCGCTTTAGAAGAGATCGTTCTGAGGATCGTCCATTCGATCGTCCTAAGCGCTCTTTTGGCGAACACAATGAAGAGCATCGCTTAGAAAAACGGTCTTTTGAGGGTGATCGTCCTTTTAATAAAGGTCGTTCTTTTGGCAAGCCACGGTTTTCTGATTCTGATTCACGCAGACCTTTCAGAGGGAAAAGCGATTTTCGCAAAGATGGTCCCCGTCGTGGCCGTGAGCGTTTCCATATAGAGAACACGGAAGAAGGCGGAATGGTGACCGCGTTCCGAAAACGCCAGATCAATCGGGAAAGGTATGGCATTGAGCCGGATACTGAGCGTGAGCATCAGGCGGAGATTGACGCGATCCTGGCTTCCGCGCTTGAGGTTGATGAAGAAGAACCGGCAGAAGATCAAGAGCGTGGCGAACCTGAACAGGAATTTGAAAAAGGAGAATCTAACGACCCTTTTATCGAAACCGTTCCCGGAGACGAGGAGACTGGGAACGGGGACATTCATTTTGAAGACGAGAACCTCGGCGGGCATCCGGATCATGAACAAGATGCGGAGCCTTTTGAAAGTGAGGAAACTGTTTTTGAAAGGGCTGACAAGTCTTCAGAAGAACCTCACGAGCAGCGTTTCTGGAAAAAGAAAGAACGAGACCGCCGTCCTTTTCCCAAGCCGATAAAGCCGATGGCTCCCCGGTATCTGCGTTCGGATAATCCGGCACCGGAAGGAAGCGAAAATTGGCAGTCCCCGTGGGCTCAGATGCGCACATATAGTTTCAGTCCCTGTGTGTTCCCGGCTATGGTCGGAGCCGTCTCGCAGAACGCGAAGCCCGGTGACTGGGTCAAAGTCTATGACCGGGAAGGGAATCCTTTTGGAGCCGCTTTTTATAATCCAAAAGCCAAGGTGCCTTTGCGCGTCTATACTCATGGAGACGTTCAGCCGGGCGATGACATCCTGACTCAGGCGATCGACAAAGCTATTGAGCTGCGTCATGAGATACTGCATCTGCCGGAACGGACGAATGCCTATCGTGTCATCAATTCAGACGGAGACGGCTTGAGCGGCTTGATCGTGGATCGCTACGCGGATGTTCTGAGTCTGGAAGTCCACAGTTTAGGTATCTTTCAGCGTTTGAATAATATCTTAGCCTATCTGCATGAACGCCTGGGAACTCAGTATGAAGTTATTCAGGTGGATGAAAAAGTGCGTCACAATGAAGGGATCAAGAATGTTCCCAAACCTAATCTGCGTTACAACAGCGTGAAGATCCTGGAAAACGGGGTGAAATTCGAGGTGGATTTCTCCAAAGGACACAAGACCGGTTTCTTCTGCGATCAGCGAGAGAACCGCTTGAAGTTCTCCTCGCTGGTGAAGGGGAAACGGATCTTGGATCTCTGCTGTTATACGGGAGGTTTTTCCGTGATGGCCGGTGTGCTGGGCGGTGCCACAGACATTACCGGAGTGGACTTGGATGAAAACGCGATCGAACAGGCCAAGCGTCACGCCAATATCAATGGGCAGAACAAGATCAAGTGGATCCACGCAGATGCCTATACTTACGCGCGGCAGATGAAGCTGAACAATGAAAAATGGGATGTGGTCCTGTTGGATCCGCCTAAATTTGTGGAGAGCCGTGAGGAAGAGTTTGAAGGCTGGGGACGGTATGAAGACTTGAACAAACTGGGGATCAGTCTGCTGAATCCCGGAGGAATGCTGGTCACTTGTTCCTGTTCCGGTCTGCTGAGTCTGAACCGCTTTGAGGATATTCTGATCAAGGCGGCACATCGAAATAATCGCCGGCTCCAGATTTTTGACGTGACCGGTGCCGGCGGAGATCATCCTATCTACTCAAACTGTCTGGAGAGCAGATATTTGAAAGTCCTCTGGACGAGGGTTTTCTAATTGGATTGTTGTTTTTTCAACGGCTGAGCCTGGTAAACGGTTCGGCCGTTTTTTGTTTGTACGGGGACTAACCGCATAGGGACATATACGATGCCGTCTTCATCCGGTTCAAAAGCATTTTCATCGGGGAGAGCATCGGTGTTGATCTTGGGAGCGGTCCTGACAGGTGCTTCCGCTTTTGTAGTTTGTTCGGAATTGGTTGGAGAAGAGTTTTTCTTATTCTGAGCCAGCCAGCGTTTCATTTGCTCCGGTATCAGGATAGAACGAAGATCACGGCGGAGCTCGATTTGAGTAATAGCACGTTCGTAGGTCAGTTCCATCAGGTTGTGGGAGTGTTCATAAATGACGCTGTATTCGGGGTAGTCCTCATCAATAGCCAGAGTGATTTTTTGCTGAAGTTCATCAATCTGCTGGGTGAGAGTGTCAATGCGTGTTTGATATTCGCTTAGTATTTGGCGGTATTCTTCTTCCAGATGTTCGGGGATATTCAGAGCGTTTTGTTCGTTTGTCGCGGAGGCTTGCAGTTTCAGGCGAGACTGGATCGTCTCCAAATCTACATCTTGCTGATCCTTAGTATTTTTACGAAGTTCTTTGAGGATGCTTTCCAGGTCAGTGTTAGAGATGTTTTCTTTGGGCATCTCTCTAGGGGCTTCCTTCGTTTGAGGAATAATTTCTTCGATCTTATTTACCTTTTGTGGAGTGACTTCTGATGGTGCTTCTATGTTTGTGTCGCTCAGCAGTTCTTCCAGACGTTTTTCATCACCGCTGCCGACCTGGAGTTTCAGCTCGGCCAGCATTCGTGCTTCCTGCAGGCGGTCCAGTCTTTGAAGATCTTTCTCGGAAAGGGGAGCGATTTTGTCCTTATCATACAGATCCTGAATGAGTTGATCTATTCGTTTGATGATAGATGTCAATTTCTGTGTTTGATTGGCAGACTGCTCCAGAGAACGGGCTGGAGTGGAAACATCATTGGTATTCTCAGCTAAGATCAAAGATGAAGCAGAGCAAGCACATACGAGAACTAAAAGGAGATATTTTTTCATAACTCACAAAAGTCTGACGCATTTATAGCGAAAATTATTCGATTTGGCCAGTAAGATATACGGGGTAAAATGGGGCATTAGTAGTAAATTTTATAATAAAAATAACTTTTTTTTCTAAATATTTGCCTTTTTTCTGGACGCAAGCGCGAAAATATGGGATAGTAAGGCTTCGGTGACGTGCGCCAGTGGACGCGATACATAACGTACAGGGTTTTCATATAGCGCAGAGTTCACATTGTATTTATGCCAAAGAAAGACGACATCAAAAAGGTACTTATCATCGGGTCTGGTCCGATCATTATTGGTCAGGCTTGCGAGTTTGACTATTCCGGAACACAAGCGTGCAAAGCTCTGAGAGAGCTGGGCTATAAAATCGTTCTGGTCAATTCCAATCCTGCGACGATCATGACCGATCCCGCGATGGCGGATGTGACTTACATCGAGCCATTGAATGTGGCAACTTTGACAGAGATCATTGCCAAAGAACGACCTGACGCTTTGCTGCCTAACCTGGGCGGACAAACGGGATTGAACCTGAGTTCCCAGCTGAATCAAGCCGGAATTTTGAAAAAGTATGGTGTCAAAATCATCGGTGTAGAGGCGGATGCTATTGAAAAAGGTGAAGACCGTACTGTTTTCAAACAGACCATGCAGAAACTGGGGATCGAAACTCCCAGAAGTCAGGCGGTCAATTCGATAGAGGATGCCGAGAAAGTCGCGGCAGAACTGGGATACCCGGTGGTGATCCGACCTGCCTATACGATGGGTGGTACCGGCGGCGGCATTGTTTACAATGTAGAGGAACTCCGCACGGTGGCTGGACGCGGTCTGGCGGCTTCTATTGTAAATCAGGTACTGATCGAGGAATCTGTTCTGGGCTGGGAAGAGCTGGAGCTGGAGATCGTCCGCGACGCTGAAGGCAAGATGATCACGGTCTGCTTTATTGAGAACGTGGATCCGATGGGTGTCCATACCGGTGACAGTTTCTGTACGGCTCCCATGATGACGATCGACCCGAAACTACAGGCACGTCTGCAAGAGTATGCCTATAAGATCGTGGATGAGATCCAGGTCATTGGCGGTACAAACGTACAATTTGCGCATGATCCGGTGTCGGATCGTGTTGTTATCATTGAAATCAATCCTCGTACATCTCGCTCTTCCGCTTTGGCTTCCAAGGCGACCGGCTTCCCGATCGCTCTGGTTTCCGCCAAGCTGGCAGGCGGTTTGACTTTGTCCGACATCCCGTACTGGAGAGACGGTACTTTGGATAAATACGAACCTTATGGCGATTATGTCGTCGTGAAGTTCGCGCGCTGGGCCTTTGAGAAGTTCAAAGGCGCTGTAGATAAGCTGGGCACACAGATGAAGGCTGTGGGCGAGGTGATGAGTATTGGCAAAAACTATAAGGAAGCTTTCCAGAAAGCGATCCGTTCCCTGGAGAACAATCGCTGGGGACTGGGTTTTGCCAAGAATTACAACCAGCTGAGCTTGAATGAGCTGCTGGCCAAGCTGTCCTATCCGACCAGTGAACGTCAGTGGATCATGTATGAGGCTCTCCGTAAGGGGGCTACTGTGGAACAGCTCCACAATCTGACCAAGATCAAGCCGTGGTTCATCCAGCAGATGAAGGAGCTGGTCGAGCTGGAAGAGAAGATCCTGCAATACAAGGGAGCTTTGCCGCCGGATGAAATGCTGATCCAGGCCAAGAAGGACGGTTTCGCGGATAAGTATCTGGCCAAGATTCTGGGATTGCGTGAAGAGCAGGTTCGCAACCGTCGTATCGCTTTGGGTGTCAAAGAAGTTTGGCACAAGGTGAATGTGAGCGGTGTAGAAAATGCCGCCTACTATTATTCTACTTATAATTCGGATAAATCCGAAGCCATACCCAGCAGCCGCAAGAAGATCATGGTTCTGGGCGGCGGTCCGAACCGTATCGGTCAAGGTATTGAATTTGACTATTGCTGTGTCCATGCCGCTTTCCAGCTGCGTGAAATGGGGTATGAGACGATCATGGTCAACTGCAATCCTGAGACGGTCTCCACAGACTACGACACTTCGGACAAACTTTATTTTGAACCGCTTACGCTGGAAGATGTCTTGAGCATCTACGAGTTTGAGAAACCGGAGGGCGTGATTGTCCAATTCGGCGGTCAGACTCCTCTGAACATCGCGAACCAGCTGGCGGCGGCCGGTGTCAAGATTTTGGGTACTTCACCGGATATGATCGATCTGGCTGAAGATCGTGACCGTTTCCGCAAGATGATGGATGAGCTGGGCATTCCGATGCCTGCTTCCGGAATGGCCAGCACTCTGGATGAAGCCTACGAAGTTGCCAAGCGGATCGGCTATCCGTTGATGCTGCGCCCCAGCTATGTGCTGGGCGGCCGCGGAATGGAAATCGTTTACGATAAAGAATCCTTGACTCAGTACATGGCCAATGCTGTGGGTGTGACTCCGGATCGTCCTATCCTGATAGACCGTTTCCTGGAGAATGCGATCGAGTCCGAAGCGGATTCTCTGGCCGATGGTACAGATGCTTATGTTCCGGCGGTGATGGAGCATATCGAGCTGGCGGGCATCCACTCTGGTGACTCGGCCTGCGCGATCCCTCCGGTCACGCTTTCCGAGAAACATATCCAGACTATCAAAGATTACTCCGTCCGTATCGGTTCTTCGCTGCATGTGAAGGGTGTGATGAATATCCAGTATGCCATCGCGAATGATATCGTGTATGTGATCGAGGCCAATCCTCGCGCGTCTCGTACTGTGCCGCTGGTCTCCAAGGTCTGCAATGTGCCGATGGCACGTCTGGCGACCCGTCTGATGCTGGGCGCGAAGCTGAAGGATCTGAACTTGAAGGATCGCAAGATCCCTCATTTCGGTGTGAAAGAGGCTGTGATCCCGTTCCCGATGTTCCCGGAGGTCGATCCTCTGCTGGGACCCGAAATGCGTTCCACCGGCGAGGTGCTGGGCCTGGCCACCACTACAGGCGAAGCTTTCTACAAGGCCCAGGAGGCAGCAGGTTCCAAGCTTCCTGTCACAGGTTCCGTCCTGATCACAGTCAACCGCAAGGACAAGGCGGANNAAGCCGCTCAGCCGCCTCTGCCCAGAGAGGGTACCGTCTTTATCTCGGTGGCAGATCGCGACAAGCCGGATATCCTGCGCGCGGCCAAGAAGTTCCAGGAGGTCGGTTTCCAGATCAAAGCCACGGAGGGGACTTACAAGTTCCTGCAGGAAAATGGGGTGAAGTGTGTCTTGACCCACAAGATACATTCTCAGCAGCGTCCTAATGTGGCGGATGAAGTCATGAGCAAACAGATACAGCTCATCATCAATACACCGCTGGGCAAGAAGAGCCAGGATGATGACGGAACGATCCGCCGGATCGCGGTGAGGCTGAAGGTGCCTTACATCACGACGACCGCGGCGGCTTATGCCTCCGCGCTGGGTGTGGCCGAGATGAAGCATGGCAAGCATGTGATCAAGTCCATCCAGGAATATCACGCGGATATCGAAGCTCAATAGAGTTCTTTTATAAAATAATATCAAGCGGTACAGAATGTTAAAATTTTGTACCGCTTTTCTTTTTTAGCCTTGACGTTAAAGTAATGAATAGCCATTATGACCGTACGAACATAGATCTGCTTGTGGATCAAAAAAAGGAACTAATATGATGAACAAGAGAATTTGGAAAAAAATCTGTTGGATTTGGTTAAACATTACCTGTTTGCTGGTTATAGTCATTGCTTTGTTCTATGTGATAGAGAATATCAGCGGACGCAAAGCCTGGGAGCGTTATGTGAAAGAGTGTGAGGCCAGGAATCAGACAGCGGCTTCTGATAAGGAAAAGACTTATCTCTGGATAGAGGACATTCTGCCTCCTCCGGTAGATGAAGAGAAGAATTTTGCCAATCATCCTTTGTTCAAAGAAGTTTTTCGCCGCGCTAAGGAAGGGCTTCCAGATATTCACAGTGATGAGAATAAGGATCTGGATGAGTCATTGGAAATTTGGAGACTTTTATTGAGGATCCGCGGGTATTACTGGCACTGGTTGGGTGAGCCAGATTATACGAAAGTATGCCGTGCTGATTTGAAGAAGATAGAAAAATATAGTAAAGCTCATGGTTATGAAGATATTCCAAAAGAGGAATGTATTTCATTTTTACTGGAAAAGATGGAACCTGGTCTGGTTGGTTACGAGAATATCCGAAAAGCTTTAAAAGAATATCCGCAATGCCGTTATCCTATTGAGTATGAGAAAGGATATGATGCTACACTGCCACATCTTGATGTTCTCAACAAGATTTCGACTGTGGCTTTAATGAGGGCTCTCCTCAAACAGTCATTAGGGCAGAATAACGAGGCATTGGAAGATCTTTTTTTCATAATGGATTTGGGGGATACTTTGTCACAAGGACGGATGATGATGGATGTCGTGTGTAGAGGCGTCATCTATGAGAAAGCGCTGAATGTCATTTGGGAGGGGATCGAATCGGATTTCTGGACTCCGGAACAGTTGGAACAGATCCAGAAAAGGTTGAAGAAATGGAATATCCGGACGAATCTGAGAATGGCAATGGTGGCGGAGAGAACATTTATAAACAATGCTCTTAAGCAAGATCCTCACGGTTTCTTTGCTAAAGATCCTGAAATAACATTTATGGATGATTTTCCTTATGAATGTATAAAAAAGCTTATTCCGACTGGTTGGAGTTATCGGATATTGCTGGCGTGTAATAAACGCATAGATCAGATCCTGTCAGAATTTGACGCGGAGAACAGATATTTTAATGTGGATAGACCGTTATGGGATTTTACCGATTTTACCGATGAATTGAATGTCAAAGGAGTGCCTAAGTGGGCGATGAGATATGCGTATCATATTGGAATTTTTGGTGTTGATAAGATTCTGAAGACTCAATTTGGTATAGACGCGGCGCAAGTTGCCTGCGCGCTGGAGCGTTATCGTTTGGAAAATAAAAAATATCCGGATTCATTGGAGGACTTAGGCGAACTGTTCCCTAAAGAAGAACTTCCGCGTGACTGTATGGATGGAGAGGTATTGCGGTATCGTACGACAGATACCGGATATCTTCTCTGGTCTGTCGGATGGGATAAAAAAGATAACGAGGGAGTACGTTTTTTATATCAAAAATATGATGCATTACTGTATTATAAAGATTGGGTTTGGGAAATCACCCGCGAAAAGATCGGTGAAGAAAAATAGAAAAGTCGCGATTTAATAAAATTTTTATACGATATAACATAAAGTAACGCAGGGATTTATTTTTCTGTGTTATTTTTTTTCTTTTTTGCTCTTGACATTAAAGTAAAGAATATCCATCATCAGCACAACGAACGGGATCTGGTTTCAGATCAAAAAAGGACTAAATTATGAAGAACAAGAAAGTTTGGAAAAAAATCTGTTTGGCTTGGTTAAGCATTACTTGCCTGCTGGGTGTGGTCATTGCCCTGTTCTATGTGATAGAGAATATCAGCGGCCGCAAAGCCTGGGAGCGTTATGTGAAGGAATGCGAAACGAAGAATCAGACAGCGACTTCAGATCTGGAGAAAACTTATCTCTGGATAGAGGACATCATTCCACCTGCGGTGGATGAAGATAAAAACTTCGCGAACACACCATTATTCAATGCTGTCTTTCGAGGGGAGTTGAATAAATGGAAAGATGAAGATACCGCGAAAACATGGACCGCTTTATTAGACAGAAAGCCGTGGCATTGGTATACGGCTCCGAACTACTATCATGTGCAACATACAAGTTTTGGCAGTATAGTAGATGAAGCTACCGGGGAACGAGTTCAACTATCTAAAGAGAAAGGTGCACAGATGATATGCGACAAACTGGAACCCTGCCTGGCGAGTCTTAAGGATATCAGACAGACTCTGAATGAGTACCCGTTATGCCGTTATGCACTTCAATACAAGGATGGTTTTGATATGATGCTTCCTCATCTGGGAATACTCAAAAGAATAACTGATACAGCCACGCAAAGAGCGTGTGCAAATCAGATTTTAGGACAGTCAGATAAAGCAGCCGAAGATCTTTTGTTGGCGATGGATCTTGGGAATACTATATCTGGGGAACCTTCCATGGTAAGCGTTTTAGTCAGGGCGGTTATTTATAATAGTGTACTGAATGTGATTTGGGAGGGAATGGAGTCGGATTCCTGGACTCAGGAGAATTTAGAGCAATTCCAAGAGAAGCTGAAAAAGGTAGATTTTTGGAATGATATGAGGTTGGCATTGATGGCAGATAGAGCGGTGATGAATGACTGTTTCCAAAAAGATCCTCGCTTTTTGCTATCAGATTTTTGTTCTTTTAGGGTAACTTCATACGATAGTTATTCACACGATGGTTGGGATATGAGAGCTATCAAAAATATCATTCCTTTAGGTTGGTGTTATCGTGTGATGCTTGAATATAACAAAGTGATAGACTCGACTTTGGTCTGTTTTGACACAGAGAACAAATACATTAAGGCAGACTTGTTTCCATCCGTTCTGAAGGAATTAAGTGATCCTGTCGTTTGGAATATAAGAGGAATTCCCGCCGGTGCAATAGAATTATTTGAAAGAGTTGAAATTTGTAAGGATTACCCGAAATTTATTATGAAATGCAGTCGGGCTCAATCCTTTATCAATGCTGCCCAAGTAGCCTGTGCGGTAGAGCGTTATCACATGGAAAATAAAAAATATCCGGATTCTCTGGCTGAGTTGGGAGAATTGCTTCCCGAAGATCAATTGCCACGTGACTGGATGATTAACAGACCATTGCAATATCATCTGACTGATGCAGGTTATGATATCTGGAGCAGTGGATGGAATGGTACCGATGAAGGCGGAGTCCGTACCCTTACTGCTTTTGGGGATAAGACCAGCGAGGATGAAGGTGATTGGGTCTGGGAAATTACCCATGCTAGTGCCAGCAATGGAAAATAATCAGATAGAAGTAGTTGAAGGGGATATTACCCTTTGCAAAGTGGACGCGATCGTCAACGCGGCCAATCGAACGCTTTTGGGCGGAGGCGGTGTGGATGGTGCCATCCATCGTTCTGCCGGTCCGGAGCTGCTGAAAGAATGCGAAGCCCTGCCGGAATTGGAACCCGGTGTGCGCTGTCAGACGGGCGATGCCAAATTGACCCGTGCGTATCAGCTGCCGGCAAAGTATGTTATCCATACAGTCGGACCAGTATATCGGGATGGCCTCCACGGAGAGGCGGAGAAACTGCGCGATTGTTATCAGCATTCTCTGGAGCTGGCGGTCCAGAATAACTGCCGAAGCATCGCATTTCCGGCCATCAGCACCGGGGTTTATCATTTTCCCCCGAAAAAAGCGGCAGAGATCGCGGTCTCCACGGTGAAAGAATTTCTATCAAATCATCCTGATTTAGAAGTTCTTTTTGTTTGTTTTGACATCAGGAACGAGAGCATCTATCACCACCTCCTTTCAGACGAGTAGGAGGGCTCAAAGATTGTCTTGGAAGCCCGTTTGTGATATAAGAAAAAGCGTCTATGGGCAACAAGACAAAGGTGGACAACATAGAGAGCGTGATCGACGATATTCGTCGAGGCCGCCCGGTGATCGTAGTAGATGATGAAGATCGCGAGAATGAAGGCGATCTGATCGTCGCGGGGGAGTATGCCACGCCGGATGTCATCAATTTCATGGCTCGTTTCTGCCGGGGACTGATTTGTGTTCCTTGCACAGAGGAGCGTCTGACCGCGCTGGGTATTTTCCCGATGGTGGAACGCAATCAGGATTCCTTCCGAACGGATTTTCAGGTCACAGTGGATGCGGCGGAAGGTGTGACCACGGGGATCAGCGCCGCGGATCGTGCCCATACGATAGCTGTCTTGTCCAGTGATGATTCCAAACCCAGCGACCTGGTGCAGCCGGGGCATATCCTGCCGCTGAGGGCTAAACCGGGTGGAGTTTTACAGAGAGCCGGACACACTGAGACAACAGTGGATCTGACCCGTTTGGCTGGACTGAAACCGATCGGTGTGATCTGCGAGATCATCAACGATGACGGAACGATGGCGCGTCTGCCTCAGCTGCTGGAGTTCGCAGAGAAGCATCAGCTGAAGATCGGGACTGTGGCCGATTTGATCGAGTACCGCAGACACCGGGAAAAGCTGATCCAAAAAGGTGAGACGGTCGCGCTGCCGACAGAATACGGCGATTTTACCCTGACACTTTACAAAAGCCTGGTGGACGGCGCGGAACATCTGGCTCTGGTCAAAGGTGATCTGGCTTCCAAAGAAAGCGTTTTGGTGCGTGTCCACAGTGAATGTCTGACGGGAGATGTGTTCGGTTCACACCGCTGTGACTGCGGTCCGCAGCTTCATGAGGCGATGAGACGCATTTCCGATGAGGGAACAGGGGTCATCCTGTATATGCGTCAGGAGGGACGCGGGATCGGTTTGGCGGCCAAGATCAAAGCCTATAAACTTCAGGAAGAGGGACTGGATACGGTCGAAGCCAATGTGAAGCTGGGATTTCCGCCGGATCTGCGGGAATACGGCGTGGGAGCGCAGATACTGTCCGATCTGGGAGTGAAACGGATGCGTCTGCTGACGAATAACCCGAAGAAGATCATCGGTTTGCAGGGATACGGCATCACGATCGAAGAACAGGTGCCGCTGAAAATACCGCCTCTGCCGGAGAACGCGCGCTATCTGCGGGTCAAACGGGAGAAAATGGGGCATCTTTTATAAAACAATTTAAAGACTGGAGATTCGTATAATTATGCTGGAAGAGGTCAATATCAAGGAATTGGACGCGAAGGGAATGAGGTTCGGCATCATTGCTTCCAAGTTCAACGCGGCTTATGTGGATTCTATGGCCGAAGCGGCTTTGGATGTTCTGAAAAAGAATGGTGCCGCTGAAACGGAAGTGTTCCGTGTACCGGGAGCTTATGAGATACCGGTCGTGGTCGGGCATCTGCTCCGCAAAGCGAACGAACGCTTTAACGCCTTGATCTGTCTGGGAGTTGTTCTTCGTGGTGAAACGACTCATGCTCAGCATATTACAGAATCTGTCTGTATGGCTCTGGCTCAGGCGCAGATGCAGTATGACGTGCCTGTGATCAACGGGGTTTATCTCTTCGAGAATAAACAGCAGGCGGATAAACGCTGTATGGATCCGGCGCACAACCGAGGGATCGAGCTGGCCAATACCGCCATCGAGATGGGACGGCTGCTGGCGGCGATGCGTTCCAGATAAGGTATTTAGTTTTGAGAGAAAAGGGATCGAGAACGTTCAGACCGTGTGTTTTATTCGCACTGGGCTGTTTATTGCTGGCGGGATGTTCGGATCCTCAGCAAAAGACGGAAGTTTCTCAGTCCACAGCGAAGAGCCAAACGGAGGCCGGTTCCACTTTCACCCGTCCGACTCAGACACTTTTTGAAGCACCTCAATGGGGAAGCGATGTCGTTCTGAGAGAAGACGGCTTGACCTCAGTAACGTATCCGCTGGAGGGAGCGGTTTTTCCGCCGGAGATCATCGCGCCGACTTTTACCTGGGAAGTCCTGAAAGAGGAATGGAATTCTAAGAATCTGCGCTGGGCCGTTCGTTTTGAACTTTCAGAGGAAGAGAGTTTTTCCGCGGCTGTGGAGGAACCTTGGTGGAGACCCGTCCCGGAGTTATGGAACAAGATGAAACAAGTCTCCCGATCTCATCCGCTGAAAATACAGGTGGTCACTTATGAAGTTTCGGCACCGCAGACTCCGCTGAGTACGGCATCGGTACGGATAGAGACCTCAGCGGATGAAGTTGGAGCGGATATTTTTTATCGGGAGGTCAATCTGCCGTTTTTGAAAGCGGCGATAGATCCTTCACAGATCCGCTGGCGCGCGGGGAGCATCGCACAGGAGGCAATGCCCAAAGTGGTGCTGGAGAAACTGCCGGTCTGCGGCAACTGTCATTCATTCTCACGGGACAGCAGTCTGCTGGCGATGGATGTGGATTACGCCAATACCAAGGCTTGCTATATCGTAACGCCTACCGCGGAACAGATGACACTGGCGGCCAATGATATCATTTCATGGAATGATTATAAGTCGGATGACGGGGTAATTACTTTCGGATTGCTTTCACAGATTTCCCCAGATGGTCAGTATGTGATCAGCACGGTCAAAGATAGTTCTGTCTTTGTGGATATGCCGAGTCTGGAGTTCTCGCAGTTGTTTTTTCCGATCAAAGGGATATTGGTCTGGTATGACCGCAATCGAAAGACATTTCAGGCTCTGCCCGGTGCGGATGATCCCAAGTATGTGCAGAGCAATCCGGTCTGGAGTCCCGACGGCAAGGAGATCCTTTTCGCCCGCGAGGAGGCTTACGATCTGCGCTTTACCAAACGACAGGGACGCGCGCTGCTGACACGGGATGAATGCAGGGAATTTACAAAGGACGGTAAGCCGTTCAAATATGACATTTACCGGATCCCGTTCAATGACGGCAAAGGTGGCCAGGCGGAACCGCTGAAAGGAGCCTCCGGTGACGGTAAGAGCAATTTCTTTCCCAAATATTCACCAGACGGCAAGTGGATCGTTTTCTGCAAAGCGGAGAATTATATGCTCCTCCAGCCTGACAGCTGTCTTTATATCATTCCTGCCGAAGGCGGTGAACCTCGTCTGCTGAAGGCGAATCTCAGCCAGATGAATTCCTGGCACAGCTGGTCACCCAACAGCCGCTGGCTGGTCTTTTCCTCCAAGGAGCGTGGCGCTTATACACAGCTTTGGCTGACGCATATTGATGAGAACGGGGAGAGTACTCCGCCGGTCGTGCTGGAAAACTTTACGGAAGAAGATCGCGCGGCAAATATCCCGGAGTTTTATAAGCATGGGGAAAAGGGTATCCAGCATATCAGTCCGCAATTCCTGGATGACGACAGTCATATCCGCTCCGGGATGGTGTTTTTCTATAATCAGGAATGGGATCAGGCAATGGAGCATTTCCGGAAAGCGCTGGAGATCAATCCCCGGTGTTTTGGGGCACTGCAGCGTTTGGGATATATCGAGTTCTTTGTTCAGGGAAAACGTGAACAGGGAATGCAGCACACATTGCAGGCGCTGGAACTGGACTCTTCTTACGCGTTCTCGCAGTATGACTATGGTCTGGAGTGTCTGTTGCTGGGACGTTTCAAAGAAGCGCGTCCGCACCTGGCCAAGGCGGTCGAACTGCTGCCAGATGGGATGGACTCGATCTATCATCCCGTGCTGATGCGGATATTCCTTTCGGATGCATGTCTTTTTGACGGAGATATTGATGAAGCTCGTGTCGTATTGCAGGAGGCTTTGGATAAAGATCCGGAACACCCTTCCGCCAATTATAAGATGGCCTTTCTGCTGATGCTGTGCGATCAGGAGGAAGTGGCCATAGATTATATGAACAAAGCGATCGCGAAAGATCCAAAGGTGGACACCAATCCGGAACTGCATCAGTACATTGGATTGTGGTATGCCAGGCAGGGAATGAATGAGGAAGCCCGGCGGGAGATATCCAGAGCGATCGAATTGGCTGAGCTTCAGGGAAACAAAGAGCTGGCTGAAGAATTGAGAAGTTATCTTTAGCCGAATCGAGAATGTGAGGATATGATGAATACTTTACCTGATAACATATTGACACCAGCCATCCTGTTGCCGGAATGGCTGAAGGAGATCGAACAGGCTTATTTGGGCAAACAAATGCCTGGAGATGAAACCAAAATGCTTTTTGCCATAGAGCTTGCCAGGGAAAATGTGAAGCATCAGACAGGCGGTCCGTTTGGCGCGGCGATCTTTAATATCCGGACAGATGAACTGGTCGCGGTCGGTGTCAATTCCGTGGTGCCGGCGAATCAATCCTGGGCACACGCGGAGATGACGGCTTTTTCTCATGCACAGGCGCGTTTGGGAACTTATGATCTGAAGGGCTGTCTGCTGGCGACCAGCTGCGAGCCGTGCGCGATGTGTTTTGGAGCTACTCCCTGGAGCGGAGTTGAGAAGCTGATCTACGGAGCTGAAGGCGATGCCGCCCGCAAAGTGGGATTCGATGAAGGGGATAAGGTCGCGGATTGGCAAAACGCTTTGGAAAAAAGAGGGATCTGTGTTGTAGGGCCTTTGCTGAAAGAAAAAGCGAATGAGCCTTTTGAGTTGTATCGCTCCATGTCCGGGATCGTTTATTAGACGGTTCCGAAAAACGATCCGTGAGAGGGACTGAATTCTCTTTTGTTCCGGGGCTGTTTGCGGTATATTGTGCGCATGATTATGCGCTATTCCCGCGCAGCGATGCGCGAAATCTGGACTGAGGAAAACAAGCTCAAGATTTGGTTAAAGATAGAATTACTTGCATCGGAGGCACTTTGTAACGCAGGGCTGATCCCTGAAGCCGACTTTGCGCAAATGAAGAACAACGCCGCCTTTACGGTGGAGCGTTGTCATGAGCTGGAAAAGACTCTGAATCATGATGTTATTGCTTTTACGACAGCCGTTTCAGAAAATATCGGAGCTCCGGCCAGCCGCTGGTTCCATTTTGGTCTGACCAGTTCTGATGTGGGAGATACCGCCTTCGCGGTGCAGATGGTACAGGCCGCGGACATCCTCATTCAGGATGTGGAGGATCTGCTGGCAGTGATCGGAGCGAAAGCGAAAGAATTTAAATACACACCGATGATCGGCCGCAGTCATGGTATTCATGCGGAGCCTATTACTTTTGGTTTGAAAATGGCTCTCATGTATGATGAATTTCGCCGTGGACTGCGCCGTTTGAAGAACGCGCGTCAGGTCGCGGCTGTGGGCAAGCTCTCCGGAGCTGTGGGAACGAATGCCCATTTAGATCCTAGCGTGGAGCAGTTTGTGTGTGAGAAACTGGGATTGCAGGTAACCCCGATCGCGACACAGGTCATTCAACGCGATATCCACGCGGAGTTCCAGACCGCGCTGGCGCTGGTAGGTGCCAGTATTGAACGCTGGGCGGTGGAATTTCGTCATCTTCAGCGAACAGAAGTTCTTGAAGCGGAAGAGTATTTTTCAAAAGGTCAGAAGGGCAGCTCCGCTATGCCTCATAAACGGAACCCCATTACCAGTGAACGCCTGGCTGGTTTGGCCCGTCTGCTTCGTACTAATATGATGGCCAGCTTTGAGAATGTGGCTCTCTGGCATGAGCGGGATATCAGTCACAGCTCAGTGGAGCGTGTCATTTTCCCAGACAGTTGTACCTTGCTGGATTATATGTTGACCCTGCTGACAAAGCTGACAAAAGGTTTGCTGGTCTATCCGGAAAACATGAAGAAGAACCTGGGGATTTCTCTGGGAATGTGGAATTCACAAACCGTTTTGCTGGCTCTGGTGCGCAAGGGGCTGACTCGTGAAAAGGCGTATGAACTGGTGCAGCGCAACGCGATGAAGACCTGGGATGTGAAACATGAAGGCCGGGATGATGCCGATTTCAAAGCGGAACTGCTGAAAGACCCGGAGGTCGCTCAGTATATCAGTAAAGAAGAATTGGAAAAAATCTGCAACTTGGACTTCCATTTCCGCAATGTGGATATGCGGTTCAAGATGTGCGGTATCGAATAAGAGCCAAATCTTAGAGACTCTTTTGCTATGAACAGGGTAAAGCTTCTCTCTGAACAAGTCGCGAATCAAATCGCCGCCGGCGAGGTGATCGAACGGCCTGTCAGCGTAGTAAAAGAGTTGGTTGAAAACGCGATTGATGCTCAGTCCACCCGAATTGCGGTGGAGATCGCCGGCGGAGGCCGTACACTGATCCGGGTGAGCGATGATGGCATTGGCATGAGTGAGAGTGACGCTTTGATGTCCTTGGAGCGTCACGCCACCAGTAAGATCCAAAAGACAGAGGATCTTGCCAAGATCAGCACGATGGGATTCCGAGGAGAAGCGATCCCCAGTATTGCCAGTGTCTCGCGCATGACGATCCTCACTCGTGAACGAGGTGATGACGTTCTGGAAGGATGTGAGATCAGTATCAGCGGCGGAAAGATCCTTTCCGTAAAAGCCGCCGGTGCTCCTGCCGGGACAACGATCGAAGTTCGCAATTTGTTTTTCAATCTGCCGGCTCGCCGCAAATTCCTGAAAAGTGAAGAAACAGAACGAGGCCATATCCAGCATTATGTCACTTTAGTGGCTATGGCATATCCGGGCTTGGCGCTGACGTATATCCAGGACGGCAAAACGATCTTTCAATTCCCAGCTGGCAAAGCGGATGAATTAGAATCCATGCGCATGAAACTGCTGAAAGAACGGATGCGCTTGCTTTATGGAACAGGGGATGACTTGATCGAGGTGGATAATTCCATCCAATACGATTCCACACCCGATGAGGATATTTCAGCCGGATTACCGGCGCAGATGGTTCCGCTGAAACTTTGGGGTCTGATTGGGGCTCCCGGTGTATCCCGTTCATCTCGTGACCGGCAGCATTTGTTCGTCAATATGCGGCCGGTGGATAACAAAGGATTGAATTATGCTCTGCTGGACGCTTATCAGAACGCCTTGATGAAGGGCCGGTATCCGGTTTGCTGTCTGTTTTTGGTACTTGATCCTTCCGAAGTTGATGTCAATATCCATC
This sequence comes from Verrucomicrobia bacterium UBA1263, assembly GCA_002308515.1. Taxonomy (GTDB): domain Bacteria; phylum Verrucomicrobiota; class Verrucomicrobiia; order Limisphaerales; family UBA1412; genus UBA1412. The sequence continues at coordinate 10,069 of DBVN01000030.1, read as the reverse complement.
CGGCTAAAAGAGAAGTTAAATTCCACAAGGAAGCTGCGATACGCCGAATCGTTTCAAGGATCCTCCGAACGGCTTTGGAGGATTATTCAGATCCTTTCAAGCGCAGCGAACGGAATGAACCCTTGGACGCGAACAAAACGGAGTTGAATACTGTACAGCCTCCACTTGACTTGCAGTCAAAGCCAGAAATGAAGCCGGTGGTGACAAATGCTCCGACGGTGTTTGAAAACAGACCTTATACTCAGCCGCTTCCATTTTCTCCTGTCAGAGCTAAAAATGCGCCGATTCAGACAGATAGAGAAACAGTCTATCCGGGACAATATCGTGTACCCTCTCAAGCACCGGAAGTGGAAAGCGCAGAAAGACAACCTGAACCAGAGCCGCTCGCGAACGCGCCGCTGCTTACAGTACCGCTGCGGTTTTTAGGTGTTTTGAATAAACTTTATCTTCTTTTTGAGTCGGATAGAGGATTAGTCCTGGTCGATCAGCATGCCGCGCATGAGCGTGTCCTTTTTGAGAGGCTGATGTCCCAGGCTGAACAAGGTAAAGCCGAATCCCAGCAGCTCCTCTTATCTGAAACGGTGGAGCTTGGAATGCGGGATGCTTCACTGATTCGAGAAAAACTGCCTGTCTTTCATCGTTTGGGGATCGGTTTGCATGAATTTGGAGAGAGAACATTCTTGATCGATTCACTGCCGAGTTTTATCAAGGGTATTTCTGCCAAGAAATTTATCTTGGATCTTCTGGATGATTTGCGTGCCGCGGGACGTGAGCTGACTCAGGCGGATATGGCCGAGGAACTCATAGCTTCCCATTCCTGTCGTTTGGCAGTAAAAGCCAATGATCTCATCAATCGGGAGGAGATAGATCATCTGATGGATGATTTGCGCCATTGCAGAATGCCGTACACCTGCCCACATGGACGTCCCACCATCATCGAGATCAGCCAGAGAGATCTTGAGAAAAAATTTCGCCGCGTTCTCTGATTTAATCAGCCTGGTTGGTGAACTGTAGTTTTGCAGGCCCTTGGAGACCGGAGTCTAGTTTCCCTTGGTAATTACTGGGTATGGATGACCAGTGATTGGCCGCGGTGTTGTACACAAGCACTTTTAATGTATTATTTCCTTCGCGCAGAGTTCCTGTCAGATTGAACCGATAAGGAGGCGCAACACATACACCAAGCGATTTATCGTTGCACCAGACTTCAGCACTACAGGAGACTTTCCCCAGATCAAGGAAGACTTGATCGGAATCAGCCTGCTCGCGTGTGAGTTCAAAGGTTTTCTGATAGTATGCGCCGCCGGAGTAGGTACGCAGTACTTCCTGCTGGCTCCAGTCACCCAATTGTGTTTTGCCGGTGCCGCATTCCAAGCGGATGGGACATGGGATAGCGTTTCCGCCATAGATGCCTGGCTGGTGTTCAATGGCAATTGCCACACAGGATTCTTCAATCAATGTTGAAGGAAGGCTAACGCGGAAGCAGTCCGTGCCCCGGACTGTTTCAGAAGCTCCCAGATTTTTTACATCAGCTGTTTCGCCGTTCACCCAAACGCGTGGAGTGCCGGCAGCCTGGAGCGTGAAGCCTGTCAATCCGGCAGGAGCGGTAAAGCGATCGTATCCGTAAGCCTGTTTTTCCATACAATCATAAGGAAGCAGATCGGGCTGATTGTACCAGAGAGTTTCCATTGGCGCGGGAACGGAAGGATCCAGTATCCTGGATTCGGCGGAAGGAGTGCCGGAAGGCGCGGTTTGACCATCCCGGGCGGATTCAAAGACGACATAGCCTTTGCCCGGTCCGGTGTATTTCAGCAAGACGGTATTGTGTCCCTGCTTAAGAGAGACTTTTTGTGCGTCTTTAGCAACGGGCTGTCCGTTGATCCAGATGAAAGCGGGCGAGTAATTTCCAATCCGCATCCAGGCATCACCGTCTTGAGCGGCCAGGACTGTGGAACGCAGATAATAAATGCTGCCGTTCTCTTCTTTTTCGCGGGCTGTATCCCGGTTATAGTTGATCTGTTTCTTTTTCCCCAAAGCGATGATGTTGTCATGTATCTGTTCTTTAAGGCCGTGCCAGCCCTGGCGGCCGTGGTCATCCCGCAGACCGCTCTTCCAAGAGAAATCATAAGGCTCCCAGTAGAAAGTGCGCCCCTTGGCAAAGAAACCGCGTTCGGGATTGGGTTCTGCTGAACTCAGTATTTTCGCGTCCAGTTCTGTAGTGGCTTCATGTTCGGTGAGGGGACCAAGTTTCCAGAATTGGAGTCCGTATCCATAGCGTTCATGGAACCATTGACTGTCATCGAAATCGGGAGCAGTCCAATCTTCATTGAGCGGAGCAGATGTTAGTTTATAACGGAAGAAACGGGCTTCCGGTCCCATCAAAGTGGAGCCTGTTTTGGGATCATACGGAGGCCAGTGGAAGTCGCCCCAGCGATTGTCCAGTGTGGGCTTGAGGGTGATCTCCCAATCGCCATCCAGCTGCAGTTCAGAATCTGATCCGTTTAGCGGAAGGTTTTCATTTGCGGCATTTGCATTTTGGGAAAAGACGAGTATCTGTGCCTGTGTGATAGTGAGAGGCATCTTGATCCGTGTGCCTTGCTTATCGGGAACTACATCACGGCAGGTATAAGTTTTACCGGTCCAGGGATCCCATAATTCCACATGACCGCTGGTTCGGAACAGATATTCATCACCCTGCTGCGCGCCATAGATAAAATAGAAATCACGTTGTCCGATCTTGCGGTGGACATAGCTGACGGAATCATCCAGCTTGGGAGACTTCATGGAAGTGATGTCGGTTTGCAGATAATTATGAAGGGTATTGGCCAAATATTCCGCGTTGACGGCGTGGATGCCGATACCGTGAGCGGAATTGGTGTGAGTGATGACTTCTTTGGCAAGAGCTTCAGCGGAAATATCATTCAGTATTCCCGTTAGTATTTTGGTGATTTCCGGATCGTTGCTGCCGATACGGTCACTGGCTTCGGGCAGAGAGCCTGTGAAAGCGACGATTCCTCCGTTTTCAGCTAGTTCCTTTGCCTTTTGCAGAGTGGAGAAACGTACCGCCTTCATGGAGGGAATCACCAGAATGGAATAACTTTCGCCGGAAACATTGATTTTTCCGTCACGGATCTCAGCGCGTTCCAGCGATTCAAAATCAATGAAATCGAAGTCATAGCCGTTTCTGTAAAGTTTGGAACCGGCATCGAATGCCGCGTTCCTGGCTCCATTGCCGTCCATGCCTGCTTCCAGTGCCGCGACCGGGTAGATGACAGCCGCATCGCAGCGATGGACTCCCTGGCTGAGCAGATAGCCCATCCTTTGCAGACACTGCATAAAGGGCGTGATATGCTGCCAGTAGGGCATCCGGAAATGATTGCAGGGAGGTGCCCATTCCCAGTAGCCGCCGTGAGTGGAATAATAGAGTCCGTGGAGCGAAAGCAGATTGTGTCCTTGGATGAAGTTGACGAGAGTGGCCTTGGTAATGTTCGCGGAACTGGTTCCCCAGCCGCTGCTGTGAAAACCTTCCAGCCAGACACGCGGGCGCAAATAAAGATGGGAAATGGAGGAGGCGACTTTATTTTTGATGAGATCCTCACTCAGAGCAGGCTGGTCGCAGCCGGGACCGCTCATCCAGCGCTGAGTGCGGAAATAATCGCCAAATTCCATCAGATCCTTGCCGCGTCCGCCGTGGTCGCAGCCGTAGATCATACCGCGGCTCGTGTGCCAGTCGTAAACAGGTTTGAAATAACCTTCTTCACTGAGGGAGACCATCACATCACGATAGTCCAGTCGGATTTTTGCGGTTTCCTGGCCGATGTCCTCAAACAGAGCCGGCAGTTTAGGGATGATATCATACCCCTTGCGTTGTTGGAATTCATGAGCAAAATACTTGTTCCATAGATTCCCGCGGATGCGGAAATCCAATTCGTCCGAGAAGAAAAAGTTCAAACCTTTTCCACTTTCACCCGGCAGATGATCTTCAAATTTTTGGAAAAAAGCCTTGATGATCTCCGGGCCGGTCGCGGGATTCATTGGATCAATAGTATAAGGGACTTTTTGCCCCCAAACGGCGATCACTTTCCAGCTGCTTTGCAGATCCGATTTGTCAGGTGTCCACTCCAGGACGGTACCGGAAATTTTTTCTGTGAGATTAAGGGCGCGGGAGGAATCCAGTTTGCCGTTGGTGACCGGGTAAGCGATCACACAGAGAGGTTTTTCTTTCATCTCCCAGCGCAGATCAGCCGCGGCCGCGAGATCTTTAGATTCACTGCGGAGATTGCCTCCCTGGATATCCGGATTGTTTTTAAGCGCTTCATCCATGAACGCTCCCTGACCGATGCCCAGCGTGTAATCGCTCAGACTGACTGACATTCCTTTGGCGGCCGCGTCGTGCTGGAACTCTTTGAACAAAGCCCACCATTCATCGGAGAACAGCTTGGGAGAACTGGGATAAGTGTAACCATAGATGAGACCGCCCTGGTCGCTGTGGGCATAGTTGACCTGGAGTCCCACTGTTCCTTTGTCTGCCAGCTGATCAATTTCCCAGCGCAGACGTTCCGGAGTCAGTGGATCACCCAGCCACCAGAAGAAGGGGACGTTTCCGTATCCGTTCGGCGGATTTTGAAAACCGGGAAGCGCGTCCATATCCGGTGAGCGATCCGGGAACCCTATTGCTCCGGCCGGAGGCTGCACCGACATGGATGGATCGCTGAAACTCAGGTTACCCGCGCGGCTGGGCTGCTGAGCCAGGATCAGACTGAGTGTCAAAGCGGAACATAAAAAAACAGGAGATAAAAAGTTTTTTTTCATAAATATCATGTTTAAGGTTGTTGGCGCAGTTCTTTCCGAATAGCCCGGCAGCGTGCCTGCGCTTCGATCTGCCAGCGGATCTTGATACGGTTCTTTTGAATGGGGTCTTTCCACTCGTTTTGCAAAAGTGACTGAAGCTCATCTTCAGTGATGAGCGGTTTTGAGAGACGGATGAGCGTTTCCTCCGCTTTGCCTTTTCGGATGCCTTCTGCCCAGGCCTTTCGCAGTTCCGGGTGTGTATCTATCAGCTGGGCGCCGATCAGACCGCAAACCAGATCCCTGCGTTTATACGCAAGATCATTGTCCAGTGTAAAGGTGCTGTTGGTATTTCCGTTCATGTCCGTACTCTTATCATGAAAAGGGGAATTCTGAACGGGAGAGTATTGCGGATAGCGATTGTAAAGATCTTTGCGGATCGGCATTCTCAGCAAGGCGGATCTGGCAGGGCCTTCCGGTGTGCCTACGGGGAACATCCATAGTTTCTGTCCTTCATCGCTCAGCACAAACTCAATGAATCTCTGGGCTTCTTTCAAGTGTTCTGTGCCTTTCAAAATAGCGATACAGTCTGGCGAGAGAATAGAGAAATCTTCCGGGATCGTGAAGATCATGTTTGTTTTGCCGTGTGCGTTGACCTGAGTGAAACCGTAAAAATCGATGCAGATGCCGGAAGCCGTATTACCCAGAGCTGTCAGCCGCGGCGCGTCCGTGGCATAACGACCAATGGAGGTCGAGTTTGCGGCCATGCCCGTGAGTATCCTCCAGCCTTCTTCCCAGCCGTATCCTTGGAGGATCACCTCCATCATAGTGTACATACTGCCGCTGTTGCGGGGATCACTGATAGCGACCCAGTCATGAAGTTCCGGAAGGGCGAGGTCTTTCCAGCTTTTAGGCTGAGGTAAATGATTATATTCCTGAACACGGAGATTGCTCAGTATTCCAAAAGTAGCGATCGTGACACCATACCAGAACCCATCTGGATCACGCAGTAGTGTGCCTTGATTATCGGCAGGAATGGNNGGCGAGGATGTCTTCCGACAGAAGACAGTGTTCCAGAAGTTTTTCATTTTTAAGGTCAAAGTAGGGATCTACACCGCATCCGAAAAGGATATCCAGACCGATCCATTCAGGCTTGGCGGTAAATTCGGAACGAATAAAGCGGATAGTATCGCTGGAGCCGCCTACGTTTCTCCAGTCCAGCTTGATATTTTCTTTAAAATGTTCTTGGTACCAGTTGGAAAATTTAAGACCGATCTCCTGACGAATGGATTCTGTATGAGGAGTAATGATAGAAAGAGTTTGCGAATCTGTGGGTTTATTTTCCTGAGCGTCTCCATGTGGTGTTAAAAAAATGAAAAAAAGGAAAAGTATGATAGAAAGTTGGAGTCGGAGGAATATCATGGTGGGATTTTTATTCAGCGATGATTTCGCAGCGGTGTTCCCGAATAATGGTGATACGGATCTGCCCTGGATATTGAAGTTCATCCTGTATCTTTGTAACCAGATATTTAGCCAGCATGGAACACTGTTCATCCGTTGCCTGTTCTGGTTTGACAAAAACACGGAACTCACGTCCGGCCTGCAGAGCGAAACAACGATCCACCGCGGGCAAACCTTTGCCGATGGCTTCCAGCTGATTGAGCCGTTTGATATAAGTTTCCATGTTTTCCAGACGAGCGCCGGGGCGAGCCGCGCTTACGGCATCCGCGGCGGCAACGATACAGAGCAATGGGGAGGGATCCGACAGTGTGACAGAGTCATGATGTTTGGCGACACATTCAATGATTTCTGTCGATTCCATGTTGCGTTCCAGAAATTCCGCGCCGGCTTTGGCATGTCCGCCTTCAGTTTCGTGAGTGACCGCTTTACCAATATCATGCAGCAGTCCTGCTCGTTTCGCCAGTGTGATATTCAGTCCCAGCTCGCCAGCTAAAAGACCGGACAGGTGAGCGACTTCGATGGAATGGGAAAGGATATTTTGAGAGTAGCTGTAGCGGAATTTGAGTCTTCCCAGCATTTTCATGATGGGATCGGGAAGAAGAGTCAGTCCAACTTGATGGATCGCGTCTTGAGCCGATTCCATGCCGATTTCTTCCACCTGCTGCGCGGATTGATTGACTACTTCCTCGATGCGAGTGGGATTGATCCTTCCGTCTTTAACCATGGTCAGCATGGCGCGTTTGGCTATTTCCCGACGGATGGGATCCAGACCAGAGAGAATGATCGTGTTAGGGGAGTCATCCACCAGGACTGTTACGCCGGTTTGATTTTCAAAAGCCTTGATGTTGCGTCCCTCACGTCCAATGATACGTCCTTTGATCTCGTCATTGGGCAGTGCTATGACAGAAGAATCAATGTCCATCGTATGCGCAATGGCACAGCGCTGGATGGCTGCGGCCAGAATCCGCGTGGCTTGTTCTTTGGCGGAGGTTTCAGCGTTTTTCAGAATGCGTTTGGAAAGTTTAAGGGCATCGTTAGCGGCAGATTTTTCCACCTCTCTCATCAGCATATCTCTGGCATCCTCAACAGATATTCCCGCTGTCTGAGAAAGTCTTTTGCGCCAGGCTTCGATCTCCTCGTTGAGATTTTTGCGTGAAAAAGCGATATCTGCTTCACGTTCATCCAGGCGTTCCTGCCGCTGTTTCAGATTTGTCTCTTGTTCCAGAATGCCTTGCAGCTGCAGACCGATCAGACCTTCGCGATGGGTGAGGGCTTCTTCTTTTTCGCGGTAGTTTTCTTCTTTAAGACGGGTGAATTCTTCCAGCTTTTTTCGTCCTTCCTCCAGGTATTCCTCTGAACGTTTCTTGGTTTCCAGCAGAGTTTGCTCTCTCTGAACTTCAAGTGACTTGCGCTGCCAGGCAAACCATAGGGTCAGACCTATGGCAGCCAAAATGAAAAATCCTATCTCGATCCACAAATTATTCATCTACGCATGAGTATATCTTGGGAGAAGTCACTAAAAAGTTGACACGGCAATCATGAGGTTCAACAGGCAATGAAGTCAGAAGCGACCATGACCAGCAGATGCCGCACTTCATCCCAGGCAAATCGACCAGGAGTCGATCATAAAAACCTTTCCCCCGTCCCAGTCTGCAACCAGACCGATCAAATGCTAGACCAGGAACCAGTGTCATGTCAATGTTTTCCTTTGTAGTGTATTGAGTAACAGGTTCTAAGATTCCGTATTTCCCTATTTGAAGATCCCGTTTCGGATCGTGTATTTCGGCAATGTCATATATCTCTTTCAGCGGATTGTACTGTGGCAGGTAAAGGTGTTTCTTCTCCTGTAGAGCAAGGCAATGCAGAGGTGAAATATCTGGTTCATCCTTCATCGGGACAAACATCAATATATGTTGAGAGTCTTTCCAGAATTTAGATTCTGCCAAAAGCTTACAAATGATCCGGCTTTCGTCTTTGAGAACTTGTGGTTCAGCCTCTGAAGTTTTTTCCCGGATATTCTTCCTCAAAAGGGCTTTTTCTGTTTTCAAAGACTCATTCATTCTCACACTTTTTACGTATCTTTTTCAATGCGTCGCGCCAGGGCTGACTGCGTTCTTTGATTTTCTTTTCGGTTCCCAGTTCATTAGGAACATAATAAGTGCGATCCGCGCCCAGATAATCCTGGGGGACGAAGTGACCGGGAAAGTTATGAGCGTAGAGGTAATCGTTTCCGTGTCCCAGTTTTTCCGCGCCGGAGTAATGAGAATCTTTAAGAATATCCGGAACGGGAATCGTTTTCCCTGAGCGAACATCCGATAATGCCGAATCAATGGCCATGATAGCACTGTTGCTTTTATAAGCGGTGGCAATGTAGATAGCCGCTTCCGCCAAGGGGATACGTGCTTCCGGCCAGCCTATGAATTCAGAGACCTGGACAGCTGCGTTGGCCAGAACGAGTGCCATGGGATCTGCCAACCCTACATCCTCTGCCGCGCAAATAGCGATGCGCCGGGCGATGAATCGGGGATCTTCTCCCGCGTGGATCATCTTGGCCAGCCAATAGATAGCCNNCGCATAGATTTGATAAAAGCGGAAATGGTGTCATAATGAGCGTCCCCATCCGCGTCATAAACGACTGCTTTTTTCTGTATGGATTCCTCTGCGCAAGCCAGAGTGATGTGAATAGTTCCATCGGGATCCGGAGGAGTCGTCAACGCCGCGATTTCCAAGGAATTAAGTGCTTTACGAGCGTCGCCGTCAGATAATACGGCCAAATGCTGAAGAGCCTCTTCATCGGCCAGGATCTTTCGCAGACCCAAACCTCGCTCTTTATCTTCCAGTGCCGCATGGAGAAGCTTGAGAAGTTCTTCACGAGAAAGCGGTTTTAGTTCAAATATTTGAGAACGGGATACCAGTGGTGCGTTGATGAAAAGAAAGGGATTATGTGTCGTCGCGCCAATAAGACGGATGATACCGGATTCTACATCGGGTAACAGTAAGTCCTGCTGAGGTTTATTGAAGCGGTGTATCTCGTCGATGAAAAGCAGAGTTGGCCGTCCGGTATTGGAAAGACGGTTCATTGCCGAAAGCAGAACACGACGGATATCTGAAGCGTTCGATTCCACGCCGCTCAACCGTTCAAAATAGGTTTGAGTATGTGCCGCGATCAAAGTGGCGAGACTTGTTTTTCCGGTGCCGGGGGGTCCGTAAAGGATCAGTGACTGGATGCGGTCTGCTTCGATAGCCCGACGGAGCAGCAATCCTGGCGCTAGTATATGTCCTTGGCCAATAAATTCTTCAAGAGTTCTTGGACGCATTCTCGCGGCAAGCGGTTGAGCTGCATCCAATCTCTTTTTCAGGATATCATTTGAACTATCCTCAGTGGGAGTGGTATGGTTTACCACAGGTGCCTGACTGGGAAAGAGTTCGCCTTGTGTTTCATTGTCCCCGGAGGTGTAGTTTTTATTCGCCATTTTCCGCTGTCTCCCATTACAAAAAACCCCGCATTTGCCGTGTGAACAGTTCCTTTGAACGGAACGAGAAACAATGGGACAGGTCCGACGGGTCACGTGTTTCCTACTCAAGGCAGGCCTGCACATCAACGTCCGCGGCCAGAGTCCCTTCCTACATATAATTACGGTTCAAGGATTTGCTTCTAATCACGAACAACGCAGGGAAAGGGGTTACTTCTATTTAAGAAGTCATTAAAAAGAACAACTGCAGGTAGGCGACCTGCCTCTCACATGGGTAAAAGTGTAAGCTCAAAAGCGGAATTATGCAAGGCTAAAGAATGATTCTGTCGTGTAGTGATCAAAAGTGGAAA